>NZ_JBWKZF010000011.1:0-170776 GCF_059424195.1 Caulobacter sp. GW456-12-1-14-TSB4
GCTCCACATCCACAGCTTCATCCGTGTACTGCTGCATCACCGCTTCGAACTTCTGCTTCGCCAGATAGGCGAAGAGCAGTCCGTGCACACCGCAGACCACGATCAGCGCGATACCGAAGGGGCCCATACCCTTCTTGCGACGCGGGCCTTCCGAAGTGAGCGGATCGTAGTGGCGATGCTCGGGCGTTTGTTGTTCAGCCATGCAGCACCCCTACCTTAGCTATCATCCCGTCCAACGAGAGCCACGCTGTAGAAGCCGTTATCCTGGAGGGTGTTCATCACCTCCATGAAAGCCCCGTAGCGAACCTTTTCGTCGGCCCGGATGAAAATGCGCTCCTTGGACGGGTCACGCTTGCCAATGTTCTTGGCAATGTCCTGTCCCATCTCGTCCACCGTCGTCGGGAAATCCCCAATGAAGATCTGCCCGGACTGTTTGATCGAGATGTAAACCGGCTTCGGCGGGTTTGGAGATGCTTTCGCCACCGCCGGCGGCAGGTTCACTTCGACCGACACGGAGGCCAGCGGAGCGGCCACCATGAAGATGATCAGGAGCACCAGCATGACGTCCACGAAGGGCGTGACGTTGATGTCGCTGTTCTGTTCGACGTTGAACCTGTCGCCCCCACCGCCTGAGAGTTTGGCGGCCATGGGTGTTACGCCCCCTTGTCGAGCTGACGCGAGATGGCGTTCATCAGTTCAGCAACGAAACCTTCCGAGCGGGTGCCGTAACCCGAGATGCGGGTCTGGAAGTAGTTGTAGAAGATAACGGCCGGGATAGCGGCGAAGAGGCCGATACCGGTAGCCAGCAGAGCTTCAGCGATACCCGGCGCGACGACGGCCAGGTTGGTCGTGTTGGTGTTCGCGATGCCGATGAACGACGTCATGATGCCGTAAACCGTACCGAACAGACCGATGAACGGACCGGCCGAACCGACCGAGGCCAGGAACACCATGCCGCCCGACAGACGCTTAACCAGCGAAGCTTGCACCGCGCTGATGGCGTAGGTGGCGCGAGCGATGGTCGAGTCGCGGTGTTCGCCGCTGACCTGCAGGCCAGCTTGACGCGACAGTTCGACTTCCTGCGAGGCGGCGGCGGCCATGTCGGCCATCGGGTTGCCTTCGAATTCTTCCGACGAGCTGATGCGCGCGATGTCGGCGATCGAGCGAGCGCCGCGGAAGGCTTCCAGGAACTTGTCCGATTGCTTGTTCAGGCCAGCGAACTCGAAAATCTTGGTGAGCAGCAGCACCCACGAGAAGACCGAGGCCAGCAGCAGGCCGATCATGACGACCTTAACGACGGCGCCGGCGGCGAGGAACATGCCGACGGGGGTCAGCGAGTGGCCGCCCTTCTTTTCGCCTTCAGCTTCAGCGGCGTCAGCCGGAGGAGCTTCCGGAGCCGGGGTCGCGGCCGGAGCGGCGGCGGCGTCGGCGGGAGCGGCTTGCGTCGAGGAGGCGGCGGCCGGAGCGGCGGCGTCCTGGGCAAAGGCCGGGGCGCTCGCCATCAGCGCCATGGCGCCGACGAGAGCGATGAGGGGGGTCTTCCGTTTAATGTCGAGCATCTGTCGCCAGTTCCTGATTGGTCTAGCACGTTTGGACCGAGGGTCGTCGCGCGAGAGCGTGTCTACCCTAACTCTGAATAGCCCACCTGGAGGTCGATTGCTCTCCCAACCTGGCGGACCCGCTTCGCTGCGCTCGACCCGTTACGCCCCTCCGGAAGACCAGGTCCTCAGGAAGGATCGTTTCGAAGCGCGGGCAACCGATGCCCTTTTGGGGCTCCGGTCTTACCGCAATGTTAGAATTGCGGCTGTGGTCCTTTGGCAACCCCTTTTCGCACCGTCAAGGGGATCATTTGGGCACAAAAACGTCGTACACGGCCGCCGCGACCGGCTCCGCCGCAATGCACAAAAGGGTTTTTAGGAAATAAGGGCGGTTTTTCTCTGATACCGAGAAAAGTCATGCTGCACTGCAGCATTGCAATAAAACGCCGGTCGATGAAGAAAGGCGCCCGCCTGTTTGGCAGATGGTGCGTCAGACCTGCGGATCAACCGCTATCATGACGGGAAAACGACAAGACGACCGGCCTGGTTTCAGGGCGGTCCCAAAAGTCTGTCAGCTTTCGAGGGAAGTGGTGCCTGAGACCGGATTCGAACCAGTGACACGCGGATTTTCAATCCGCTGCTCTACCAACTGAGCTACTCAGGCATCTTGCGTTCGGCGGTCGAAACCGCTTCGGCGACCTCGCCTTGCAGCGAGGAGCCGGGTCTATAAGTGAGGCTGGAATGGATGTCCAGCGCCCTTTTTCATTCTCTGTGGACACTTTCCGACAGCGGATTCTCGTCGTCTTCGTCGGTCCCGGGGACGACGTAGCGATCGCTCAGCCAGCGTTGCAGGTCGACGTCCGAGCAGCGCTTGGAGCAGAAGGGACGGAAGGCGGCTTCGACCGGCTTGCCGCAGATGGGGCACCCCGTGCTCATGATGCGGACACCTCCAGGCGATCGACCGGCCAGTCGGATTGGGGTTCGACCGCGAATCTGCGGCCCAGGCGCTCGGCGACGCCGGCGTCCAGTTCAGCGGCGAAGGCCTCGGCCACGGCCGGTGCGCAGCGGGCGGTCAGGCGACCGCCAGGGTCCGCCCTGCCCTCGCGCTCCAGGGCCCGCGCCAGGCGACGGGCGATGTAGCGGGGATTCGCCGACCCGTTCTGGGTCAGCAGCCGGTCGAGAATCGGCGGCGCGCGGCGCGGCACGATCATCTCCAGCGTGCCGAACTTGCTGATCGCCCCGATTCCCACGCCCGGATTGTCCAGCGCGAAGGCGTTGCGGGCGGCCGTGGTCAGGGCCTGGCCGTCATGGCCGCGCCCGACCAGGTCGAAGACGACGATGCCGCCCAGCCCCTTCAGTCGCAGCACCCGCGCCGCGACGCTGAGCGCGGCCATGTTGGCCTGGCGGGCGGCGCGCTTCGAATCGGAGGATTCGCGGCCGCCCAGGTCGACGTCGACCGCCGTCAGGGCCCGCGTGGTCTCCACGGCGATGTCGCCGCCCCCCGGCAGGGCGAAGATCGTGGTCAGGGCGTCGGCCTCGGCCTCCTCGACGGCGAGGAGAGCCTTGTCGCCCGTCGTGGGCGAGCCGGCCTTCACATGGTGGCGCAGAAGCGCCTCGAGGGTCGGAGCGGCGTGCAGCACGCGCGGCTCGCCCTGCCCTTCGGCGACGAAGCGGGCCACGGCGGCCTTGTCGGCGCGCGAGGCGGTCTTGATCTCGATCTCGACCACCCCGCCCTCGACCAGCTTGGGCATGTCGGGCCGGATCGGCAGCAGCACGTCCTGGCCGCCCGGCAGGGCCACGAAGGCGGCGTTGAAGGCCTTCTCGATCGACTTGACGCGGGCCACGCCGCGCACGCCCTCGGCGTCCAACGGATCGTCGGTGGGCCAGGCGACGAACAGGCGCTCGGGGCGGCCGTCCAGGGTCACGACCCCGACCGTCTCGCCGACGCCCTTGTAGAGATAGGCGCGCCGCTCGCTGGCGGGCTTGGCGGCCCTATAATCGGACTTGTGATCGGCCCTGTGATCGGACTTGTGGTCAGGCTTGGCGTTCATGGCCGATACCCCAGGCCGCTCAGCAGGTTGAGGGTCTCGTACAGCGGCAGGCCCACCACGCTGGGATAGGATCCCTGCAGCTCGGTGATGAAGCCCCCGGCCATGCCCTGCACGCCGTAGCCGCCCGCCTTGCCCTTCCACTGGCCGCCTTCGACATAGGCGTCGCGCTCGGCGTCGGTCAGGCGCTTGAAGCCGACCTTGGTCTCGACCAGCCGCGCCCCCTCGCGACCGTCGGGGGCGATCAGGGCGACGCCGGTCAGCACCTTGTGGTTCCGACCCGACAGCAGCTTCAGGCAGTAGAGGACATCCGCCTCGGTTTCGGCCTTGGGCAGGATGCGCCGGCCGACGGCCACCACCGTGTCGGCGGCCAGGACGAAGTCACCCGGCGAGCGGGCGGCGACGGCGCGCGCCTTCTCCTGCGCCAGGCGCAGGGCGTGACGGCGCGGGGTCTCGTCGCGCAGCGGACTTTCGTCGATGTCGGCGGGATCGACCCGGTCGGGCGTGACACCGACCTGGGCCAGCAGGTCCAGGCGCCGGGGGCTCGCGCTGGCCAGCACCAGCGCCGGCTGGGCGGCCGTCTGCGATGCCATGCGCGCTTACTTGAAGCGGTAGGTGATACGGCCCTTGGTCAGGTCGTACGGGGTCATCTCGACCAGGACCTTGTCGCCGGCCAGCACGCGGATGCGGTTCTTGCGCATCTTGCCGGCGGTGTGGGCGATGATCTCGTGCGCGTTCTCAAGCGTCACCCGGAAGGTGGCGTTCGGCAGCAGTTCGCTGACCGTACCGGGAAACTCGAGCAGTTCTTCCTTAGCCATCAGGCCTCTCAAATGGAGCGAATCGAATAGCCACGAGGGCGCGCTGACAGTCGAGTCAGCGCGAGGCCCTTCGCGGCGAGGCGCCTCTATAGCGCATTCACCCCCCAAACGTCGATGGCGCGCCGAAACGTCGTTTGATTTGCTCGGCCAGGGTGTCGCGAACCTCCCTGTACGCCGCAAGTCGGGCCTCGCGCGAACCGTCCGTCAACGTCGGATCGTGGGTCGGCCAGTACTCGATCTCGACGGACCGGTCGCGCGACAGCTCCACCGCGCGGTGCTGAGCCTCGGGCGTCAGCGAGACGACGACGTCGAAGCTGTCGTCCTCCAGCTGGGCGAAGGTCTTGGGCTGATGGTCCGACACGTCCAGGCCCAGCTCGTCCATCACCACCACGACGAAGGGATCGATCCCCTCCCCGGCCGGATCCGGCTTCAGCCCGCAGGAATCGACGAACGCCCGCGTGCCGTAGAATCGCTTGAACAGCCCCTCGGCCATCGGCGAGCGCACGCGGTTGAAGTTGCAGGTGAAGAGCACCGCATCGGGCAGCAAGTCCGACACCGCGCCTCCTAGCCCCGCCAGTGCAGCGCGCAGATGAGGGTGAACAGGCGCCGGGCGGTGTCGAGGTCGGTCTTGACCTTGCCCTCCAGGCGCTCGCGCAGCAGGTTGGAGCCCTCGTTGTGCAGGCCGCGCCGGCCCATGTCCAAGGCCTCGATCTGTTGCGGCGTCGAGCTGCGGATCGCCGAGTAGTAGCTGTCGCAGATCAGGAAGTAGTCCTTGATCACGCCCCGGAACGGCGACAGCGACAGCAAGTGGCGCTTGGCGTAGTCGGGTCCGGTAATGTCGAAGGCCAGCCGGTTCTCGATCAGCGACAGCTTGATGTCGTAGGGCCCGCCCGACGCCTCGGCCGGCTCGAAATAGTTGCCGTCCAGCAGGTCGAAGATCGCGACCTGGCGCTCCTGCTCCTGGTCGCGCGACGCGGCCGCGAGGCTGTCCTCGTCGATCTCGATCGACTTGATCTTGTGGCTGGCGGAGTCGGCGTTGCTCATCTGTCGCGAGGTTCGCGCGTCAGTCGGCCGAAGGCAACCGGATCGACGCCGAGAGCGCGTGAGCCGGCAGCCCTTCGGCCTTGGCCAGCGCCACGGTGTGCGGTCCGAGGATGCCGAACGACGCCGCGTCGCACTTCACGATCGAGGTGCGCTTGATGAAGTCGTAGATCGACAGGCCCGACTGGAAGCGCGCCGCGCGGCTGGTCGGCAGCACGTGGTTGGAGCCGGCGACATAGTCGCCGATGGCTTCGGGCGTCAGGCGGCCCAGGAAGATCGCGCCGGCGTGACGGACACGGTCCGACAGCGCTTCCGGGTTCTCCATGGCGAACTCGACGTGCTCGGGCGCGATGGCGTCGACCAGGGCCGGGCTCTCGTCCAGCGGGGCGATGATCACCGCGCCGTGGTCGCGCCACGAGACGGCGGCGTCCTCGCCGGTGGCCAGGGTCCTGAGACGCGCCGTCACGGCCTCTTCGACAGCGGCGGCGAAGGCCTCGTCGTCGGTGATGAGGATCGATTGGGCGGCCGGGTCGTGTTCGGCCTGGCTCAGCAGGTCGGCGGCGATCCAGTCGGGATTGTTCTTGGCGTCGGCGACCACCACGATCTCGGACGGACCAGCCAGGGCGTCGATGCCGACCACGCCGTAGAGGCGGCGCTTGGCGGCGGTGACATAGGCGTTGCCGGGGCCGACAATCTTGTCGACCGGCTGGATCGGACCTGCCCCATAGGCCAGGGCGGCCACGGCCTGGGCCCCGCCGATGCGCCAGATCTCGGTGACGCCGGCTTCCCTGGCCGCCGCCAGCACGGCCGGCTGCAGCTTGCCGGGCGGGGTGACCATGGCGATGCGATCGACGCCGGCCACCTGGGCGGGCACGGCGTTCATCAGCACCGTCGAGGGATAGGCAGCGCGGCCGCCGGGGACATAGACGCCCACGGCCTCAAGCGGCGTCCAGCGCCAGCCCAGCTCGACGCCGGCCTCGTCGGTCCAGGCCTGATCGGCCGGACGCTGGCGGCTGTGATAGGCGCGGATGCGGGCGGCGGCGAAGGCGATGGCCTCGCGCACGTCGGCGGGGGTGTCGGCCCAGCCCTGCTCGATCTCTTCCGGCGTCACGCGGATGGTCTCGGCGGTCAGCTCGACCTTGTCGAACTTGCGGCTGAAGTCGAGCACGGCGTCCAGGCCATGGGTCTTCACCGCCTCCAGCACGCTCGCGGCGGCGGCGTCGACATCGGCCGGCGAGCCGCGACGCTCGTCGAGGAAGGCCTTGAAGGCGGCCTGGAAATCCGGGGCGGTGAAGGAGAAGCGGCGCATGGCCTGCTAGATGCGGGTTTTTGCCGGGGAGGCAAGAGAGAAAGCCCTGGCGCGGGCTTAGCGGACCTCACGCGCCCTCAATGGAAAGCCGTTTCGAAAAGCGCAGATATGTTCAAGTCCGAAGATTGCATCGCCAAAATTCAAGCTCATAAGTTGCATAATCAAAGCAAAGCTCTCGGGGGCGACGATGCGGAACGGTCTGGTGGTGTCTATGGTCGCGCTGATCTGCGCGGGGTGTGCGTCCAACCGGATGGACAATGATTGGTTCAGCACGGCCGGGACCCAGTTCTCGATCCGGAAGGACCCGATCGTCCCGGTGGGTCCGCGCGTGAAGGAGAAGGCTCCGAAGAAGGACGCCAAATCCGACAAGCCGAAACCCAAGCCCACCTACTACGACAATCCCAACCTCGAGAAGATGATCGCCAAGTACTACCAGCGGTCCATAGAGGCCGAGAGGCTGGAAGAGGCCAGGAGCACAGGCGGCGAGCAGATCGAGGCCAAGCCCCAAAGTCCCTACGCCAACGCCTTGATCGACTATCGCGCCGCCGGTTTCGACGCTTCGCGCGGGATTTGCGAATACGCGCTGAACCGGCTGGGCGAGGCCCACTCGGACTACCGGTTCGCCAACAAGTCGTTCAATGTCGGCTCCGGCGCGGTGTCCAGCCTGATGGGCATCTTCCAGGCCAGCGCCCAGTCGATCGCCGTGACCTCCACCAGCACCGCTTTGCTGCAGGCCTGGTCGCAGGATTTCGAAGAGTACGCCTATCTCACCGCGTCCATCGGCACGGTCGGCGAGAAGGTCAAGGCCGCGCAGGACACCTATCGCAAGGGTGTCGAGGGCTACGCGACCGATCCGGCGGCCGCCAAGGTCCCTGATGGCCCCAAGGGCAAGTACGACGTCATTCCGCCGCGCAGCTGGAGCGACGCGACGCTACAGATCCAGCAATATAACAGCTTCTGCCTGGCGACGGGCATGCGCGCCCTGATCGAGAAGGCGGTCGGCAAGGCCGACGTCTATTTCGACAAGGACACTGGCAGCGTCGAATTCTTCAGCACCCAGAACCTGACGCAGCTGCAGCTGGCTCTACGGCAGAAGCAACTCCTGGAGCAGCAGCGGCAAATCGACGACGCCCAGTGGCAGGTCACGGCGGCGGAGGCGAGACTCCAGAACGGCAGCGACACGGTTCAACAGGCGAAAGCGACCATCGCCAAGTTCGGCCCCGCGCTCCAGCTGAAGGGATTCTACGACACCGGAACCAATACGATCGACATGGCGAAGGTTCAGGCGGCGGTCACGACGGCAGAAGCCGCGGCCAAGGCCGCCAACCCGTCGGACGCCGGACTGGAGGCCAGCGCCGACGCCGCGGAACTCATGGCTCAGAACGCTCTGAAGGTTCAAAAGGCGCTAGCCGACTTGGCGCAGTACGACAGCCCGACCTGGCGCAGTACGACCAACCAGGAAATACAGGAGGCCAGGACCAACTTGCAGAAGCTTCAGGCGACGCTCGGCGCGCAGCCCGCCGCGCCAGTTTCTGCTCCCAATCCTGCGCCGCCGGCGCCTAAGCCCAAGTGACCGCCCTACCCCGCATCATCACCCCGTACACCGCCGCCGCGATCGCCAGACCGACAAACCAGGCGTAGGTGTAAAGGGTGGTCCAGAAGCCGCCGACGCCGCCGAACAGGTGCGGCGCGGCGGCGGCCAGGAAGCCTGGCAGGTTGGGTGCCACGCCCAGGACGAGCGCGATAATCGCCGCCGGATTCCAGCCGCCGCGATAGGCGTAGGCGCCGTCGCGGACATAGAGGTCGTCCACCGCCAGCTGGGTCTTCCGCACAAGCCAGTAGTCGACGATCAGGATCCCGGCGATCGGCCCCAAAAGCGCGCCGTAGCCGACCAGCCAGGTGAAGATGTAGCCCTGGGTGGTCTCCAAGAGCTTCCAGGGCATGATCAGCACGCCGATCCCGGCCGTGATCCAGCCGCCGGTGCGATAGCTGATCCTGCTGGGCCACAGGGCCGAGAAGTCATAGGCCGGCCCGACCAGGTTGGCGGCGATGTTGCAGCACACAGTGTCGAGGCTGATGATCAGCAGGCCCACGACCACGGCGATCCCACCGATGTCGCCGGCCAGCTGCACCGGGTCCCAGACCGCCTTGCCGAACACCAGGGTGGTGGCCGAGGTCGTCACCACGCTGACCAGGGCCAGCAGGCCCATCGGCGCGGGCAGGCCCACCGCTTGACCGATGATCTGGTCCGATTGGGTGCGGGCGAACCGCGTGAAGTCGGGGATGTTCAGCGCCAGCGTCGCCCAGAACCCGACCATGGCCGTCAGGGCCGGCGCGAAGACGCTCCAGAACTGACCGGCCTTGGGACCGCCTTCGACGAAGGCCGAGGGCTGGTGGAAGATGGGGCCAAGACCGCCGGCCTTGCCGACCGCCCACCAGACCATGAGCAGGCAGATCGCGACCTTGATCGGCGCGGTCCAGGTCTCCAGCTTGCGGACGGCGATAAGACCCTTGGTGACGAACAGCAGCTGAATGGCCCAGAAGGCGAAGAAGGCCAGCAGCTGGCCAAGGCCGATGCCCAGCAGCGGCAGCGGCGCGCCCTCCAGCTTCCGGCCGACGATGACGCCCAGCAGGGTCAAGAGCGCCCCGCCGCCGATCCAAGTCTGGATGCCGTACCAGCCGCAGGCGACGATCGCTCGCGCCACGGCCGGGACCCGCGCGCCCTTCCAGCCGAACGAGGCCCGCGCCAGCACCGCATAGGGCACGCCCCAGCGCGCCCCGGCGTGGCCGATCAGCAGCATCGGGACCAGCACCACCAGATTGCCCAGCAGCACGGTCGCCACCGCCTGCCCGGCCGACATGCCCTGCTCGATCAGGCCCGAGGCCAGCATGTAGGCCGGCACGCAGATGACCATGCCCAGCCACAGCGCCGCGAAGTGCCGCCAACGCCAGGTGCGCTGAGCCTCGCTGGTCGGGGCCAGGTCCTCGTTCCACAGGTCGCCGTCGGGTGTACTCATGCAGCGAAGCTTAGGCGCGCTTCGCCACCCGAGGCAATCGACGGAACGACGTTCGGCGGATCAGCCCAGCGCCGCGTAGGCCAGGGTCGCCAGGCCGCCGCAGAACACCACGCACAGCGCCACCAGGGTCGCGCGGCCCCAGTCGAAGCATGGCCCGCCGTGACGCAGCACCGGCGGCTCGGGCTTGGTGATGTCGCATGAACGGAAGAAAACCGGCTGGGCTTCCCCAGCCGCGTAGGACGACTTCCGGGCCATCTTCGGGCCTCCCTGACGAGCGCGCCTCTGATGGGCGCATGGCGTTAACTTAACGCCGCTCGCGTCTCAGGAGAATTGGCCTACTGATCACTACCGCGTGGGACGAATTCACGGCGACCGCCCTGCTTGCCAAAAGATCAGAAAAAAGGCGCCGCTCAAGGATCGAGCAGGCGCCTAATTGCTAGTCCGCGTGGCCCGGGGTCCGGGGTGTCGCCCAAGGATCAGAGACATCGGCCAGAGCCACGTCAAGGCAGTCCACCGACACTCGCATGTCGCCGCCGCCCGCGAAGGTCAGGGTGACGATACCGGCGGGCGCCTCTTCGGCTGGCTCGAAGCCGATCGACAGCAGCTCGACCACCGCGCCCTTGGCGTCACGACGCAGGTTGCGCCCTTGCACGCCGGTGACGTCACCGAACTGCAGGGCCGAGCGCACGCGCTCCCCCGACTTGCCCCCCCTTTGATCTTGGGAGGCTTCCCAGCGGAAGCGGTTGCAGGCGATGGTCAGGGTGCGCCCCTGGGCGTCCCAGCGGATGTCGCCGATCTTGGCGATGGCGTCCTGCAAGGCGGCCGACAGCACGCCGAGGTCGTCGGCGTCGTGGGCCAGCAGGCGCAGCGGCTTGGCGGTTTCAGCCATCGTCAGAGCTCCGGCTCGCCGTCGCCCTTGATGCGACGGACCTGGGCCCCGCAGGCGCCCAGCTTCTCTTCGAGGCGCTCGAAGCCGCGGTCCAGGTGATAGATGCGGCTGACCGTGGTCTCGCCGCGCGCGACCAGGCCGGCGATCACCAGGCTGACCGAGGCGCGCAGATCGGTGGCCATCACCTCGGCGCCTTCCAGCCGCTCGACGCCGCGCACGCGGGCCTCGCCGCCCGAGACCGAGATGTCGGCGCCCAGGCGCATCAGCTCGGGGGCGTGCATGAAGCGGTTCTCGAAGATGGTCTCGCGGATACGGCTCTCGCCGTTCGCGGTGGTCATCAGGGCCATGAACTGCGCCTGCAGGTCAGTGGCGAAGCCCGGGAACGGCGCGGTCTCGATATCCACCGCGTTCAGGCGCGAGCCGTTGCGGCGGATGATGCAGCCGTCGGCGGTGTGCTCGACGCCGGCCCCGGCCTCTTCCAGCTTGACCAGCAGGCTGTCGATCAGGCCCGGACGGGCGTTGGTCAGGCGCACTTCACCGCCGGCCATGGCGGCGGCGACGGCGTAGGTGCCCATCTCGATGCGGTCGGGGATCACCGCGTGGGTCGCGCCGTTCAGGCGGGCGACGCCGGTGATGGTGATGGTGGGCGTGCCCGCGCCTTCGACCTTGGCGCCCATGGCGTTCAGGCACTCTTGCAGGTCGACCAGTTCCGGCTCGCAGGCGGCGTTCTGGATCACCGAGACGCCGTCGGCCAGCACGGCGGCCAGCATGGCGTGCTCGGTGGCGCCCACCGAGACGATCGGGAAGACGATCTCCGCGCCCTTCAGGCCGCGCGGGGCCTGGGCGTAGACGTAGCCTTCGTGCAGGTCGATCTTGGCGCCCAGGGCCTCGAGGGCTTGCAGGTGCAGGTCGACCGGACGCGCGCCGATGGTGCAGCCGCCGGGCAAGCTGACCTTGGCCTGGCCCGAGCGGGCGACCAGCGGACCCAGCACGTTGAACGAGGCGCGCATCTGGCGGACCAGGTCGTAGGGCGCGAAACCGCTGGTGATCTCGGCGGCGTGCAGCAGGGTCTGCTGGCCGTCCGGACCATCGCTCTCGGTGACCTCGACGCCCAGGCGCGACAGCAGTTTGCCCAGGAAACGCGTATCCGCCAGGCGCGGCATGTTCGTCAGGCGCAGCGGCTCGTCGGTGAGCAGGCTGGCCGCCATCAGCTTGATGGCCGAGTTCTTGGCGCCGCTGACCGGGATCGATCCGTTCAGCCGCGCGCCGCCGGTGATGGCGATGCGATCCATTCAGGTCCCTCGAACGCGCGACTGTGGGGGTCGCCGCGCGGCTCTCATGTGAGGAGCGGGTTCTATCCGTTGCAAGAGGGCTTGCAAGGGCCGCCCGCCGAAATTCGCCTGTTAAATCGGGGCCGAGAGGTCGTAAGGCCGCTCGTCGTCCGGCCAGCGCAGGTCGTGGGTGGTGCTGGCCAGGTCGAGCGCCACCTGGGCCAGCTCGATCGCCTTGCGCGTCGCCGCCAGCGCGTCGCGCCCGAACGCGGCCTTGCCGACCTCGGTGTCGAACTGGCCGCCGTCGCCCGTCAGCCGCACGGCGACCGCCCAGTCCTGGCCTTCCGGATTCGCGAACGGCGCGGAGAGTTCGATGGTCAGCTCGACCCGCTCGCCGCCGCGATGAGTTATCCCCAGCAGTTTGCGAACGGCGATATACGGCCGAGGCGCGGCCGCCGCCGTCGCGACGGCCGGATCGGAATGGCCCGCCAAAGCCCCACGGGCCGCGGCTTTCCGCTTACGGAGGTTGGTCCGGAGCGCTTCGGCCAGCTTGGCCTCGCGGGTGGATTTGTCGTCGCTGATCGCCATGCGCCGGGGGTGCGGCGACAAAGATCGCGGGTCAAGACGATTTTGGGCTTGGCGTTCGCGATTCACCTCGCTATACGCCCCTCCTCTTCGCCGCGGTAGCTCAGTGGTAGAGCGCATCCTTGGTAAGGCTGAGGTCCAGGGTTCGAGTCCCTGTCGTGGCACCATGGGGATCCAAGCATAGCTTGGATCCCCACCATTCCCTGAAAACCCAATCGACTATGCGAAGAGCCGGCGGCTGATCGTCTCGGCGATCATGATCGTCGTCACGTTCGTGGCGACCGACGGGATGTCGGGCATGATCGAGGCGTCGATGACGCGCAGGCCCTCCACGCCCCATACCGCGCCATCGGCGTCGACCACCGCGCTCGGGTCGCCTTCCGGCCCCATCGGGACCGTCGAGGTCGGGTGGGCGTAGCTGTCGACCGAGGCCAGCACCGCCGCCTCCAGCGCCGCGTCGTCCTGAACGTGCTCGCCCGGCGTCATCTCCAGCTCGACCAGATCGCTGAACGGCGCGGTGCGACCGATCCGGCGCGACAGCCGCACCGCCTCCAGCATCCGGCGTAGGTCACTGGGGTCCTGCAGAAAGTTATAGCGGATCACCGGCGCGGCGCGCGGGTCGCGGCTGGCCAGGCGCACCGAGCCGACGGATTTGGGCAAGGTCACCGCGCAGGCCAGCACGATCGCGCCGCCCGTCGGGCTCTGGGCCGGATCGAAGATGTGCGTGCCCGAAACGTGCAGGTCCAGCTCACCCGCGTTCGCTTCGCTGGAGCGGGTCCAGACGATGGCGCCGGCGACCGGGTCCATGCCCTTGGCCTCGGGCTTGAGGGCATAGACGTTGTAGTAGAACGGATGGTCCTTCAGCCGCTCGCCAACGGGGGCGTCGACCAGCACCGGGATGTCCAGCGCGGCCAGGTGCTCGGCCGGGCCGATCCCCGAGCGCATCAGGATCGCCGGGCTGCCGAACGCCCCGGCCGACAGGATCACCTCCCCCGCCAAGATCGTTTCGCCGGTCAGCAGCAGGACGCCGGTCGCGCGTCGGCCGTCGAACACCACCCGATCGACCTCGGCCCCGCCGACGATGGTCAGGTTGGACCGGCGGCGGACGCCGTCGGTCAGATAGGCCATGGCGGTGTTGATCCGCTGGCCATCGACGATGTTCAGCGGATAGGGCGAGACGCCGTGCTGCTCAGCGCCGTTGAAGTCCTCGACGCGCGGCAGACCGACGGCTTCGGCGGCGTGCACGAAGGCCCGCATCGACGGGGTGTTTTCCGCCATCGTCCGCTGGCGGATCGGGAACGGACCCGCGCGGCCATGCCAGGCGTCGTCGCCGGTGGGCGTATTCTCCAGCATCTTGAACACCGGCAGGACGTCGTCGAACGACCAGCCCTCGATCCCGCGCGCCGTCCAGCGGGCGAAGTCGGAGGGCCGAGCGCGCATGGCCACGGCCGCGTTTACCGCCGAGCTGCCGCCCAGCACCCTGCCCCGGATCGCCGTCACATGGTCCTGGCTGCGATAGCCCCAGTCGTGGGCCGCGTCGCCGCCGACGCGGTTGGCGTTGGCCAGGACGTCCGGGAATTCAGAAGAACCGTAGGCCGGGCCGGCCTCCAGCAGCAGGACGCGGCGGGCCGGATCCTCGCTGAGCCGGCTGGCCAGCACCGCGCCGGCGGAGCCGCCGCCGACGATGACGACGTCGTAGGTCGTGTCGAAAAGGGTCATGACGGCGCTCCTCAGCGGGCGAAGGCTTGGGCGAGGAAGGCAGCGGTGGCGTCCAGCGCCGCGCGGCTGCTCTCCAGGTGGGCGACGTCCAGCTGGAAGACGTGGTGCATGCCCTCGAAGACCTGGAGCCGGACATCGACGCCCGCCTCGGCGGCGCGGTCGGCATAGCGGCGGGCGTCGTCCAGCAGGCGCTCGTCGGTCCCGACCTGGATCAGCAGCGGCGGCAGGCCGCGCAGATCGCCCCACAGCGGCGAGGCCATCGGCGCGGAGGCCGGGACGCCGCCCAGCACCTTGGCGGCGCAGTCTTGCAGATATTCGTAGCCAATCAGGGGATCGACCACCGCCGGGTCGGTCATCGACGCGCCGGTCAGGGTCAGGTCGGTCCACGGCGAGAACACCACGCCGGCGACCGGCTTCTGGCCTTGCTTGGTGAGCTCGGCCAGGGTGACGAGGCTGAGGCCGCCGCCGGCGGAATCGCCAATGACGGCGATCTCTTCGAAACCCTGAGCGACCAGGTAGCGCCAAGCGGCCAGGGCCGCCATTGGTCCGGCCGGCAGGGTCGCTTCCGGGGCCAGCGGATAGTCGATGACCAGGGCCGGAACGCCGGTGCGGGCGACGATCTGGCTGACGAAGCCGCGATAGGCCTTGGACGAGCCCAGGATGTAGCCGCCGCCGTGCAGGTAAAGGATCGCCCGCTTGGCCTCTGGCGCGGCGGTCCGCACCCACCAGCCCCAGACGGTCTTCTCGTCGACGGCTTCGACGCTGACGCCCTGCGCCATCGGACTAGCGCCGATGAAGGCGTCATAGGTGTCGCGGATGTCGCCGGTGGCGCTGCCCCAGAAGGCGGCGAAGCGGTCACGCAGGGCGGTCTCGCGGGCGCGTTCCTCGGGCGAGAGCGGGATGGTCTGGATGTCGGTCATCGGAAGTCTCCTCTGAAAGCAGGCAAGGTTCGGCCGTCCACGCGTCGCGAGGCGTCGCGCGGGGCCAGGTTCAGGTGTGGGGTGGGGCCGCTAGGGGTGGATCGGCGCCGCCGACAGCACCGCGAAGTGCGTGGGCTGGGCAGCGTTCAGGATGATCTCCACCGGCGCGCCGGCGGCCAGCATCGTGGCGCTACCGGCGGCCAGATCGCGGACCTCGTGGCCGCAGTGGACGCTCAAGGTCCCCGAGACGGCGTAGATCCAGGCCGACCAGCCGCGCGGCGCGGCGTGGGCGAAGCGACCGCCGGCCTCCAGCACGCCGTCCAGCAGGGTCATCGGCTCGGGCGTCTCGCCGCTGCGGTCGAGCACGACGCGGACACGATAACCCTGCCCTTCCAGCACCGGCACATCCTGCGCCTGGACGAGCACGGCGCGGGCCGGCGCCGACTTCAGGCGGAGCGGCAGGTCGACGAAGATCTGCAGGGCGTGGATGCGGGCGCCGGCCTCCGGCTTCTCCTCATGGGCCGCGCCGCTGGCGGCCGCCAGCCAGTAGAGGTCGCCGCCGCGCAGGGCGATGTCGTGGCCCAGGGTGTCGCGGTTGAGGAACGCGCCGCGCGAGTCCTCGAACATGGCCGTCACCGCCGAGATGCCCTCGTGCATGTGCGGCGCGAAGGTCGGGGCGGTCATCACGAAGTGATCGACCATCAGCAGCGGATTCATCCGGCCGCCGAACATCGCCGCCGAGAAGTGCTTGGCCGTGAAGCCGTGGCCGATGTTGTGGGTCAGGCCAGCGACCACGTCGCCCAGCCTGTCGGTGAGAATTGCTGTCGAGCCGTCCATGGCCGATCTCCTGGTGTCCGTTGGCGAACACCTTGAAGTTCGGCCCATCGGCCGAGAAGTCGTCCAGTTCCGAACCTAGCGTCCGACGGATTGGACGATCTACATCAGCACGGCCTTGGGGAATTCCGCCGCCAGATGGTCCAGGAAGGCCCGCACCGACGGCAGCACGCCCTGGCGGTAGGGGATCAGGGCGGTGATCGTGGCGTCGCCGGCGATCCACTCGGGCAGCACCCGCCGCAGCGCGCCCGACCGCACCGCATTGCGGCAGACATAGCCGGGCAGCGCCACCACCCCCAGGCCCCGGATCGCCGCCTGCTGCAGGCCGATCATGTCGTCGCCCAGCAGGCGCGGGGTCAGCGGCATGACGATCTCGTCGCGCGCCTGGCGCGTGTGACGCAGCTTCCAGACCGGCGCCACGCCCGAGCGCGCCATGAACAGCGAGGGATGGCCTTGCAGGTCCTGCGGCGTCTGGGGCGTTCCGTTGCGGTCCAGGAAGTCCGCCCCCGCGAACAGGTACCAGGGCGCGGGGGCCAGGGTGCGCTGGACGAGGTTGGAGTCCGGCAGCGGCTCGGAGTGCGCGCGGATCGCCACGTCGAAGTTCTCGCCGACGATGTCGACCGTGCGGTCGGTGGCATGGGCCGCGACATTGACCTTGGGAAACTTCACCAGGAAGTCGGCGATGATGTCGGCCATCGCCGTCTGCATGGTCGCCACGCCCGCCGTGCAGCGCACCGTGCCGGTCGGCTCGGAGAGGCGGTTGCGGATCACCGTCTCGGCCAGTTCGGCCTCGCGCAGCATGGCCACCGCGTGGCGATAGAAGTCCTCGCCCGCGTCGGTGACGCCGAACCGGCGCGAGGTGCGGTTCAGCAACCGGACGCCCAGATCGCCCTCCAGCTGCTGGATGCGGTGGCTGATCGTCGACTTGGGGATGTTCAGCGTGCGGCCGGCGGCCGTGAACCCGCCGCGATCGACCACGTGCACGAACAGGAGGAAGTCGTTCAGGTCCAGCATCGCGCCCTCATCGTCCGAACGATTGGACGCTGAGTTTCATTTCTGACGGCTTCTGGGCCGATGGTCCAGCCCGTAGCGTCCTCCTCATCGCACCGTTCAGGAGGACTTCCCCATGACCACCTTCGCTTACGACCCGCTGACCGCCGACAACGCCGCCCTGGTGCTGGTCGATCATCAGGTCGGCCTGATGACCGGCGTCCGCGACTACTCGACCGGCGAGCTGAAGCACAATGTCGTCGCCCTGGCCAAGGCGGCCAAGGCCCTGGGCCTGCCGATCGTGGTCACCACCACGGCCGCCGACTCCATGTGGGGCCCGGCCTTCCCGGAGCTGGTCGAGGCCCTGCCGGGGATCGAGATCATCGACCGCTCGTCGGTCAACGCCTATGACGACGCCCGCGTGGCCGCCGCCATCGACGCCACCGGCCGCCAGAAGCTGATCTTCGCCGGCATCTCGCTGGAGGTCTGCGCGGCCTTCCCGGCCATGACCGCCGTCGCCCGCGGCCGCGACGCCTATGTCGCCGTCGACGCCTGCGGCACCTTCAGCCAGACCAAGCGCGAGACCGGGCTCCTGCGCATGCAGCAGGCCGGCGTCGTCGTGTCGGACCACGGCACGCTGATGGTCGAGATCCTGAAGGACAACGCCCGCCCCGAGGCCGGCCCCGTCTACGCCGCCCTCGACATGCCCTGGGCCACCCTGGTGGGCCAGATCGCCCAGGCCTTCCGCCAATAACCTTCGAACAGGACCATCAGCCTTGACCAAATATCGTATCGCCATCGTCGTCGGCAGCCTGCGCCGCGACAGCATCAACCGCCGCATCGCCCGCTCGATCCAGGCCCTCACCGCCGACGTGCTGGACTGCGAGATCGTCGAGATCCGCGACCTGCCGCACTTCGACCAGGACGAGGAGAACGACCCGACCGCCGCCGTCACCCAGTTCCGCGAGCGGATCGCGGCCGCCGACGGCGTGCTGTTCTGCACGCCGGAATATAATCGCGGCGTCCCCGGCGTGTTGAAGAACGCCATCGACATCGGCTCGCGTCCCTATGGCCAGAGCGTCTGGGACAAGAAGCCGGCGGCGATCATCAGCGCCTCGCCCGGCGCCATCGGCGGCTTCGGCGCCAACCACCAACTGCGCCAGGCCTGCGGCTTCCTCAACATGCCGCTGATGCAGCAGCCCGAGGCCTATCTGGGCCGCGTCACCGACGAGGTGTTCGACGCGGACGGCGCGCTGACGGACGGACCGCTGAAGGACCTCACCGCCCAGGTCGCCCGCGCCTTCGCCGACTGGGTGGACCTGATCGTCCGCTCCCAGCGCCTGCTGGCCGAGGACACCGCCCACAACCCCAAGGCCCAGCAAGCCTAGGGCGCCGACGAACTGAGCCAGGATATTCAATCCCCCCGCGTCATCCGAGGTCGTCATGTCCGATACCGCCCTGAAATTCCCGCTGGTCCCGGCGTCGTTCTTCTCGATGGTGCTGGGTCTGGCGGGTCTGGCCAACGCCTGGCGGGCGGCGCACGCGGCCTGGGGTTTGCCGGCCGTGGTGGGCGAGGCGTTGACCGCCATCGCCTTCGCGGTCTGGCTGGTGGTGGCGGTGCTCTACGCCTTGAAGTGGGTCGTGGCTCCCGACATCGCCAAGGGCGAGACCGGCCACGCTGTGCAGTGCTGTTTCATCGGCCTGGGCGGTGTGGCGACGCTGCTGGTGGCGCAAGGGGTGCTGCCCTATTCGCATCCGCTGGCGGTCGCGCTGTTCGTTCTGGGCGCGGGGTTCACCGCCCTGTTCGCGCTGTGGCGCACCGGCATCCTGTGGCGCGGCGGACGCGATCCGGCGTCTTCGACGCCGGTGCTGTATCTGCCAATGGTGGCCGGCGGCTTCGTCACGGGCACGGTGGCCGCCGCCCTGGGCTGGCGCGAGTGGGGCGAACTGGCGTTCGGCGCGGGCTTCTTCACCTGGCTGGCCGTGGAGTCGGTGCTGCTGCACCGGCTGTACACCGCCGCCCCGATGGACCCGCCGCTGCGACCGACCCTGGGCATCCAGCTGGCCCCGCCGGCCGTCGGCGCGGTCTGCTACCTGTCGGTCACCGGCGGCAAGCCCGACCTCTTCGCCCACATGCTGCTGGGCTACGCCCTGCTCCAGGCGCTGCTGCTGGCGCGGATGTACCGCTGGATCGCCGAGCAGCCCTTCGCCCCCTCGTACTGGGCCTTCACCTTCGGCGCGACGGCGCTGGCGGGGGCCTCGATCCGCATGGCCAAGGCCGACCCCGCCAGCGCCTTCGCCGTGCTGGCCCCGGCGCCGTTCGTGCTGGCCAACCTGGTCGTGCTGGGGATCGCGCTGGGCACGTTGAAGCTGCTGCTGACCGGCAAGCTGGTCCCGATGAGCCAGCCGCCCGTGCGAGCCGCAGCCTAGTTGCTTCCACGCAAGGTCACCGGTCCCAGCAAGCCCGACGGCGACAACGGATCGTCGGCCTTGAACGGCTGGATCGGCGCGAAGGTGTAGGGTTTCGCACCCGGTTGCAGGTCGCCGATCATCCGATTGGCCCAGAAGTTGACGACCCGGATGCTGAGCGTGTTGCGGCCCGGCTTGAGGGCGTCGGTGACGTCCACGGCGTAGGGCGGCTTCCACTGGGTCGGCAGAGTCTTGCCGTTCAGAGTGACGGTGGCGAACTCACGCACCGCGCCGAGGTCGAGCTGGACGCGCCCCTTCAGCCAGGCGCGCGGGACCTGAATCGTCTTCTCGTAAGTGGCCGCGCCGGAATAGTAGCGCACGCCCGGATCGGCGTTGTCGGTCCACGAGGCTAGCTTCGGCAGCGTCACCGACGCCGGCGCGCCCCAGCCCGGCGCGAACGTCACGGTCCAGGGGCCGTCGAGGGCCTCAAGAACGGCGGAGGTCGTGGCCGGCGTCGATCGCGAGGCCTCCGAAGTCGGCGTCCGGAAGACCACGAACACGGCGTCGTACGGCGCCAGGGTCAGCGGGACCTCGGTGCGGCCGTCGCGCTGGGCGAAGTCGGCCGGCGCGCCCTGCCCGGTGTCGGCGCGCCACAGCTCGGGCGCCTTGCCGGCAATGCGGAACGACGGCGCGACCTTCAACGGCTTGTCGCTGGTGTTGGCGACGAAATAGACCTCGCCGTCGTCCAGCACGCGGCGAGTCCAGACGAGGTCCGCGCCCGCGCCCTTGACCGCCGGCGCGCCCAGAGCGGCCTCGACCGGTCCCGTGCGCACCGGACCGCTCCACAGCTTGTCGGCCAGCAGCTTCCACTCGAACTCGGCCACCGGACCGCCGGTCAGGGTCGGCGAGGCCTTCGGGCGAGCGCCGACGACCACGCCGCCGGCCGAGGTCAGCGCCTCAAGCGCCTTCAGCACCGGCAGGCTCATCCGCTCGACCCGCGCCGGGATGACCAGGGCCGCGTAGCTCGCGCCCGACGGCAGGACTAGGCGGCCGTCCTTGACGGTCATCCGCTGGATCAGGCTCTCGGCGTCCAGATAGTCGAAGTCCCAGCCCGCCGGCAGGTTCGGCTTGCCGCCCTCGATATAGGGCAGGCCCGTCGCCGCGCCCTCGCCCTGAAAGTAGGCGATGTCGGCCCCAGGCCGGCCCTGGCGCAGCATCCAGCCGCTGCGGGCCAGATAGTCGGTCCAGGCGCGCATCTCGCCCTCGGCCCAGGTCTCGTTGCGCGACAGGTGCTGGCCGTACTGGCGCAGGGTCATGCCGGGCTTGCGGTCGGTGAACGGCTGGTGAGCCGAGGTGTGCAGGACGAAGTGGTTGATCCCCTCGGCCATGTAGCGATCGACGATGCGCTTGTGCTGCCAGGGGCCGGTGCGCCACGGGTCCTCGCCCATGGTGGTCAGGGCCTCGGCGCCGACCAGGGGCTTGCCGTAGACGTGCGCGGCCGAGGCGGCTTCGCGGACGTCGGCCATGTGAGCGGCGGGCGGCGGCTTGCCCTCCGGATAGACCCAGAACTCGCCCATGGGGATGTCGACCCGGCCCTTGGCCTGCAGGCCATCGGCGATGGTCGGCAGGTCCACGCCCGGCGCCTCGGCGTCGTAGCGCATCCCCTCCTCGTGAAGGATCTTCGTGATCTCGGCGAAGTGGTGATCGGTCAGCAAATCGGCGATGGTGCGGCGATAGTCGGCCAGGAAGCGGTCGGAGGCCTCGGCGCTCTGCACCACCCGGCCCGCCAGCACCGGCAGCCACGGCGTCAAGGCGTAGCCGCGCCGGGTCTGGAACTCAGCGGCCATGGCCTCGGTCCAGTTCTGCTGCCCGACCTCCCAGCTGTCGGTGATGACGAAGCCCAGACCGTCCTTGCCGTAGAGGTCGCCCAGCTGCGCCTTCAGCGGTTCCAGCAGGCCCTTCATGTGGGCGCGGACGTGGTCGGCGTTCAGCTTGTCGACCTCCAGGCCCAGGCTCTCGGCGGCGGCGGGCGTGTCGCGGCGGCCGGTCAGCGACCAGCCGTAGCGCAGCACGCGCCAGCGACCGGCGGGGGGGATCCAGTCCAGGGTCCCGTCGGGCTTGAGGTGGCTCGTCAGGTCCAGCACGGCGGCAGGCGCGATGGCCGCGTCGGTCGCCGGGGTCGGGACGTCCCAGGCGTCGGTCAGCACGCCCCAGCCCGCCTTCTCCTGGAAGCGATCGACGCGGGCGTCGGCATGGATGGCGAACTCGGTGATCGCCGTAGGCTTGGTGTCGGCGGCCAGGCGCAGGCGGAAGACGCGGGCCGTGGTCTTGGCGAAGGCGAAGGTGCGCACCGGCAGGCCCTGGCGGACCTCTCCCGGCAGTGTCGCCAGGGTCCGGAAAGCCTGGCCGTCGTCGCTGGCCTCGACCACGCCGTTCGGGATCGCGCCATCGACGGCCACGGTCACCGCGCGGGCCTCGACCGGCACGGCGTAGCGCAGGACGACCCAGCCGTCGCCGGCCAGCTTCTCGATCGCCGGGGCGGCATAGGCGCCGTCGGCCAGCTTCACGGCCGCGACCGGTCCGGCGCTGGAGGTCGCTTCGGCGGCCGCCGGCGCAGCGTCCTCGCGCCAGGCGACCACCGCCACGTCCTGATAGAGCCTCGGCTCGGCGAAGCGGGCGGTGATCGGCAAGTCCTGGAACGGACCGCTGACGCCGGGCGGCGGAGCTAGGACGACCGGCCCCTTGCCGGAGACCACCGTCTCGCTCCAGACCAGCTTCTTCATCGCCTCCTGCGGCTTGACCCAAGGCCCGCCGGTCTCGCTCCAGCCGCCGCCGGCCTGCATGCCGAACTGCAGGCCCAGGCGCTTGGACTCTGCCGCCGCGTAACGCACCGCCGCCTTCCATTCGGGCGAGCCGTAGCCGACGCGCTTCTCCACATATTGCGGGATCGGCGGCGAGCCGAAGCCGATGTCGAACAGGATCGAGCCACCGATCCCGGCGCGCTTCATCCATTCCAGGTCGAGGTGGACGCCCTCCTGGGTGACGTTGCCATTGATCCACTGCCAGAAGACCTGCGGCCGCGCCTCGGCGGGCGGGGAGACAAAGCCGTCGCGAAGGGCGTCAGCGGCGAAAGCCAGATGGCTGACGCTCAGGGCCAGGATCAAACCGAGCGCGACCGGGCGTTTGTTCACGCCGCTTCTCCCTTAGTGGCTGGCGCTCCGAAGCGGCCGCCCGCACAATAGCGTCCAAGGCCGAAATTCAAAGCTGGTATGATGAGTATATCAGCTTGCCTTCCCCTACGGCGTCGCCTTTGATGGCGCAAAGCCAGGGAGGCTCCAGAATGCCTATCGATCGTCGTCTTTTCGCCGCCTCGGCGCTCGCCTTCTCCCTGGCCGGCGCGGTCGAGGCAGCCGATCGTCCCTGGTACACCCAAGGCGCCTTCGCCCCCACCGAACGCATCGCCATCCAGGTCACCAACGACCTCGACGAGGATCGCGTGGGGAGCCCCGTGGTGCTGACCCCGGCCCAGCTGCCGATGCTGCGCGGCGCCCAGGCCCTGACCGTCACCCTGGTCGATCCGGACGGCGCGCCCCGCCCTGCTCCCGACCACGAACGCCAGGCCCAGGACGGCCCGCACGGCCACCTCGTGGAGGCCAATGGCCGCGCCGTCGACTACCAGCTGGACGACCTGAACGCCGACGGCCTGTGGGACGAGCTCTTCCTGCAGGTCGATCTCAAGGCCCACCAGACCAAGACCCTCTACATCTATCGCGGCTTCCAGCAGCGGGGCTGGAACCCGCATCGCACCCACGCCGGCATCGGCAGCTACATGCGCCATACCGTGCCCTTCTGGGAGTCGGAGGCCGTCGGCTGGAAGCTGTGGTTCCCGACCGACGCCGACGTCTACGGCAAGCGCGCGCCCATGCTGATGTCGCCGCGTCTATATGGCGAGAACCTGGACGGCTACGCGGTGTCGCGGATCGACCCGAAGATGGGCTCGGACATCATGTCGGTGGACGACAGCTTCGGCGGCGGCGGCATCGGCGTCTTCGACGATCCAACCAAGCCCGACGTCGTCTCGCGCCCGCGCTTCACGCCCAAGTCCGACCAGGAGCACCGCTTCAACGGCAACGGCCTGACCGACACCCGCTACGCCTTCGAGGTGGTGACCAACGGTCCGCTGCGCAGCATGATCCGCGTCAAGACGATGAACTGGGACAGCGGCCGGGGTCGCTACGACGTCGAGCAACTCTACACCGCCTATGCCGGCCAGAACTATTCAACGGCCCGCGTGACCTTCAAGACCTTCGCCCCGAAGGGAAAGGGCGCGGCGTGGGCGGCCGGCATCCGCAAGCACGACCCCGAGCAGATCGCCTACCAGCAGGGCGGCGTCGTCATCACCGGCGGCAGCGAGCTGGTGCGCAACCCCGACGACAAGGAAGCCGTCCAGAACGGCCTGCGCATCGACTATGCCGGCTCGGCCCTGGTGGTGCGCGACGCCTACAAGCCGAAATACGTGTTCGGCGGCGACCGCCAGGGCAACCACCTCTTCAAGGTGGCGCCGACCAAGGACAACCAGTTCGAATACATGATCGCCGCCGCCTGGAGCGAAGGCCCGACCTTGAAGACCGCCGACGCCTTCAAGGCCTACGTGATCAAGTCCGCGCGGGAGTATAACTCGCCGGTGCGGGTCAGCGGCGTGGCGGCGGAGAAGCGGTAGGCGGACATTGGCGCGGCCAATGTCCGCGTAGGTCAGACTTGGGTGAACCCTCCATCCACGCAGAGATCGACGCCGGTCACAAAGCTGGAGTCGTCGGACGCGAGGAACAGCGCGGCTCCCGCGATCTCGTCCGGCCGGCCGAAACGGCCCATGGGGACACCGGCCGTCATGGCGTCTTTCCATTCGCGCGGCGCGGGCTGGGTGAACGGGGTGTCGATCGGACCGGGGCTGATGACGTTCACGCGGATGCCGCGATCCTTCAGCTCCATCGTCCAGGTTCGCGCGAAGGAACGAACCGCCGCCTTGCTGGCGCAGTAGAGCCCGGCGCCCGCCATGCCTTTCAGGCCCGCGATCGATCCGTTGAGGATGATGGAGCCGCCATCCCGCATCAGCGGCAGGGCCTTCTGGACTGAAAACAGCACGCCCCGGACGTTCACGCTGAACGTCGTATGGAAGTCGTCCATCGTGGCGGTGGTGACATGTTCGGTCGGGCTGGCGGGCGCGCCGGCGCTGACGAACAGGATATCGATCTGGCCTTTCTGGTCGCGCACCACGCTGTAGAGGCGATCGAGATCGTCATTGCGGGCGATGTCGCCTTGGACCCCGGTGACGTTGCTTCCGATCTCCTGCACCGCCTTGTCGAGCATCTCCTGCCGACGGCCGGTGATGAAGACATAAGCGCCTTCCGCAACGAAGCGCTTGGCCGTCGCCAGCGCCATGCCCGTGGTGCCGCCGATCACGACGGCCACCTTTCCATTCAACTTCGACAACTGTGAGCTTCCCGTTCCAACGCGGGACTTTTCCCGCGCTACCGAGGTGGGGAGCGGCGCATGGTTTCCAATTGGGAATATAGCTATAGCTGAAATTCCAAAATGGAATTCATACCGAGGTCGGACTTGGATCAGCTCAGGCAGATGCGCCTCTTCGTCAGCGTGGTGGAAGCCGGCGGCTTTTCCTCGGCGGGCAAGGTCGAGGGCGTTTCGCAATCGACCGTCAGCAAGGAGATCGCCGCGCTGGAATCCCGCCTGGGCTCGCAACTGTTGCGCCGAAGCCCCCGGGCGCTGAGCGTCACCGAGCCTGGCCGAACGTTCTACAACTTCGCTGTCGGCATGCTGGCGGACCTCGATGCGACGGAGGCGGAGATCCGCAGCGGCCAGTCGTCGCCCGCCGGACGCATCAGGGTCGCGGCTCCGGCCGTCATATCGAGCCGATTGATCGCCCCCCAACTCGGCGAGTTCCTGAAGCGCCACCCAGCCCTGACGATCGATCTGGAGGTGTCGGAACGCTATGTGAGCTTGGTCGAGGAAGGCGTCGATGTCGCCATACGCATTGGCGAGCTCCAGGACTCGAGCCTGTTCGCGCGGCAGATCGGAAGCCTGGAGCCTGTCGTGGTCGCCTCGCCCGACTATCTGGCCGCCCACGGCACACCCGCGACGCCGGACGCGTTGGTCGATCACGCGTGCCTGCCCTATCTGTTCGAGGGCGCCTCGAAGGCCTGGCTGTTTGAGGGCGCGGCGGGTGATTCTACGATAACGCCCCCCGCGCGCCTGCGCACAAATGACGCCGAGAGCGTGCGAATGGCCGCCTTGGCGGGCTTGGGCCTAGCCCGCGGCCCGACTTGGATGTTCGCCGACGACATCGCCCGAGGCACATTGCAGCCGGTGTTGACGGACTACCGGTCGGCCTTGGTTCCCATCTATGCCGTCACCTCGAGTCGCCGCCGCATGCCCGGCGGCGCCAGGGCCTTCTCTGACTTCGTCGCCCAGATCATCGCCCGGGAACCGGATTTGCGGGTTCGGTCTGAGCGGAAAGCAGACGCGTCCTAAGGGTCGCTTGCCGACCGACAAGGAAGCCTAGGCGTTTCCCGCCAGGTCCAGCGAGCGCAGCAGCGCGGCCTCGGCGCCATCGGGGTCGCGGGCCTTCAGGTGTTCGACGATCCGGGCGTATTCGGCGACGAGCTTGTCGCGTTGTTCCGCTGGCTCGTCGGCCTTGACCGGCAGCCAGCCCAGCATCGCCTCGGCCACGGCGTCGAAGATGGCGTTGCGCGAGATCGCGGCGAGCTTGCCGTGGAAGGCGCGGTCCAAGGCGGCGAAGGCCTCGGCGTCGTCGACAGCGGCGCGTTGTTGCTCGACCAGAAGCGCCAGCGCCTCCAGGTCCGCCGTTTCGGCCTTCACGGCCGCCTCGCGGACCATGCCGCGTTCGAAGAAGCGGCGGGCTTCCTTCAGGTTCTCGACCATGTTCGGCGAGGCCGACAGCATCAGCTGGGCGACGAGGTCCAGCTGGCCGACGGCGGCCTTGGCGGTCAGCGGTCGTACGCGGGCGCGCTCGCCGTGCTTGATGGTGATCAGGCCCTGGGTGGCCAGGGTCTGCATGGCCTCGCGGATCGCCGGCCGGCCGACGCCGTAGCGGACCATCAGCTCGCGCTCGGACGGCAGCGCCTGCCCCGGCGCGCACTCGCCCGAGGTGATCATCGCCTTGAGGCGGTCCAGGACGTGGTCGGAGAGCTTGCGCTTGACGATCGGCGCTTCGACCAGCCCTTCGTCGGTCTTGCGAAGCGCCATGCCCGGAAACTGGAGCAAGGCCGGTTCGAAGTCCAGATAATGGATTTCGACCGGTCCTCGGGCGCGATGGAAGGCTGGTCGCTCACCGCCGCGCGGCCGGGCCGGACGCCGTTCGGCGCCGCCCGGGATCCGCAGCTTGAGCGACCGCCGCCCCATGGTCAGTACGACGAGAACAACGCCGCGCGGGCCAGGCGCTGGGCCTCCAGGGCGTCCTGGCGATCCTGGGCGGCCTGCATGGCGTCGAAGTCCAGCTTGTCCAGCGCCCGGTCGATGACCTTCAGGAAGTCGATGGCCAGCTTGGCGGCCGTGACGCTGTCCTCGCGGAACGGGAACTGGTCCAGTTGCCAGACGCCTTCCCACTTGTTCTTGCGCAGGACGTAGAAGAACTCGAACAGCTCCATCGGGTGGACAGAGCCGGCGACCATGTCGTCGTCCCAGCTGCGCAGGTTATCGTTGACGTCCATTCCGAACAGGCGGCCGTGGTCGATGGCCAACTGGGCCGCGTCGGCCGGCGACTCGCCGCCGTACAGCGAGTGGCCAAAGTCGAGCAGGATGCCGATGTTGGGCAGGCCGATCTTCTCGATGCCCAACAGGGTGCGGGCCACCGAGTCGAAGCTCATGTGGTTGCGCGGCTCGCGCGGCTTGTACTCGATGACGAACTTCAGGTCGGGGTTCTGGCTGGCCAGCTCGCCGACGCCGTCCATCGACATCCGCCACAGCTTCCCGTGATCGACCTGGAACGGATAGTCCCAGCCGTCCTGGCCCGGCCACAGCTTCACATAGTCGGCCCCGAAGCGGCGCACGACATTGGCCGCGTCGTTGCACATTTCGTTTGCCAGGCGGCGGATGCCCGGATCGGGATTGGTGAAGGCGCCCTTCGAGAACTGGCGGGTATAGATCTCGGGCGTGATGCCGATGACCCCGAGGTTGTTGCGCTTCAGCGCGACCTCGACCTCATCCAGCGACAGGTTCGGATCGACGAACGGGTAGTTGAGGTCGACGACCGACAGGTCCCCCACCTGGCCGGCCTTGTCGATCGCCTCGATCAGGCTGACGGGCGGGCCGTAACCGTCGGTGGCGTAGCGGTCGACATAGGTGGCGAAGTGCCAGATGCCGGCTCCGAACTTCAGCTTGCTCATGAGCGCGTACTCCAGAAACCAGAAACGGGGGCTATTTGCGGGTGAGATTGAAGTTGTTCAGGTCGCCGGCGTTGGCGGCGGTGACCAGGAAGCAATCCATCAGCTGCTTCTCCGGCTGGCCGGTCTTGCCGGTCTTCAGGAAGCGGTCGGCCAGCTCGACGGCGTACTGCGCCTGGCGGAAGGCCGGCTGCAGCACCGTGGCCTTCAGTTTGCCGGCCAGGATGGCATCGCGGGCGTCGTTGCTGCCATCGAACCCGACCACTGCCACGTCGCCGCGCCCGGCGCTCTCCAGGGCGGCCACCGCGCCCATGGCCATGGTGTCGTTGCCGGCGATGATGCCCTTCACCTCGGGATGGGCCTGCAGGATCGACTGGGTCTTGGCGAAGGCCTCGGCCTGGCTCCAGTTGGCCGACTGGCGGCCGATCAGCTTCAGGTCCGGATACTGGTCGATCACCTCGTGGAAGCCGCGCGAGCGGATGGCGGCGTTGGTGTCGCTCTCCTTGCCGACCAGCTCGACGTAACCGCCCTTCTCGCCCATCGCCTGGACGAAGGCCTCGGCGCCCAGGGCCGCGCCCTGGAAGTTGTTGGAAACGATCTGGGCGGTGGCGATCCCGCGCACATTGATCTCGCGGTCGATCAGGAACACCGGCACGCCAGCCGCCTTGGCCTTGCCGATCGCCGCGGCGCTGGCGTCGGAGCCGGCGTTGTCGAGGATGATCGCCGCGGCGTTGCGCGCGATGGCCGTGTCGATCAGCTGGCTCTGCTTGTAGGCGTCGTCGTCGTGCGAGAACTTCAGGGTCTCGTAGCCCAGGGCCTTGGCGCGCGCTTCGGCGCCCGCCGCTTCCTGGCCGAAGAACGGATTGTCCATCGACGGGGTGATGATGACGATCAGGTTCGAGCGGCCCTTGGGCGCCAGCCACGCGACCGCCAGCACGACCGCGACGACGGCGGCGATGGCGAGGATCAGGTGGCTGCGCTTCATCATGGGCTCCTAGGCGACCAGCACGCGGATGCCGCGCGCCTCGAAGGCCTTGCGGTCCTCGTCGCGCAGGCCGTCGTCGGTGATCAGGGTGTGGACGATCTCGACTCCGCCCCCGAGCGACGAGAACGAGGTCCGGCCGATCTTGGTGGAGTCCGCGACCAGGCAGACGTGCGAGGCCGCCGCGATCATCGCCTTCTTGATCGGCAGGTCGGCCAGCGACGGATAGGTCAGGCCGGCTTCCAGCGAGAGGGCGCCTGTGGCCAGGAAACAGGTCTCGGCGTAGAGCCCCTCGAAATAGGCCGCCGAGCGCTCGCCGCTCAGCGACAGGGTCGGGGCCTTAAACTGGCCGCCCGGCATGTGGACCGTGCAGGACGGCAGCGCGCCCAGGGTCAGGGCGATGTTCAGGGCGTTGGTGACGACGTTGAGGTTCTGCCGCTCCAGCAGGTTCAGGGCCACCTCGGTGGTGGTCGAGCCGCTGTCGAGGATGATCGTCTGGCCGTCGGTGACCAGCGAGGCGGCCAGGCGGCCGATCCGGCGCTTGGCCTCCATGTTGACCCGGTGCTGCAGGGCCATGTCGCGCACCTGCTGGGGCACCGAGCGCAGGAAGGCGCCGCCGTGCTCGCGGGTGATGTGGCCCTCGGCCTCCAGCTTCTCCAGGTCCTGGCGGATGGTCGGCTCGGAGACGCCGAAGGCTTCGGACAGTTCGCGCACACGGGCGCTGCCCTCTTCCTGCAGCCACTCCAGGATCTTCATGCGGCGCGGCTCGGCCAGCAGGCCAGAGCCGGCGGCGGCGATGGCGCGCTGGCGGGCCGACCCCGGGACGGGCGCGCTCTTCGGACCGGACTTGGCCATGGCTCTCTTGCTCCTCTGCGAGACGGCGTCCACGGTCAGGCCCTGCCCGATGCCGTGAGACGTCCTTGCAGCTGGTCGAGCACGACCGCGGCGATGATCACAAGTCCTTTGATGACCATCTGCCAGAACTCGCTGACGCCCATCATCACCAGGCCATCGCCCAGCACGCCGATCACGCAGGCGCCGATCAGCGCGCCGCCGACCGTGCCGCGCCCGCCCGAAAGCGAAGCGCCGCCCAGGACGACGGCCGCGATGGCCGACAGCTCGAAGGTCTCGCCGCTGGCGGGGTGAGCCGCCACCAGCTCGGAGGAGACGATCAGGCCGACGAGCGCCGCGCAGACGCCGGAGATCACGTAGACGGCGATCTTCACCCGATCGACCCGGACGCCCGACAGCAGGGCCGCCCGCTCGTTGCCGCCGACGGCGTAGACCCGGCGGCCGAACGGGGTGTCCTTGGCGACGAAAGCGGCGACCAGGGCGATGACCGCCAGCAGGATCACCGTCACCGGCAGGCCCAGGATCGAGGCCGAACCCAGCAGCGGGAAGCCCTCATTGGCGAGATCCGAGCGGCCGACCAGGTTGGGGAAGGTCGCGCCGTTCGACAGCAGCATGGCCGCGCCTCGGGCGACGTAGAGCATGCCGAGCGTGGCGATGAACGGAGCCACCCGGAAACGCGCCACCAGCACGCCGTTGAAGAGGCCCGCTATGCCGCCCAGCACCAGCACGATGGCGATCACCAGCGGCACGCTGGGATAGACCACCACGCCCAGCGGCTGCAGCGTCACGCCGTTCAGGATCAGCGCCCCGGCGACCATGCCGCCAAGTCCCGCGATCGAACCGACCGACAGGTCGATGCCGCCGGTCAGGATCACATAGGTCATGCCGATCGCCAGGATCGCCGTGATCGCCACGTGCTTGAACATGATCAGGAAGTTCGAGGCCGACAGGAAGTTCGGAGCCATCACCGAGAAGAAGGCCACGACCACGGCCAGCGCGATCAGGGCGCGCAGCTTCAGCAGCAGGGCGACGAGGCTGACGGGAGCGGAAGTTTCGGTCGCCATTACGCGGCGGTCTCCATGGCGTTCGACGCCGCCACCAGGGCGGCCTCGGTGGCCTGTTCGAGCGTGAGGTCGGCGGTCAGGCGGCCAGCGGCCAGCACCAGCACGCGGTCGGCGACGGCCTGGGCTTCCAGCAGGTCGGAGGTGGCGAAGACCACGGCCAGGCCCTGGTCGGCGAGAGCCCGCATGGTGTCGAACACCTCGCCGCGCGCGCCGATGTCGACGCCCCGGCTGGGCTCGTCCAGCAGCATGACCAGCGGGTCGGTCATCAGGCCGCGCCCGATCACCACCTTCTGCTGGTTGCCGCCCGACAGCGAACCGATCGCCGCCTCGGCCCCGGACGCCTTGACGCCCAGGCGGGCCATCATGTCGGCGACGGCCGAGCGCTCGTGCTGGTCGCCGATCATCCCGCCGGTCACGAAGGCCAGCAGGCTGGACAGGCCGAGGTTTCCCCCGACCGAGAGATTGTGGAACAGGCCGTCGCGCTGGCGGTCCTCGGGGACGAAGCGCATCCGCTTGCGGCAGCGGTCGGCCAGGCTCAGCGCCGAGACATCCTCGCCGTTCAAGATCACGGTCCCGGACGCGTTGCGCGCGCCGCACAGGCTTTCCAGCAGCTCGGTGCGACCCGAGCCCAGCAGGCCATAGATCGCGGTGACCTCGCCGGCCCTGAAGTCGGCGCTGACATGGTCGACCAGGAAGCCGCCGCCGCGACGCGGCAGGGCGATGTCCTTGGCCGACAACACCACGGCCCCAGCCTTGCCCGTCCCGCCGCGCGGCCGCTGGCGGGCCTTGTCGCCCAGCATCTGCTCGATGATCCAGGCGACCGAGACCTCGGACGCGGGCTTGCTCGCCACCAGCCGCCCGTCGCGCAGCACAGTGACGAAGTCGCCGATCCGCATCAGCTCTTCCAGCCGGTGGGAGATGTAGATCACCCCCACCCCGGCCCGCTTCAGTTCGCCGATCACCTCGAACAGCACCTCGACCTCGGCGGCGCTGAGAGCCGAGGTCGGCTCATCGAGGATCAGCACCCGGGCGTCCTCGACCAGGGCCTTGGCGATCTCGACGATCTGCTGCTCGCCGACCCGCAGGTCGCTGACCAGGGCGTCGGGGTCGATGGCGTGGGCCAGCCGCGACAGCACCTGGCTAGCCTTGGCCTTCTCGGCCGCGTGGTCGGCGACGCCCAGCGCGCCGGTCAGGTCGCGACCCAGGAAGATGTTCTGCGTCACCGTCAGGTTCGGGCAGAGGTTCAGCTCCTGGAACACGATGCCGACGCCGGCCTGGGCGGCCTCGCGGATCGAGGCGAAGCGCACCGGCTCGCCGTCCAGCAGCAGGCGGCCGGAGGTCGGTTGCTCGACCCCGGCCAGGATCTTCATCAGGGTCGACTTGCCCGCGCCGTTCTCGCCGATCAGCACATTGACCGCGCCGGCCCGGACGTCGAAGTCGACGCCGTCCAGGGCGACCACGCCGCCATAGGTCTTGCCGATCTTCTCCGCGCGCAGCACGTCCTAGCCTCCCACGCGCTCGAGGCGGATGGGGGTCAGACGCGGACGGTCATCGGCCTTGGCGACCTGGAACACGCCTTGGAAGCGGACGCTGTCGCCGGGCTTCAGCCCCTCGGCCACGGGCCGCGCCTGGCGCAGGGCCCGCTTGGTCAGCGCCCCGCCGACCTCGGCATAGGCGATCTGGTTGGCGAAGTCGTTGAAGGTCACGAAGGGCAGGCTGTCGCGCAGGGCCGAGCCCGAGACGACCGGACCAACCAGCACGTCGACCTGCTGCGCACCGACCTGGACGGTCACGACGCCGGCGCGGGCCTGGGTCTTGACGTCCACCACCTTGCCTTCGCCCTGCGTCACGAAGGTCCAGGGCGAGCCGTCGCCGGCCTTGCGGCCGCCGGCGGCGTCGAGGTTCTTGGCGATGTCTGCGGAGAGCTGATCAAGGGGTTTGGCCTGCTTGTCCCAATAGGGCGCGGCCTGGACGTCCCAGATGGTGTCGACATAGCGGGCGGCGTCGAAGGCCCCGGCCTGACGTTCACGGGCGGCGCGGTCGGCGGCGATCGGCACGACCTTGCAGGCGCTCAGGGCCGGCAGCAACACCGCCAGGGCGAAGGCCGCCCGCCTGATCCCGCTCGCCTGCCGCAAAGCCGAAGCCTCCCCTGCCGTGCGCCGTTTTCGGCGCTACTTTCGAATGATTTCGAATTCGAGCGAAACCTGTCATGCGGGATTTTCGGTGTCAATGCGCCCAGACCGCAAGGCGACACGCCGTGCGCGAGCAACAATATTTCCCCTCGGAAATCAGCTGCTTGTCGTCGGAAAAATCGTGAGCGGCTACCAGCTCGTCGTTTCCGGAAAATTCCAAAACGAAGAAAATCGAAAGCAAATCGCACCTTTCAGCATTGCGCGCATCAGCGGCGCCGCCTAGTTTGCGCGTCGAGGGAGGCCTGGAACCAGGCGGAATCGAGCACGCCCGGCAAAGCCGGCGCGCCTCTTCCGCGGTGCTCGCGCCCTCGTCAGAACGACCAGCGAGTACGCCGACGATGACCGACCGCCAGGGTGACCTCCAGAGCCGCGCCGCCCACGTGGCCGAGCGCGCCAACTGGATCCGTCGCAGCGCGCTCAAGATGATCTTCGAGGCCAAGCAGGGCCACCCGGGCGGCGACCTGTCGTCGGCCGATATCCTGGCCGCGCTGTATTTCGACGTCATGCGCTACGACGCGGCCGCGCCGAACGCGCCGGGCCGCGACCGCTTCATCATGAGCAAGGGCCACTGCACCGGCGCCTTCTATTCGGTGCTGGCCGGCGCGGGCTTCTTCCCCGAGGCCGAGCTGTCGACCTATCTCCAGCCGCTGTCGCGCCTGAACGGCCACCCCAGCCGCACCTATCTGCCGGGCGTGGAGACCAACACCGGCCCGCTGGGTCACGGCCTGCCTGTCGCGGTCGGCGCGGCCATCGCCGGCCAGATCGACAAGGCCGATTTCCGGGTCTTCGTGCTGACCGGCGACGGCGAACTACAGGAAGGCAGCTGCTGGGAGGCGGCGATGACCGCCGGCCACCGCAAGCTCGCCAACCTCACCGTCATCGTCGACCGCAACCGCCTACAGCAGGGCGCGCCGACCGAGGATACGGTCAGCCTCGAGCCCCTGGCCGACAAGTGGCGCGCCTTCGGCTTTGACGTGCTGGAGATCGACGGCCATGACCCGGCCGCCCTGATCGCCGCGCTGGAAACCCAAGGCGACAAGCCGCTGTGCGTGATCGCTTCGACGATCAAGGGCAAGGGCGTGTCGTACATGGAGAACCAGGCCGGCTGGCACCATGGCTGCCCGAACCCCGAACAATATGCTCAAGCCCTGCGGGAGCTGGCTCAGTGAACGATCCCGATAAGGGCGAAGGCCTGTTCGACTGCCGCGAGGCCTATGTCGCCACGCTGGAGGCCCTGGCCGACACAGACCCGCGCATCGTCGCCGTGGTCAATGACAGCGTCGGCTCCAGCAAGCTGGGCGGCTTCCGCAAGAAGTTCCCCGAGCGCCTGATCAACGTCGGCATCGCCGAGCAGAACATGATCGGGGTCGGCGCCGGCCTGGCCAATGGCGGCAAGATCCCGTTCGTCAGCGGTGCGGCCTGTTTCCTCACCGGCCGGGCGCTGGAGCAGATCAAGGCCGACGTCGCCTACTCGCAGGCCAATGTGAAGCTGTGCGGCATCTCCAGCGGCGTCGCCTATGGGGAGCTCGGCCCCACGCACCATTCGATCGAGGACCTGGCCTGGCTGCGGCCGATGGCGCCGCACCTGACCGTCATCGTGCCGTCCGATCCCTGGGAGACCGGCGAGGCGATCAAGGCCGCCGCCGCCCTGGACGGTCCGGTCTTCATCCGCATCAGCCGCATGCCGGTGCCGGCCCTGAAACACACCGCCGAACGCTTCGAGATCGGCAAGGCCGAAACCCTGCGCGAGGGCGGCGACGTCGCCATCATCGCCAACGGGACCATGGTCCATCGCGCCCTGGCGGCCGCCCAGCTCTTGGCGGCCGAGGGCGTACAGGCCAAGGTGGTCAACATGGCCAGCCTGACCCCGCTCGACGAGACCGCCATCCTGGACGCCGCCAAGACCGGCGCGGTGATCACGGTCGAGGAGCACTCGGTGCGCGGCGGCCTGGGCGGCGCGGTGGCCGAGGTGCTGGCCACCAACGCCCCCTGCCCCATGCGGATCCTGGGCTTCCCCGGCTTCCTGCCGACCGGCTCGGCCGAGTTCCTGATGGAGCGCTACGGCCTGACCGGCGCCGGCATCGCGGGCGCCGCGCGGGACCTGCTGGCCAAGCGCGCCGCCTGATGGCGATCCTGGCCATCGACCAGGGCACCACCAACACCAAGGCGGTGCTGGTCGGCCCCGAGGGCGAAATCCTGGCCCAGGCCTCTCGCCCGACGAAGGTAAGCTATCCGCAGCCTGGCTGGGCCGAGTCCTCCGCGGACGACATCTGGGCCAGCGTCGCGGGCGTGATCGAGGAGATCGTCGCCATGGGCCTGCCGGTCGCCGCGATCGGCCTCTCCAACCAGCGCGAGTCCGTGGTGCTGTGGGACGCCGCGACCGGCCGTCCCGTCGGTCCGTGCGTGATCTGGCAATGCGGCCGCTCGGCTCCGCGCTGCGAGGCGCTGAAGGCCGAAGGCTACGAGCCCGACGCCATCGCCCGCACGGGCCTGACGCTCAATCCGATGTTCTCGGCCGGCAAGCTGGCCTGGCTGCTGGACCACGCTGAGGATGGCCACGCCCGCGCCGCGCGCGGCGCGCTGAAGGCCGGTACGGTCGACAGCTGGCTGCTGTGGAACCTGACCGCCGGCGCGCGCCACGCCACCGACCACAGCAACGCCTCGCGCACCCAGCTGATGAACCTGGCCACCCTGGCCTGGGACCCGGAGATGGCGCGGCTGTTCGACATCCCGCTGGCGGTGCTGCCGGAGATCCGACCGTCCGACAGCCTGTTCGGCGAGACCGCGAAGGGCGCGACCGCCCTGCCCGGCGGCGTGCCGATCCACGCGGCCATGGGCGACTCCCACGCCGCCCTCTACGGCCACGGCCTGGACGGCCCGGGCCGGATCAAGGCCACCTGCGGCACCGGCTCGTCGTTGATGACAGTGACCAAGGAGCGGATCTGGTCGGCCCATGGCCTCTCCAGCACCATCGCCTGGAGTCGGGCCGGCGGGGCGCTGCACGCTCTGGAAGGCAACATCTCGGTCTCGGGCCACACGGTGGCGTTCGCGACCAAGCTGCTGGGCCTGCGCGACGAGTTGGCGCTCACCGATCTCGCCCTCACCGTCCCCGACAGCGGCGGCGTCGCCCTGGTTCCGGCTTTGGCTGGCCTGGGCGCCCCGCACTGGCGCGACGAGGCCCGGGGCCTGGTCAGCGGCATGAACCTCGGCACCACCCCGGCGCACCTGGCCCGCGCGGCGCTGGAGGCCGTAGCGCTGCAGATCCACGACGTGTTCATGGCCATGCAAGCCGACCTGCACGGCGACCTCCCCGCCCTGAACGTCGACGGCGGCGCCTCGCGCAACGATGTGCTGATGCAGCTCCTGGCGGACCTGATCGACCGCCCGGTGATCCGCGCCGATGCGGCGGAGCTGAGCGCTTTGGGCGCCGCGCGGTTGGCGGCCGAAGGGATGGGGATCAAGGCCCCGTCGGTCCGGCCTGCGGAACGGACGTTCGAGCCGGCCATGAGCGCCGACGCCCGCGAGGCGACCGTCGCGCGGTGGCAGGACGCTCTGCGTCGAGCAATGCTCTAAATTCTTGTCATCCCGGAAAGCCCGCAGGGCTTGTCCGGGACCCAGGGGTCGGCGCACTGCGGTTGCCCCTGGGTCCCGGCTCTCCGCTTCGCTGCGGCCGGGATGACAAGCTTTGTTGGGTTCTAGAAAGTGACCTCGAGCGGCCCGCCGTCGTACCGCACTGTCTTCACCCGCTCGCGGCCGCCGTCGATCAGCACCACCTTGAACGTCCGGTCCCTCACCATCCCCGGGAAGCTCCCCACGCGCGCGCCGATGGTCAGCTTGCGCGCGCTGTCGCTCCAGGCCAGCGGCGTCACCGCCCGTTCGCCGCGCTCGTAGGCGTAGCTGTCGCCGGCGTCGTCATAGAGTTCGAACTCGCCGTTCGCGCCGGCGTAGACGCGCAGCTCCAACGGCCCTTGCGGGTCCTGATCGGCATAGTTCACCGGCCCGCCCAACGGCAGGATCGCCCCGGCCTTCGCATATAGCGGGATACGCTCCAGCGGCGCGGCGGCGTCGATCCACTGCCCGCCGGCCAGCTTCTTGCCTGTCCAGAAATCGTACCAGGGCGCACTCCCCGGCAGGAACATCGACCGCGAGCGCTGCCCGGCATTGGTCACCGGCGCCACCATCAGGCTCGGCCCGAACAGGAACTGGTCGCCGATGTTCCAGGTCCGCTCGTCGGTCCGCCAGTCCATGACCAAGGGCCGCATGATGGTGTCGGCCTTGTCGGCCACCCGCCACGCCAGGCCGTAGATGTAGGGCGTCAGCCGATAGCGCAGCCGGTCGTATTCCAGCAGGATCAGCGTCTTGTCGCCATAGGCGAACAGGTCGTTGCGGTCGTTGGCGCGCTTGCCGTGGGTGCGGAACAGCGGGTTAAAGACGCCGAACTGGTACCAGCGGACATACAGCTCCTGGAACGCCGGATCGGTCGTCGCCGGCCCGGTCGGCGGGTTGTCCAGCACGCCGCCGTAATAGCCGCCGATGTCGGTCGTCCAGTACGGCATCCCCGACAGCGCGAAGTTCAGACCGCCCTGGATCTGGCGCTGGAACACCGGGAAGCCGTTGAGGATATCGCCCGACCACGAGGCCGCGCCGTAGCGCTGCACGCCGGCGAACGACGAGCGCGACAGGATGAACACCCGCTTGTCGTCGCGCTGCTTGCGCCAGCGGTCCGACACCGCCGCCACATGGGCCAGCGGGAAGGCGTTGCCGTACAGCTCCCCAGGTCCGATCGCCAGCTTGCGGCCGTTCAAGGTGCGGTCGGTCTCGGCCATGGTCGGCAGGTGCAGCTCGGGCTCGGAGCCGTCCAGCCAGAACGAGTCCCAGCCCTGGTCCAGCAGCTTGCTCCCCAGGTGCGACCAGTAGAGATCGGCGGCTTCCGGATTGGTCGGATCGTAAAGCGCCGTGCCGGGGATCAGCCAGCCGCGCTCGGCCATCAGCTTGTAGAGCGCCGACGACTTGGACAGCAGAGGCCACATGCTGAGCATGGTGTGGACGTGGCGCTCGCGCAGGGTCTTCAAGAGGCCCGGCACATCGGGATAGCCGTCGGGCCGGAACTCCGGATCGCCCATCCGGCTCCACCACCGCCAGTCCTGGACGATGACGTCCACGGGCGCGTCACCGTCGCGATAGCGCTGGGTGACATCCAGCAGGTCCTGGCCGCTGGCGTAGCGGTCCATCGACTGGAAGAGGCCGTAGGTCCAGCGCGGGAACAGCGGCGCGGCGCCCGTCATGCCGCGATATTTGGCGACCACCTGGTCGAACTCGGGCCCGTACAGGAAGACGTAGTCGATCGCCTGGCCGACATCGGCGGTCAGGGTCAGCTCGGTCGGGAAGCGGTTGTCCAGGGTCGAGGCGGCGGCGGTGTTCCACAGCAGGCCAAAGCCCTCGGTCGACATCATCAGCGGATGGGCGATGTCGGTATTGGCCTGGGCCAGGCGCACGACGCCGCCCTGGTAGTTGAACTGGCCGGACTGGTGCTGGCCCAGGCCATAGAGCCCCTGGCGCAGGGCCGGGTGGAAACGCTCGGTGACCTTCCAGGCCTTCGAGCCGTCCGACAGGCTCGTCGGCTCATAGATACGCGGCCGCTCGCCCATCTCCTGCAGCAGGATGCGGTCGTTGGGGCCGAGGAAGGTCAAGGTCCCGTCCGACAGCGAGATCGAGACCCGCAGGTCGCCGGTCTTCAACACCTTGGCGACAGCCTTGGCGGTGCCGACGCCGGCGGCGGTGTTGACGCCCGTGCCCGTGGCCGTGGCGTCGGTCAGGGTCACGGGCTGGGCGACGCAGGGCTTGGAGAACCACGGCTGGTTCGGCGACGAGCCATTCGCCACGCCGTCCGGACTGGCGGTCACCCGCACCACGCCGTCGGCGCAGACGGCCAGCCGCATCACGTCGGCGCCGTTGCGCACGACGACCACGTCGCGCTCTTGGGTCACCTCGACGCTCGCCCGCGCGACGACAGGAACGGCCAAGGCCAGAAGCATCAGCACCAGACGGTGGATCACGGACATCTCCGTACGCAAACAGTTGCGGCGCCGGTTGGAGGAAACCGGCGCCGCGGGTGACGGATCATGCACGGGAGGGCGCAATCACCGACAGGGGGAAAGTTAGAAGGTGTAGCGGGCGCCCACGTAGAACTGACGGCCGCCGATCCGGTAGTTCTCGAAACGCTGGGTCGTGGAGTCGATGTACGAGATGTCCTTCTCGTTGGTCAGGTTCAAAGCATCGACGCTGACCGACAGCTGGTCGGTGACCTTGTAAGAGGCCGAACCGTCCAGGAAGGTCGTCGCCAGATTGCCTTGGACATCCTGGTTGTAGCGGCCGGGGACGGCGGTCAGGTACTTGTCGCGATAGTTGACCGAGACGCGCGCCTGCACCTTGCCGCGCTCGTAGTACAGCGTGGCGTTGGCGGCGTTCTTCGACAGGTTCAGCAGCGGGGCGTTGATCCGCGCCGCCCCGGCCGCCGTGGTGGCGAAGTAGTCGATGCTGCTGTCGACATAGGTGTAGTTCATCAGCACGCCGAAGCCGCGGAAGGCGTCGGGCAGGAAGTCCAGCGGCTGCTGGTAGTTCAGCTCGAAGCCCTTCAGCGGACCGCCGGGGGTGTTGATGACGTTGGTGATGGCGAAGTCGTCATTGGCGTTGACGCCCGTGCCGTCCAGCAGCGAGACCGGCAGGCCCGTCGACGAGTACGGCGCGACGGTGGTGATGGTCTGCACGTAGGTGCTGATCTTCTTGTAGAAGAAGCCCGCCGACACGATCGTGCCCGACTTCGGATACCACTCGATCGAGAAGTCGGCCGACTTGGCGCGGTACGGATCGAGGTTGGCGTTGCCGGTCGAAACCGAGCGCGAACCGCCGGCCACCGAGACGCTGGTCGCCGCCGCCAGGTTGCCCAGGGCCGGACGCGCCATGACCTTGGCCGCCGAGAAGCGGACCAAGAGCTTGTCGGTCGGCTCCAGCACCAGGTTCATCGACGGCAGGGTGTCGGTGTACTTGCGCTTGACCGTGGTCATCACGAAGCCGGCGGCGTTCACCGTGGTCGGGACGTTGGTGTAGAAGTTCGAGGTCTGGTTGGTCTCGACATAGCGGACGCCGACGTCGCCGCGCACGCGCCAGCTTCCGACCTCCTGGTCGAAATTGGCCATGACGTAGCCGGTCTTGTCCTCTTCCTTCACCGAGCGGTTCTCGCCGCGCACGCTGGCCACCGTCTGCGACAGGGCCGTGCGGCCGCTGTTGCTGTAGATGTTGTAGGCGGCCTGGAAGGCGTCGATGTTCGGCGTCGTCCAGCAGACCGGCGTCGGGCTCGGCACGTTCATCTTGCCCAGGCCGCAGAACTGCTCGGTCAGGCTCTGGATCGACGAACCGGTCGGGATGGCCGGGAAGTTGGCCTCGCCCAGGGCGTAGCGATAGGACTGGGCGCTGAAGTCGTACTGCTTCCAGTTGGCGCCGGCGCGGACCGTGAGGCCGTCGTTGAATGCGTACTTACCGTTCAGCTGGACGGTCTTGTACTTGTTGTCGGTATAGTTCGGGCGCAGGCGGATTTCCGGCCCCGTCGGGCCGGTGCCGCCGGGCTGGGTCACGGTCGGGCCGAAGTACCACTGGCTCGGGTCGGTGACGTCGAAGCCATAGTTGATGGCCGGCAGGTACTGGCCCTTGGGCCGGATGTCGATCGAGTAGCCGTCGACATTGAACCGGTCGATCTGGGTCGAGATGTCGTTGAAGTTGTCGAAGTCCGAGTACGAATAGCCGACCACGCCATCCAGGCTGAACTTGTCGCTGAACTTGTGCTCGCCGGTCAGGGTCCACTGGCCGAAGTCGGTCGAGAACTCGTCGCGGTTATGCTCCGAGCGCATGTCGACATTGTCGAACAGCCCGTAGAGCATGGTGTTCTGGCTGTTCAGGATCATGTCCCGCACGACCATCTCGGGCTTGCCGCCCTGCGAGGCGCCGCGGGAAAAGCCGATGGCCTCCAGAGGCCAGTCGTCGCGGCTGACCTTGTAGCGCGAGAACAGGCCGTCCAGCGTGATCTTGGTGTCGTCGTCGGGGGCCCATTGCAGCGAGCCGGTCAGGCCCAGGCGCTCGGTCTTACCCAGGCCCTGCACGTAGCGCATGAAGCGCGGATAGTAGGTCGTCGGCGCGCTGGCCAGGTTGTAGATCGAGGTCGCCTTGGCGAAGTCGGCGGCGGGGACGTCGCAGATGCCGCCGGTCCCCGTGGTCGGCTTACACCAGCCGCCGTCGCCATTGCCCTGGTTCCACAAGCCCGAGCTGGACTGCTGAAAGTTCACCGCCGTCTTCGAATAGGCCACCGAGAACAGCGCGCCCAGCTTGTCGTCGGCGAAGGTGTTGGAGACCAGCAGCGCCATGCGCGGACGGGTCTTCTCGGTCTGGTCGTTGTAGCCGGCCTGGACCGAGGCGGCGAGCTTGAAGCCCTTGTAGTCGAACGGGTGGCCGGTCACGAGATCGACCGTCGCGCCCAGCGAGCCCTCCTCCACGTCGGCCGACGGCGTCTTGCGCACGTCGATGCGGTTGAAGAGCTCCGAGGCGAAGACGTTGAAGTCGAAGCCACGGCCGCGGTTGGCGCCGCTGTAGCCGTCGGTCGAGGCCTGGGCCTCCATGCCGTTGATGCGCACGCGGGTGAAGTCGGGACCCAGGCCGCGCACCGACAGCGCCCGGCCTTCGCCCTGGTCGCGGCTGATGGCGACGCCGGGGATCCGCTGGATCGACTCCGCCAGGTTGTTGTCGGGGAACTTGGCGATGTCCTCGGCCAGGATCGAATCGACCACGCCGGTGTTGGTGCGCTTCAGCTCCAGAGCCTTGGCCAGGCTGTTGCGGAAGCCGGTCACCACCACCTCGGTCACGGCGGTGTTGTCGGCGGCGGCCGGAGCGGCCTCCTGTAGCGCCGCGACGCCGGCGACGGCCACGGGCGCGGCCCCGCCGTTCGCCGTGGCGATCACCTCGTCGGCGTGGGCCACGCCGCCCAGCGCCAGGACCAGCGCCAGGCTCGAAGCCCCGCCAGCCAAGTGTCGTTGAAACCTGTCCATCATCCCTAATTCCCCTTCGCCGCGATCGAGCGCCGCGGTCCCTTGGTTTCCTCAGCGCGCCTCTAGCGGACGCGTGATCGGTCGATCGGGCCCGGAGGCCGACTTGATTGGCCCGAAGGCCGGTTGGGCGGAAAACGACGACGTCGGCCGGAAAGGAAGCCGACGCCGCCACAGTGGCGATCCGGGTCAACAGAGGAGAACGGAACCCGGGCCGCATCTGGGAGCGGCGCAACGCCTCGCTCGGAGCCGGGGACGAGCCGCGCGGCGGCGGGGATCGGCCCCGCCGGCGTCAGGTCTCGCTGCTTGATCGCGCACGGAAGCATGGCGCGGTCCTCCCCAGCGACGTCGCGGCGTTTCGCCGTTCAATGTTCGCTGAGACAAACCGTTACCAAAAGACAATAATCGAAATCAATCGAAAATCGTCGAATGTGTGACGTGCTAGGCGCCTTGGCGTTCCGAGCCGCCACGCCCCACTCCACGCCAAGCCTTGTGGGACTTGGGGATACCGGGGTCGGAGCTCCTCACCGACCCCGGCGAAGAAAAGATCGGACGCGGATGTCCCACAACCTGGGATGATTTATAAAGGCCATAAATTACAACGATATGGACTCACATAAGCGTCACCATGACCTCAGTGGGTAACGCTACCTTTCCTTGAAGAACGGGCCTCCAGCGCCCCTCTCGAGTCGCCTGCGCCTCACCCCTGTCGAGGCCTCCGAAAGCCGACTTTCGTTTTCCTTTCTTTTCGATCGACAGGTTTCGAATTGCGTTGACCCTCATCTTGGCCGTCGGTACCTGTTTCCCGAAACCGAGGCGCTGCAGCGTCCGGGAGGAAACCCCACGACCTGGCCGTCCAGGCGCGATGCGCCGGCGCCGGATCGAACGAAAGGACACCCGCTTGGCTCGTTCTCTGTCCGCCAAACTCCGGATGGGCGTCGCCCTGGCCATGGTCGCGTCGCTGACGGCCGCGCCGGTCGCCGCGCTGGCCCAGGCCGCCGCTCCTGCCGCCGCGACCAAGAGCGCCCACGAGAAGCCGCGCCTGTTCGTGCTGACCGACATCGGCGGCGACCCCGACGACCAGGAGTCGATGGTCCGCCTGATGACCTACGCCAACCAGGTCGATATCGAGGGCCTGGTCGCCACCACGGTGAAGGGCGAGGTCAATCCGCAGCTGATCACCCACATCGTCGACACCTACGGCACGGTCCGCGACAACCTGGAACAGCACGAGAAGGGCTTCCCCACCCCCGACGCGCTGAAGGCGACGATCTCCCAGGCCCTGGTCCCCGACGGCAAGACCGCCATCGGCGCGGGCAAGGATTCGCCGGGCTCGGACCTGCTGATCAAGGCCGTCGACCGCGACGATCCGCGTCCGGTCTGGGTCACCGTCTGGGGCGGCCCCACCGTGCTGGGCCAGGCCCTGTGGAAGGTGCGCAACACGCGCTCCAAAGCGGGGCTGGCCAAGTTCGTGTCGAAGCTGCGCGTCTATGCGATCTCGGACCAGGACGACAGCGGTCCCTGGATCCGCCGCGAATTCCCGGACCTATTCTACATCGTTAGCCCCGGCGTCAGCTTCCACATGTCGACCTGGATCGGCATCGGCGGCGACAACTTCCACGGCCGCTTCGGCGGTGCGGACGAGCACCTGGTCAGCAACGAGTGGCTGAACCAGAACATCCGTAGCAAGGGCCCGCTGGGCGCGGCCTATCCGAACTGGAAGTTCCAGATGGAGGGCGACACGCCCTCGTTCCTGAACCTGATCGACAACGGCCTGTCCGACCCGAACCATCCCGAATGGGGCGGCTGGGGCGGCCGCTACGAGCTCTACACGCCGCGCATGGAGCGCTGGTTCCTGGAGCCCGAGACCCGTCCGATCTGGACCAATGTCATGGACGAGGTCCAGGGCCGCGACGGTGAATGGCACACCACCAACCACGCCACGATCTGGCGCTGGCGCGAGGCGTTCCAGAACGACTTCGCCGCCCGCATGGATTGGACGATCAAGCCCTACAAGGAAGCCAACCACCCGCCGGTCCCGAAGCTGGAGACGCCGGAATACGTCGTCGCCAAGCCCGGCGAGCGGGTGGGCCTCAGCGCCGTCGGCTCGACCGATCCGGACGGCGACGCCCTGTCCTACGAATGGTTCTGCTACGAGGAGGCCGGCACGCGCGGCATGACCAGCTCGGCCTCGGGCGTGAAGCTGGACATCAACAACGCCGACCAGCAGAAGGCCTGGCTGACGGTGAAGACCACCCGCGTGGTGCCACCGGGCACGGGGACCATGCACATCATCCTGGCCGTCACCGACCATGGCTTCCCGCGCCTGACCCGCTACAAGCGGGTGATCATCGACGTGAAGCCCTGAGGCTCGACATGATCCGAGGTTTGCGCCTGGCGCTCGCGTTGCTGGCCCTCTCGTGCGCGCCGGCGATCGCCGCTGTCCCTAGCGCGATCCTCACAGTTGAGCCGGTCTACACCAACGCCCCCTACCCGCAGTCGCACGCCTCGACGATCGTCGAAACCACGGCGGGCACGATCGCGGCGGCCTGGTTCGGCGGCACGCACGAGCGCAATCCGGATGTCGGCATCTGGTTCGCGCGCCGGATCGACGGGAAATGGCAGCCAGCCCGCGAGCTGGCCAATGGCGTCCAGCCGGACGGCAAGCCGCGCCTGCCGACCTGGAACCCCGTGCTGTTCCAGGCGCCAAAGGGCGACCTCTTCCTGTTCTACAAGGTCGGCCCCAGCCCGCAGGACTGGTGGGGCATGGTCATGACCTCGGCCGACGACGGCAAGACCTGGAGCCAACCCGCGCGCTTGCCCGACGGCATCCTGGGTCCGATCAAGAACAAGCCGGTCGTGCTGGCCGACGGGACCTGGCTGTCGCCGACCAGCACCGAAAAGTCCGAAGGCGTCACCCAGGCCGACGGCGGCGGCTGGAGCCTGTATTTCGAGCGCAGCGAGGACGGCGGCCGGACCTGGACCAAGACCGCCCCGGTCGGCTCGCCGCTGAAGATCGACGCCATCCAGCCCAGTATCCTGTTCCATCCGAACGGCGTGCTGGAGGCCGTGGCCCGCACCCGCCAGGGCGCTCTGGCCCAGACCTGGTCGAAGGACAACGGCAAGACCTGGAGCCCGCTCTCGACCATCGACCTGCCCAATCCGAACTCGGGCACGGACGCGGTGACCCTGGCCGATGGCCGCCAGCTGATCGTCTACAATCACGCGGCCCAGAAACCCGAGACGCCCGGCAAAGGCCCGCGCTGGCCGCTGAACGTGGCGGTCTCGAAGGACGGGATCGCCTGGCGCGAAGTGCTGACCCTGGAGAGCGAGCCCGTCCCCGACGGCTACGCCTACCCGGCCGTGATCCAGGCGCGCGACGGCAAGGTGCACGTCACCTACACCGTCAACCGCCGGGGCATCCGCCACGTGGTGATCGATCCGAGCAAGCTGCCCTAGCCGCGCAGGGCGCCGCGCACGGCCAGCGCCGTCAGCAGCTCGGTCGGCCCGCGCGGACGGTCCAGGCCCAGGCGCTTCAGGGCCGGCTCGGCGTCCGCCTCCCGCTTGAGGCCGCGCAGGGCGAAGCGCGCCAGGTCCATGGGCCCGGCCGCCTTCAGCTTGCCCAGCGTCGGCAGCAGGCTCTCTTCCAGCGGATCGAAGTCCGAGCCGAACGGCAGCAGCGGCGCATGGCCCGCCGCCTTGGCCGGCGCCAGGGCCTCGGCCAAACGCTCCGGCGTATTCCGCGTGAACTCGACCGGCAGAGCGTAGCCGCGTTCCAGCTTGCCCGAGGCCTTGGCCTGCTCGATCAGCGCCGGCTGGAAGCGGCTGTCGGCGACCTTCAGCAGGGCGACGATGACGTCGCGATCCGTCCGGCCGCGCAGGTCGGCGACGCCGTACTCGGTGATGACGATGTCGCGCAGGTGGCGGGGGATGGTGCCATGGCCGTAGGACCACAGGATATTGGAGCTGGCCTTCTTCCCGGCCCCACGCACGGCGTCCAGGGTGATCACCGACCGCGCGTCTTCCAGCGCGAAGGCCTGGGCCACGAAGTTGTACTGCCCGCCCACGCCGCTGACGACGCGGCCGTCCTCCAGCCCGTCGGAGACCGCCGCGCCCAGCAGGGTGACCATCATGGCGGTGTTGATGAAGCGCGCATCGACCCGGGCGACACGCTTGGCGGCCTCGTCGCCGTAGAGTTCGTTGATGCCGGATATCGCCTGCATCTGGAACTTGGCGCGGTCCGCCGCCGGCATCTCGCGCAGTGCGTCGTAGAAGGCGCGCGGGCCCAGGAAGAAGCCGCCGTGCAGCACCGCCCCATCGACCTCCCGCTTGAGGACGCCGGCCTTCCACAGGTCGAGCAGACAGTCGACGAACATCTCGGTCGCCGCGTAGAGGCCTTTCTCGAACGGCTCGGCGTGCGGGGGCGCGGCGCCCAGCCGCTGGACGGTGTCGCGGAAGGCGGCCGGATCGCGATGGCGGACGATCAAGCCCTGAACCACCGCGTCGCTGATCGAGCCGATGCCCATCTGGATCGTGCCGCCGTCGGGGATCAGGCCCGCCGCGTGGAAGCCGATCGCGTAGTGGGCGTCGGTGATCGGCTCCTTGGGCGGGGCGAACAGCGGGAAGTCGTGGCCGTCCAGCACATGGCTGAACGCCGAGGCCGGCAGGTCGCCGTCGCCCGGCATGAACGGCAGCTCGTCATTGACCTGGCCGACCAGCAGGAAGTCGGCCTTGCCCGCCGTCCTCGCGGCCAGCAGGTCCAGCGTGATGTCGGTGTTGCACGACAGGCTGTAGCGGTCGCCGTCCTGGGCCACCAACTGAGCTACGACATTGACCCCGCGATCCATCAGATAGCCGGCCGCGTGGGTGTAGTTGGCCGAGATGTAGCTGCGCTGGGCGCTCTGCACGTTCAGCCGCGTGCCGGCCTGGAAGAAGAACTCGTCGACCTGGATGTTGTCCGGCAGGGCGTCGCGGCGCTGGACGTCGGCATAGGCCAGGGCCGGATAGCCGCCCAGGGTGCGCTCGATCACCGGGCCGAGGAAGGCCGCCTCCAGCGCCGACTTCGGACGCGGCGGCTCCAGGGTCAGGGCGGTGAAGATGTGCAGGTGCAGCGAACGATCGGCCATGGCCCGCGCGAACAGGGCGTTGGCCACGTGGTTGGCCTTGCCCAGGCCCAGCGGCAGGCCCAGCACAATACGGCGGCCGACCTTGGCGATGATCGCATCGACCAGGCGTTCGGGATCGGTGAAGCGGTCCGTCATGCCTCCAGCTTGGACCAACCTTCCGCCGGCGAGAAGCGTTCGCCGTACTTACGGGAGAGCTCCTCCAATCGGGCCTTCACCTCGGCCACGCCGCGTCGGCGGGCATAGTGCAGCGGCCCGCCCCGGAACGGCGCGAAGCCGGCGCCGAAGATCATCGCCGCGTCGATGACGTCCGGATCCTCCGAGACGCCGTCGCCCAGCAGGGCCGCGCAGGTGTTGACCAGCGGCAGGATCAGGCGGTCGGCCATGTCCGGATCGGGCTCGGCGGCGTTGGGGGCCTTGTTGGGATGACCGCCCTTCCAGACGTAGAGCCCCTCGCCGGTCTTCTTGCCCAGTTGCTTGTGCTCGACCTTGTCGCGCAGCCATTGCGGGGCGTCGGGCATGTCCCACTTCAGCTCGCGCTTGAGCATGTCGGCGACGGCCAGGCAGATGTCGAGGCCCACCTGGTCGGCCAGCTCGATCGGGCCCATCGGCATGCCGAACCGCTCGGCGGCCTTGTCGATCGTCTCCTTGGCCACGCCCTCGTCCAGCATGGCCATGGCCTCGACCAGATATGGAGTCAGGGCGCGGTTGACGATGAAGCCCGGCGCGCTCCTGGCCGGGGCCGGCAGGCGGTCGATGGTCCCAACGAAGGCGCGCGCCGCCGTCTCGACCTGAGCGTCCAGGCCGTCGTGGCGCACCACCTCGACCAGCTGCATCCGCGAGACCGGGTTGAAGAAGTGCAGGCCGACCAGCCGCTCGGGCCGTTGCAGGCCCTCGCGCAGCGTCTCCAGCGGGATCGACGAGGTGTTGGTGGCCAGGATCGCGCCCGGCTTCATCAGCGGCTCGATCTTGGCGTAGAGGCCTTGCTTCAGCTCGACCTTCTCGGGCGCGGCCTCGATGACCAGATCGGCCGAACGCGCGCCTTCGCCCTTGAGATCGGGGACCAGACGGTCCAGCGCGTCGCGGACCTTCAGCGGATCGTCGTGGCTGATCTTGCCGTAGAGCTCGGCGGCCCGCTTGATCGCGCCTCCGATCGGCTTGGCGTCGACGTCGGTCAGGGTGACGGTCAGACCGCTCCAGGCGCACCAGGCGGCGATGTCGCCGCCCATGGCCCCGGCCCCGATCACGTGAACGCGGGAGATATTCCCGCCCTCGCCCGCCAGGCTCTTGAGCTTCTCGCGCAGGAAGAACACGCGGATCAGGTTCTGCGCCGTCTCCGACACCATCAGCCGGGCGAACGAGCCGATCTCGGCGGCCTTCATCGCCTCGAAGTCGCCGCCGTGGCGCTCCCAAAGCTCGATCAGCGCGGCGGGGGCCGGATAGTGCTCGGGCGGAGCCTGTTTCTTGGCTTCTTCCCGCATGCGGCCGGCGGCGATGCGGCGGGCCGGGGCGCTGTCCTTGAGCTTGTCGATCAGGCTGTGGCCTTCGGCGTGCAGTTCGCCCCGCACCGCCGCGTGCACGGCCGCGCGGACGTGACGCTCGGGCACGATGGCGTCGACCAGACCCAGGGCCTTGGCCTTCCTAGCGGCGATCGTCTTGCCGGTCAGCATGAAGCTCATCGCCTGCAAGGGATCGATCAGCCGCGTGAACCGCGCCGTGCCGCCCAGGCCCGGATGCAGGCCCAGTTGCACCTCCGGGAAGCCGAACTTGGCGCCGTCGATGGCGATGCGGACCTTGCAGGCCAGCGCCACCTCCAGCCCGCCGCCCAGGGCGTAGCCGTGGACCACCGCGATGGTCTGGTAGGGCTGGCTTTCCAGGCGGTCGGTGATGGCGTGGGCGCGGGCCATGCGTTGCTCGACCTCGCCGACGTCGCTGGCGCCGCGGAACTGGCTGATGTCGGCGCCGGCGATGAAGCCCGACGGCTTGGCCGAGCGGATGACCAGCGCGACGGGACGGTCGGCTTCCAGCAGGTCGAGGATCTGGTCCAGCTCGACCAGCACCGCGTCGTCCAGGGTGTTGGCGCTGGCGTCGGCCTTGTCGAGCACCGCCCAGGCGACGCCATCGGGGCCTCGCGCCAGCCGCCAGTGCGTCAGGCCGTAGTCGTTCATCGGCGCGGGCCCCAGGTCGAGGTCGCGGGGCTTAAGGAGGGTCAGGGCGCGGTCTTGCATGGCCATCTCCTCAGACCCGCTCGATCAGCATGGCGCCGCCCTGGCCGCCGCCGATGCACTCGGTGGCGATCCCGCGCTTCAAGTCGAGGCGCTCCAGGGCGTTGATCAGATGCAGCACGATGCGGTTGCCGCTGGCGCCGACGGGGTGGCCGAGGGCGACCGCGCCGCCATCGACGTTCAGGCGGTTGCGGTCGATGGTTCCCGCCGCGCCGGGCAAGCCCAGCACCTCGCGGCAGAAGTCTTCGTCCTCCCACGCGGCCAGGCAGGCCAGCACCTGGGCGGCGAAGGCCTCGTTCAGCTCCCACAGCTCGATGTCTTGGAGCGAAAGGCCCGCGCGCTGCAGCAGCGGCGTCGAGGCCAGCACCGGCCCCAGGCCCATGATCGACGGATCCAGCGCTGCCCACTCACTGTCGAGGATCACGGCGCGGGGCTTGAGGCCATGCTTCTTTACGGCCTCCTCCGAGGCCAGGATCACCCAGGACGCGCCGTCGGTGATCTGCGAGCTGTTGCCGGGCGTGACCTTGCCGAAGGGCCGCTCGAAGGCGGGCTTGAGGGTCGCCAGCTTCTCGACGCTGCTATCGGGCCGCACGCCGTCGTCGTGGTCATAGACCGTGCCGTCGCGGGCGAAAGCCGGCTCGACCTCGCCGGACAGCCAGCCGGCGCTCTGGGCCTTGGCCAGGCGCTTGTGGCTCTCAACGGCATAGGCGTCGGCGGCCTCGCGGCTGATGTCGAAAGAGTGGGCCAAGACCTCGGCGGTCTGGCCCATGCCAAGATCGGTGATCGGGTCGGTCAGGCCGCGCTCCAGGCCGATGACCGGCTGCAGCATGTCGGGCCGGAAGCCAGCCATGGCCCGGACCTTATCGACCGGAGCCTTGGCGCTCTGCAGGGTCGATAGCCACTCGACGGCCGTCTGCTTCAGCACCAGCGGCGCGTGGCTCAGCGCCTCGGCCCCGCCGGCCAGGATCAGGTCGGACGAACCCTCGCGGATATAGCGATAGGCGGTGTCGATCGACTGCATGCCCGAGCCGCAATTGATGGCCACGGTGAAGGCGGTCATCTGCGGTCCGCAGCCCAGGCGCAGGGCGGCGACGCGGGCGGGGTTCTGCTCGTCGGCGATGACGTTGACGCAGCCCAGGATCACCTGGTCGAAGGCGTCCGGCGCGAAGGGCTGGCGCAGCAGCAGCGGCCGGCCGCACTGGACGGCGAGGTCGACGGGGGTGAACGGCCCCGGCGCGCCTCTAGCCTTCAGGAACGGCGTCCGCGCGCCATCGACGATATAGACAAGCCGGCTCATCACGCTCCCCGCACTCGGTCACGGAGGTGAAACGCCGAACGGCCAAGGTCGCTCCCGCCTAGCGCGAAAACCGCAGGATGGTCGTGGCGTGGAACGGGGCCCCGGGTCGCAGCACGGTCGACGGGAAGGCCGCCTGGTTGGGGCTGTCGGGCAGGTGCTGCATCTCGAAGGCGAAGCCGGCATATTTCGGATAGGTCGCGCCGCCCGGCCCCTTCTCGGTCCCGTCGAAACCGTTGCCGCTGTTGATCTGCACCGAGGGCTGGTCGGTCAGCAGGGTGACGCGGCGACCGCTGGCGGGGTCCTCCATCCAGGCGACCCTGCGCAGGCCGGGCTTGGCGGCGCGGAACACGAGGCTGTGGTCGAAGCCCTGGGAGGGCGACAGCAGCGGATCGTCCAGCTTCATCGCCTCGCCCTCGCGTCGGGGCTTGCGGAAGTCCAGCACCGTCCCCGCTACCGACGGCAGCTTGCCCGACGGGGCCTTGCGGGCGTCGACCTCTGCAAAGCGGTCGGCGTCGAGCCAAATGGTCTGGTCTCGGACGTCGCCGCTCTCCGCGCCGGCCAGATTGAGGAAGCCGTGGTTGGTCAGGTTCAGCACCGTCGGGGCCGAGGTCCTGGCGGCGTAGTCGATGTGCAATTCGTTGGCCTTGCGCATCAGCCGGTAGGTCACGGTGATGTCCAGCGCGCCGGGAAAGCCCTGGTCGCCGTCGGGGCTGTGCAGTTCGAAGGCCACGCCCACCGACTGGGCGTCGCTGACCGCGTGGCTGGTCCAGACCCGCTTGTCGTAACCGTTCGGGCCGCCGTGCAGGGTCATGTTGTTGTTGCCGGCCGGCAGGGCGTAGGGCTTGCCGTCGACGGTAATCCTGGCGTCCGTGATCCGCCCGGCATAGCGGCCGATCGCCGAAGCCCAGCGCCGCGCGCTCGCCTCGTAGGCGGACACGCTGGGCAGGCTGAGGATCACGTTCTCGAACTTGCCGGCCCGGTCGGGGGCGCTGATCAGGGTCAGGGTCGCGCCGTAGTCGATGGCCGCGACGGTCATGCCCAGATCGTTGCGCAGGATCGTCTTCTCCACCGGCACGCCGGCCTTGGTCGCGCCGAACGGCTCGCGCTTAACGTCGGCGGCCTGGGCCGAGGAGGCGAGCAAGGCGGCCAGGCCCGCCAGGAACAGTCTACGCATCGATCCAGAGCACCGGTTGGCGGAGGGGGTAGTTGCGGATGATCTCGGCCTGCGTCGGGTCCGGGTCAAGCTTGCGCCAGAGATCCAGATAGTCCGGCCGTTTCAAGGCCAGACCGCCGAACAGCAGGCTGGGCTGACGGACGGGCCAGCCGTCCCAGGCCTCGACGTCGGGGGGCTTCGGCCAGGTCTTCTTGTCGGCGATGAACGGGGCCATGTAGGCCAGCGCATCGGCGATCGAGCCACCGGTCGCGCCCCTGTAGGTCCAGAGATTGTCGCCCGGCGTCGACATCACGTGGGCGCAGGCGGACAGGACATCCAGGTTGAACAGGCAGTAGCCGTAGGGCTTGGTGCGGACCAGCTCCAGCGGCTGGGAGCCGTCGGCGGCGATCTGGCCAGGGACTAGAGTCTTGATCCGGCCGCGCGCCACGTTCAGCTCGGCCTTGCGACCGGTCAGCTTGGCGAACGCGGCGGCTTGCAGCGCCCAGCAGGTGCCGTGGTTGTTCTTCTGGTCGCGTTCGTCGACGCCATTGGCCGAGGTGTTCAGCCAGGTCAGGTAGGCGTCGAACCAGGCCACGGTCGGGGCGTAGACGCCGACCTTGGGCCGCGCGGCCTTGAGCACGCCGACGGCGCGGGCGACCTCGACGAGATGCAGGGTGTCGATGACGCCGATGCCCCTGCCCGTGTTCACGCCGATGATCGCCTGGGCGTGCTCCAGGTTGGGGTTCATGCGGGTGTCGGGCGCGACGAACCAGGCCTGCAGGTGCTTTTCGGCATGCTCGGCGTAGCGGGCGTCCTTGGTCACCTTGTAGGCCGCCGCCAGGGCCGGCAGCTGGACGCCCAGGCGGATCACCGCGTCGCGATGGGCGGTGAACTTGTCGGGGTTGGAGTAGCCGTCCTTGCGGATGTACGGCCCCTGCGGATTGGCCGGATCGGGCCACCAGTAGTCGGCCTCGGAATAGTAATCCTGGCGGCTGCCGGGGCTGCGCGGCGCGGCGAAGGCGGTGATCGTCACCGGCTGCTCGGCCAGATAGCGGTCGGCCGCCTTGAGGATTCGCGCGCGGTCGATGGCGGCGATGTCGAGCGGGGCCGCGGCGGCCGTCCCGAACGCCGTCAGCGCCAGGGCCGTCCCGAGGAAGAAGTGGCGTCGGTTCATAAGTACGCTCCGAACGAAAGCGAGGGCGACGCGAACGCCGCCCTCGCGGATTTGACTAGTACTTCACCTGGGCGCGGACGCCGAAATAGCGCTCGCTGTCGCGGCCCGGCTTCCAGTTCACCGCCAGGGTGGCCGGGGTCGCCGTGCGGCTGAAGTTCCAGGCGTTGTCGCGCCCCTTGGTCAGGGCATAGTTCTTGTCGAACAGGTTGTTGGCGAAGACGCTGAGCTTCCAGTTGTCCTTCTGGACGCCGGCGCCGAGGTTGAAGATGCCGTAGGCCTCCTGCACCGCGTCCGGGTCCTGGACCAGGCTGAAGGTCACGTCCGACTGCCAGCGGTAGGACGCCTGGACGAAGGCGCCGTACTCGCTGTTCAGACGCCAGTCGTACTGACCCGTCACCGTGCCGGTCCATTTCGGGGCGTTGGGCAGGGTCTTGCCCGACAGGTTCTGACGGCCGCCTACGCAGCCCTCACCGGCGGTCTGGGCCGCGTAGCAGGGCGCGTTCAGGAACGTGTCCATGCGGGCGATGTTGTAGGCGCCGTTGGCGTTCAGGGTCAGGCCGCCGGCATAGATCGCCACCTCGGTCTCGACGCCCTTGGACGTCACCTTACCCAGGCTCTGGAGGATGTTCTGGCCAAGATCCAGGTCGCGGCTCTGGGCCTGGAAGTGACGATAATCCTCGAAGAAAGCCGTCATGTTCCAGGTCAGGCGACGGTCGAAGAACGAGCTCTTGAAGCCCCCTTCGTACGACTTGCTGGTCTCGGGCGGCACCGGCTGGCGCGAGGCCACGCAGTCGGCGACCGGCAGGCCGAAGCACGAGCCGGCCGCCGTGGTCGGGGTGCGCGTGGTCAGGATGCTGGTCAGGTCGTAGGCCAGGCCCTTGTAACCCTTGGCGGCGTTGGCGAAGACCATGAAGCCCGGCGTGAACCGGTACTGCACGGCGGCCTTGCCGGTGACGACGCTGTCGCTGTCGCAGGTCGAGATCTTCAGCGACGGGGTCGGCGTGTTGGTCGAGCAGCCGGGCTTGCCATAGGTGACGCCCGTGTCGCGATCCAGGAAGTCGTAGCTGAGCTTCTCATGGTGATAGCGCAGCCCACCGATCACGGTGAGCTTCGGGGTGATGTCGTATGAGCCCTGCGCGAAGGCGGCGTAGGTCTTGGACGTCGAGTTGGTCAGGTAGCTGGAATAGACCAGCGAGTTGGTCGTCGGCAGCTGCTGCTGGCCGTTGAAGATCACGCCGTTGAAGCTGCCGTGAGTGTTGGAGCCTCGGACATAGTCCCGGGTGCTGTCGGTCTTGCTGTAGAACAGGCCGGCCACGTAGCGGAACGCGCTGCTGTTCGAAGAGGTCAGGCGCAGTTCCTGGGTGATGGTCTTGACGTCGAACGAGCCGCCGTCGCCCACCCCGCCCTTCGGCGCGGCCGCGAAGTTCACACCGCCGACCGTCAGGGTGCTGAAGTCGAAATCGCTGGAGTCGGAGTCCTTGAAGTCCTCCAGGCGGTACTTGTCGTAGGACGAGATCGACATCAGCGAGCCGCCGTTCGGCAGGTCGTAAACGAGGCGCAGACCAGTGCCGTAGTCCTCGGCGAAGCCTTGCGTGTCGAGATCCAGGCGCGTCAGGCGATTGTTTGGCCCTGGCGTGATGCCGGCCAGGATGGTCGAGGCCGGCAGGTTGGCGCGGCTGAAGGTGACGCCGGGGCTGAGGAAGTACTGGGCGGGCGCGCAACAGGTGCCCTCGGTCTTGGTGTAGTACGGCGACAGGGTCGCGGTGAAGCGATCGGTCGGGGTCCAGGCGATCTTGCTGCGCACCGTGTAGTCGGTGGTGCCGTTCTGCCAGTTGCCGGTCGTCAGGTTCAGGATGTTGCCGCGATAGTGGCTGTAGTTGGCGGCGACACGCACCGCGACGGTGTCGCTGACCGGGCCCGAGACGCTGGCCTGCAGGCGGCGCTCATGGTCGTCGGTGACCAGGGCGTCGGCCTTGGCGGTGAAGGTCTTGCTGGGCGCTTCGGTGGTGATGTTGACGACGCCGGCCGAGGCGGCCTTGCCGAACAGGGTGCTCTGCGGACCGCGCAGCACTTCCACCTGCTGGACGTCGACGAGGGCGGCGAAGGCGGCGGCCTGGAAGGCTTGGGGCACGTCATCGATGACCACCGCCACGCTGGGCTGGGTGGCGATCGAGAAGGCGTAGGTGCCGATGCCGCGGATGTTGATGCTGTTGTTGGCCGGCTGGGTAGTCTTGGAGATGGTCAGCGACGGCGCGGCGCGCGGCAGGTCGTCGAAGTCGCGAACATTGCCGCGCTCCAGATTGGCGGCCGTGACCACCAGCACCGAGGACGGGACGTTCTGGATGTTCTGGGCCTGTTTGGTGCCGGTGACGATGATCTCCTCGACCGTCGAGGTCGGAGTGGCGTCTTGGGCATAGGCGGCGCTAGCCAGGCAGCTCAAGGCGGCCGTCGCCAGCAAGATCGACTTGCAGGACATGGTTTTCTCCCCCCTTCCGTTTTTATGATCGGCGACCGCGCTGGAAGGGTTGCGCGGTCGCTGCCCTGCCGCGTTTCCCGCGGTGCGAACCCCAAGGGTCGAACCCACGGTACGCGACGGATAAAGGGGTCCCGCGTCCCCGCGGCGGCTTAGCCGGGGGATCATCTGTCGGTCAGGAAATCCGCGCTTGGGAGGCGATGGGGAGTCCTGGAACCGACGGACCGCGATGAGGCGGCGGGACAGGTGTCGATCCGGCGGGGATAGGATGAAGGACCCGCCGGACCGAGTAGGATCAGAAGCGCAGGCGGACGCCGGCGTAGATTTGCGCGCCGTTGTCCGAGACCTCGGTGATGGAGTCCTCGCCGGCCTTGTACATGACGTCCCGCGTGTTGGTGACGTTCAGCGCCTGGAGCTTCAGCTGCACCTGCTTGGTCACGTCATACGACGCCGACAGGTTCAGATAGCCCGAGCCCTTGGCGCTGCGGTTGGTGCTGCTGTTGGGCTTGAAGTAGCTCGAACGGTAGCGGTACGAGGCGCGCAGCGAGAGCTTTTCGTTCTCCCAGTAGACCGAGCCGTTGCCGGTGTATTTCGACAGGCCGTTCAGACCGGCCGTTCCCATGTACGGGGCGACGGTCGACGGATCGGGGATCTCGAAATTGGCCTCGGTGACCGCGAAGCTGCCCTGCACGCCGAACCCGCTGAGGATGCCCGGCAGGTAGGTGAAGGCGTGATTGCCCGAGAACTCGATACCGTAGAGGTCGCGGGTTTCCGGGTCGTTGGCCGGCGCGACGGCGTTGAAGGTCACCAGCTGGCCGTTAGCCATGATGCTGGTCTCGCGCGGCTCCTGGGCGTCGAACGCCGCGCCCTTCAGCATCTTGTAGTAGGTGGCGATCGCGAACGAGGTGTCGCGATTGACGTAGAACTCCAGCGAGGCGTCCAGATTCCAGCCGCGGATCGGCTTGAGGTCCGGGTTGCCCGTGGTGCTGTTGGCCAGCACGCCCTGCACCGTGGTGGCGGTAGTGTCGGCCAGCGGGTTGATGCCGACGTTGAAGTCCTCGATGCCCGAACGCGACAGGGCCTTGTAGCCAGCCAGACGCAGCTTCACGACGTCGGTCAGGTCGAAGGCGACGTTGACGCTGGGCAGGAAGTACTCGTAGCCGCCCGTGCCTTCGATCTCCTGCAGCGGGGTGCCGGGCGTGCGGACCACGGTCGCGGCGGCGCCGCCGACCGACGGGGTCACGGTGACCTCGCCGCGGAAGCCCTTCGACAGCACGCGAGTGCGGACGTAGCGGACGCCGGCGTTACCCGAGACGGGCGTATCGCCCAGCTGGGTGCGGAAGTTGGTCATCACGTAGGCGGTGCTGATCCGCTCGCGGATGTTGGAATCCGCCGGGTCCGGCGAGTTGGACGGCAGTACGAAGCTGTCCTTGCCGGTATAGGTCTTGAACAGGCAGTCATTGTCGAACAGCGCCCACTTCTGGACGTTGGTCTTGCCGTCCATGAAGTTGGACGTCGAGAACGGCACGCGGCAGTTGGCGTTGGCGTCGGCGACCAACTGGGTCGGGGTGCGGCCGTCATAGGTGACGGGAATGGCCAGGTCGTTGTTGTTGTTGGCGTCCTGGGTGCGGCGGTGGTCCGACAGGCGGCCGCCGACCTTGATGCTCTGGAAGAAGCCGTCACCCAGGTCGTAGGTCACGTCGGCTCGCACGGCGCCGATCTTGTCGAAGCGGTCGGTGACCAGGCGATACCGCGCGTAGTTGCTGTTGCTGGTCGGCGTGCCGAACAGGAAGTTCGACGGATCGGTGATGTCGAAGTTGGTGAAGGTGACCGAGGGCACCTCGTCCGTCGTACCGTCCAGCGTATAGGCCACGCGCGACTTGGAGCGCATGTTGGTGGCCTTCTGCAGTTCAGTGCGGTGCGACTGCGAATAGGACAGGTCGCCGCTGATCGTCAGGCGATCCGTCGGCGTCCAGGTCACCGCGCCGCCGCCGCCGATGTACTTTTCGTTGCGCTGGCGATTCTCAAGCTGCACTTCCAGGGTCGAGCTGCCGTTGTACTTCAACAGCGCGCCGGGGCTGGCGTCATTGGACACGCCGCCGACGACCAGCGGCTGGATGCCGGCCAGGCCCTGCGTGATGGCCAGCTGGTTGCGGTACTCACCGCTCTTCCGCGTCGAGTATTGGCCGTCGATGCTGATGTCGAGGTTGGCGGTCGGCTTCCACTGGAACGTGCCCATCAACGCTTCGCGCTTCTCGTCCGTGACCTTGGACTGGAAGGTGCGCGAGCTAGTGGCGAAGTAGCGCGGACCCAGCGTCGCACCGGTTGGCGCGGTCGTGGCGTTCGAGCAGTTGGCCGTCGAGGTCGCGGGGGCCGTGGCGTAGGTGGTGCACGGCACGAAGGCCGAGTTGGTGATGTAGTAGTCCTCGGGCGTGGCCTGATCCAGGCGCTGATAGCCCAGGCTGACGCCCATCTCGCCGAACTTGGTGTCGAAGCTGTCGGTGTAGGAGATGTTGCCGCGATAGCCGAGGCCGTTGTGGCCACGGATGTCGTCGTCCTTGGGCAGGTAGGCGCCGCGCACTTCCATCTGGATGCGACGCTTGCCGTAGTCGATCGGGCGGATCGACTTCAGCTCGATCACGCCGGCGATGCCGCCGTCCAGGAAGTCGGCCTGCTGCGACTTGTAGACCAGCACGCCGTTGACCAGCTCCGACGGGAACTGCTGGAAGGCCACCGAGCGGTCGGGACCGGCGGTCGAGACCTCGCGGCCGTTGAAGGTGGAGAAGCTGAGGGCCGGGCCGAGGCCGCGCACCGACAGTTCGTTGGCGTTGCCCTTGAAGCGGTCGGCGGTGACGCCGGTGATGCGCTCCAGCGTGTCGCCCACCGAGTTGTCCGGCAGGGCGCCGATCTCGTCGTTGACGATGCCGTCGACGATGACACTGGCGGTGCGCTTGGTCTCGATCGAGCTGCGCTGGGTGGCGCGCGACGAGGTGACGACGATCTCGTCGACGGCCGCGCTGTCGGCCTGCGGGGCTGGCGCGGTCTGAGCCAGGGCCTGGGCCGGCAGGATGATCGCCGCGCTGAGCAGCAGGCTACGGTAGAACGTTGATTTCATAGGTTTCCCCTTCCTTTTTTGGTTGTTTTCGCCGAGGACCTTCCCCTCAGCGGTAGTCCAGACGCCAGGTGATCTTGATGGGCGTCGCCCCGTCCGCCGGCGCGCCATGGCAGACGACCTTGGTCGTCATGGCGCCCGTCGCGGATCGGTATTCCTTGTCCTGGCCCGTCGGGCCGGACTCGCAGGACTTCAGGCCTTCGACGGCGAAGCGGCGGGCCGCCCCATCGGTGAAGGTGGTGGTGGTCCCGGCCTGCTTGGCCCCGCCCGAGAACGAGCCGAACTGCAGTTCGATGTCCTTGACCTTCACGCCGGCGGCCGGGGTGAAGACGTCGGTGCGGGTGATGTGGCCGGGCTCGAGGACGTAGGTCGTCTTGACCGAGACGCGCTTGTCGGCGACCGGAGCGTTCTGGCCCATCTTGTCCAGTTCGTCCTGGCGCCAGGAGACGGTGGTCTTAGGCCCCTTGGCCTCGACCTTGGCGTCCTTGAAATAGGCCAGCGGCATCAGGGCCGAGCCGTCGTCCAGGATCAGGCGCGGGGTGAGGAACGGCGCGACGCCGTCCGGCGAGCCCGCCAGCATCCCCGGCGAGAACGGGATCGGGAAATACGGATTGTGCATGTGCTGGCTCTCGCCGCCGTTGATCACGGGCAGGCTGATCAGCCGGTCGCCATCGCGGACCGAGACCAGCAGGCGGTCGTAGTCGCCGCGCTGGAACCAGGTCACCTGCCGGCGCGGCAGGGTCGACAGGCCCTTGGCCCAGTCGGCCGCCGGGGCCTTGCCGCCATAGCCCATGCGGGCCCAGTGGGCGCTGGTGTAGGCATATTGGTGGGCCAGGGAGAGGTTCTCGCCCAGGATGCGGAACTTGCCGCGATAGTCATCGGTGCGGCGGCCGCCGTCCCACAGGTTCACCGAACCGGTCTTGGGGTCCTGCCAGAACTCGGCGTAGCGCTGGGCCGCGCGGGCGGCATAGGCGTAGGCGAGGTCCTTCTCCTGCGGGGTCAGCAAGTCCAGCACCGCCGCGGCGGTCAGGGTCTCGATGATCGCCGTCTCGCCGTAGGGGCCGATGCTGCGGCCGTATTCGAAGCCCCGCCCCTCGGCGTCCAGGCGCATCAGCATCACGTCGGCGGACTTGCGCAGCCACGTGAGAACCTGCTGCGGCGGCTTGCCCCCGGTCTCGATGAAGCGCTGGGCGATCTCGCCGGCCAGCAGGACGGAATAGCGGTCGAAGCGCCCTTCCCCGTCGGTCTCGTCGGCGAAGCCGTACTGGCCCGAGTAGAGCTCGTAGTGCTCGGCGATCTTGGCGTACAGCTTCTCGGCCGGCGCGCCGTCGTCCCAGCCCATGCGGGTGCGCAGACGGGCGATGGCGAAGGCCACGCAGTAGTAGTTGTTGGGGTGGTCGATCAGCGCATAGGTGTCGACATCGACGAACATCCGCCAGTCCAGCCGCACGCGCAGCTTGGCCAGGGTCAGCGGATCGACGGCGTCCTTCAGACGGCCGGCCTCGCGCAGCTTGTTCAGCGCCGACAGGTAGTAGTAGGCGCCCCAGCTGTCGTTGGCGTCATCGGCCGTCAGCTTGGCGATCTTGCGGAAGTCGGCGAGGTAGACCGGCAGGCGCGGATCGTTGTCCGGCAGGGTGACCAGGAAATCGACGAGGCCGATGGCGATCTTGCCCGGCAGGAACTTGTCGCTGCCGTTGAACACCGGCGTGCCGTCCAGCTCCAGCTTGCGGCCGTCCTTGACCAGCTTGATCAGCAGCTGCTCGGTCTGGGGCTGGATGCGATCGCGGACCGTGACGTCGTATGCCGGAATGGCCTTGGGAGCCTCCGCCGCCTGGGCGGCAAGGCCCGAGCCCAGCAGGATCAAGGTCGCGATCGAAACGCTGCGCGCGACGCTGGTAACCGGTGTCAGGTACAAGTCGACGGTCCTCCCCGAGTGGTCGTTTCGACCTTGCTCTTGACCGTTCCGACGCGCTGGTCGGCGACCTCCTCAATCGAATTCGGAAGTTTTCGAGTTTTTTATTGAGCCGCGTGCAGCTCGACCGTCGTGGCGGTGCTCTTGGCCCGCACGGGGAAGTAGGACTGGATCGCCTCGACGAAGGCGCGGCTTTCGCCGGCGTTGAACGTGCCGCTGATCCGCAAGGCCCGCAGGCTGGGGTCGGCGATCACCACCTGCAGGGTCGAGTAGCGGTTCATCTCGGCCGCCGCGTCGGCCAGGGCGACATTGTCGAACACCATCTGGCCGCGACGCCAGGCCAGTTCGCGATCCAGGTCGGCGCTGGTCGGGCCGCTCGCGCGCATGCCGTCGACCAGCAGCATCGACTGGCCGGGAGTCATCACCGCCAAGGTCACCGGGCTCTCGTGATCGCTGACGGCGACCTTGCCCTCGGCCAGGACCACCATGGTCTCGCGCGGCTCGCGGCGGACCGAGAAGGCGGTGCCGACGGCCGTCACCGTGCGTGGGCCAGCGTGGACCCGCAGTGGCCGGGCCGTGTCGTGGGCGACCTCGAAATAGGCGCGGCCGGCGACCAGATCGATCGACCGCACCGAGGCGGTATAGCGGACCCGCATGACGCTCAGCGCGTCCATCGTCACCCGGCTGCCGTCGGACAGGGTCAGAGTGCGCTGCTCGCCCAGCGCGGTCTGGAACAAGGCCCCCTGCTGCGCCCGATGGCGCATCCACCAGAGCCCGCCGACCGGCGCGGCGATGGCGGCCACGACCCCGGCGGCGACCGCCCGGCGGTCCCAGCCCGAACGCCGGGCGCGGGCGCGTTGCAAGGCCTCGCGACGCATGGCCAGCAGGCCATCGCTCCCCGCCCCTTCGCCCATCAGACGCCAGACGCCTTCCGCGCGGGCATAGGCTTCCTCGTGGACCGGATCCTCCGCCAGCCAGCGCGCGAAGCCGGCCTCGTCGGACGCGCCATCGCCCAGCCGACGCGCGGCCCAGGCCGCGGCGGTCTCGTCGATCAGGGTCTGTCGCAGCGGGTTGGACACGGGCTAACTCTGGAACGGATCGGCCCCGCGCATCAGGTGCGCCAGGGCCTTGATGATGTACTTCTCGACCGAACTGACGGAAACGCCGAACGCCTTGGCGATCTCGGCATGTTTCCAGCCTTCCAGCCGGTGCAGGATGAAGGCGTCCCGCGTGCGCTCGTCCAGTTCGGACAATCGCAGCATCGCCGCCTGCAAGGCCTGCCTGTCTCCTAAGACGCGCTCGGGCGAAATACCCTCAAAACGGTCCTGGCGAAGTTCGGTCTCGTCGAGGTGGCTGCGGAACGTCTTCTGACGTCGCGACCGGTCACGCAGCAGGTTGACCGCCGTGCGGAAGACGAACGCCTCGGGATTGTCGATGTCCGCGCCGTCGGGGCGTCGCACCAGGCGCAGGAACACTTCCTGCACCAGGTCCTCGGCCTCGTCGCGCGAGCGCACGCGCCGCTCGAAATAGGCGGTCAGCGGCCCGCGATAGGCCTCCGACAGGCGCCGAAGGAAGGCCTCTTCGCGCGGATCGAGTTTGGGCTGCGCGGCCATCCCTACGACAAGTCCTCCCCTAGAGCGTGGCTTGCCACGCTCTCAATGTCTGAGACAGAGCCTGTTTATCCGTTTCTGATGGAAGCATCAGAAACGGACAGGCTCTGCGCGCGGATCGTTGCCGTGCTCACTGGGTTCCGACGCGCTACCCTCGAAAGTCCTCAAGGCGCGCGTGCTCATATTCAGTAGTCCACGGCCAGGCGCAGGCCAACATGCCGGCCGCTGTCGCGCGCGGGCTTCCAGTGCGTGGCCATGGCCGGCTGGCCGTCGGCGCCGAGGAGGTTCCACTGCACGTCCCGCCCCCGCGTCACCGCGAACCGCGTGTCCAGCAGGTTGCTGACGAAGCCGGTCATCCGCCAGCCCTCGCCGCTCAGGCTGGCCGAAGCGTCCAGCACGCCATAGGCCGGTTCGACCGAGGCCGGGTCCTGCAACAGGCTGTAGACCACGCGCGAGCGCCAGCGGTAGCCGGCGTTCAGCTCCAGCACCTGCGCGCCGGCCAGCGGCTTGCGGTAGAGGGTGTTCAGGGTCAGCGACCAGCGCGGGGCGTTGAACAGGGTCTTGCCGCTGAGGTCCTGCTTGCCCCCCACGCAGCCCTGCGCGGCGGTCTGGCCGAAATAGCAGGCGGCGCTGTCGAAGTCGGTCATGATCGCGCGGCTGTAGGCGGCCGCCCCGCCCAGGGTCAGGCGCTCGCCGAGCCGGGCGCTGAACTCGCTCTCGATCCCCTCGGCCTTCATGCTGCCGATGCTGTTGAGGACATTGAGCCCCGTGGCGTCGTCGCGGCTCTGGGCCTGGAAGCCGGAGAACCGCTCCTGATAGGCGGTCAGGTTCAGGCTGAGATTGCGGTCAGGCGAGACGGCCCGCAGGCCGGCCTCGTAGCTGCCGACCGTCTCGGAGGCGACCGGTTGCTGGGCGGCGATGGCGTCGGCCACCGGCCGGCCGGCATAGGGTCCCGACGTCAGGCGCGTGCGCGTCGTCAGGCTGCTGGTCAGGTCGTAGGCGCGCCCTTTGTAGCCGGTCGAATAGCTGGCATAGGCCGTGACGTTCGGCGTGAGCTTGCCCTGGAGGCCGATGCGGCCGCTGAGTGCGGTGTCACTGTGGCAGGTGTCGATCGGCAAGGTCGGGCTGGAGCGCGAACAGGCCGGGACGCCGTAGGTGACGCCGTTGCCCAGGTCGTCGAAGCGGTAGCCGATCTTCTCGTGGCTGATGCGCGCGCCCGACAGGATCGAGACGCGGCTGCTCAACGCATAGGCCCCCTGCCCGAACACCGCCATCGTCTCGCTGAAGGTCCGCGCCACATAGCTGGAATAGGCCGTGCTGTTGGTGGTCGGCAGGGCCGGGAGGCCGTTGTAGTCGCCCAGGGTGTTGGAGCCGCGCACGAAGGCGCGCTCCGACCGGGTGCGCCCGACATAGACGCCGGCGACATAGTCCCAGCGCCCGCCCGTCGGGCTGTTCAGCCGCACCTCCTGGCTGGCGGTCCGGATGCGGAAATAGCCGCCGTTGGACGAGCCGCCGTGCGGGGCCTGGGGCGCGAACAGGCTATAGTCGAGATCGGTCGCGTCGGTGTCCTGGCGGTCGTAAAGATAGTAGCGATCGAGCGACGAGATCGAGGTCAGCCGCCACGAACCGACCGCGCCGGCCACCCGGAGATTGACGCCCTTGTCGGTCCCATTCCCCCGCGCGTTGATGTCGTAGCGGGCGAAGTGGTTGTCGGGACCTGGCGCGATGCCGCGCAACACCGCCTCGCGCGACAGCTCGGCCCGGCTCAAGGTGGCTTGCGGCGAGATGTAGGTGTCGGCCCCGACGCAGCACGAGGACAGCGAGCGGGTGTAGTAGGGGCTGACCGCGACCGTCCAGTTGTCGCCCGGCGTCCAGACCAGCTTGCCCCGCAGGTTGAGGTCCGACTGGCCGTTCAGCCACTGCCGGCTCGCCAGGTTGAAGACGTTGCCGCGATAACGGCTGTAGGCGGCCGAGACGCGGAAGTTCAGGTCCTCGTTCACCGGTCCCGTGACGCTGGCCTGCACGCGCCGCTCGTGGTCGTCGGTCAGCAGGGTCTCTGCCCGCGCGGCGAAGACGTCGCTGGCCGGGTTGGTGGTGATGTAGATGACCCCGGCCGAGGCCGACTTGCCGAACAGGGTGCTCTGCGGCCCGCGCAGGATCTCCACCTGCCGCACGTCGGCCAGGGCCGTGAAGGCCATGGCCTGGAAGGCCTGCGGCACGTCGTCGATCACCACCACCACGCTGGGCTCGGTGCCGATCGAATAGGAATAGGTGCCTACGCCCCGGACATTGATGCTGTTGTTGCCGGGCTGGGTGGTCTTGGAGATGGTCAGGGTCGGGACCAGCCTGACGAGGTCGTCGAAGTCGCGCACGCCGGCCCGGTCCATCATCTGGCTGGACAGCGCCTGCACCGAGGCGTCGGACAGGCCCAGGGTCTCGACCCGCTTGCCCGAGGTGACGACCACCGCCTCCAGCCCGACGACGGGCTCGATCTCCTGGACATGGCGAACGACGGCGGCGGGCGCGATGCGCTCGGTCCGCTCCGCCGGCTTGGCGCGATAGAGGACGATGACGCCCGAAGGGGTCTTGCGGAAGGCCAGGTCGGTCTCAGCCAACAGCGCACGCAGCGCTCGGTCCGGGGTCATGCGGCCACGCAGGGCCGGGGCGCGCTGGTCGGCGGTCAACTCCGGCGCGAAGAGCAGCTGCTCGCCCGTGACCTGACCGAACCGCTGCAAGGCCAGGCTGAGGCTGGAGGCGTCCTGGTTGAAGCTGGAGGGAGCGCTACCAGCCATCGCCATCGCGGGGGCCAGCAGGGTCAGCCCGAAGAGGACCCCCACGCAGCTCAAGCGACGAGCGCGGACGACGCGCCGAAACATACCGACCTCCCCTTCGCGGCTCTTCGGCCGCTGTGCGGGCCGCCCATGAAGACAGCCCTTTCCCTTACGACGCGCGCCCTGAGATCGTCCTCAAGGAAAAGCGGCCGATCCCCTCTCTATTTCGTCAGCACACGTCACGGTCAAGATTTCGCCTATCGCAACGATAGGAACAATCAATTTTACCAATGGACAGAAAGGACGGCTCCTAGGGTCGCGGTCGGGGGAAACGACAGCCACAGGCGCGAGCAGCGCGGAGGAAACCACAATGGACGCTAAGGTCGACGACAGCGTGCAAGGTCAGTGCCCGATGGGCAAAGGACGCGGAGGCAGAGGCAACCGCGACTGGTGGCCGGAAAATCTCCGCCTCGAAAGTCTCAACCAACATTCGCCGCGCTCCAATCCGATGGGCGAGGCGTTCAATTACGCCGAGGAGTTCAAGACCCTCGACCTGAACGCGGTGATCGCCGACCTGCACGCCCTGCAGACCGACAGCCAGGACTGGTGGCCGGCTGACTTCGGTCACTATGGCGGCCTCTTCATCCGCCTGGCCTGGCACAGCGCCGGCACCTATCGCACCTCGGACGGTCGCGGCGGCGCGGGCGGCGGGCAGCAGCGCTTCGCCCCGCTGAACAGCTGGCCGGACAACGCCAACCTCGACAAGGCCCGCCGCCTGCTGTGGCCGATCAAGCAGAAGTACGGCCGCAAGATCTCCTGGGCCGACCTCTACGTCCTCGTGGGCAACGTCGCGCTGGAGTCGATGGGCTTCAAGACCTTCGGCTTCGCCGGCGGCCGCGCCGACCAGTGGGAGCCCGAAGAGCTGTACTGGGGTCCGGAAGGCTCGTGGCTGGGCGACGAGCGCTACAGCGGCGAGCGTCAGCTGCATCCAGCCCTGGGCGCGGTGCAGATGGGCCTGATCTACGTCAATCCGGAAGGTCCGAACGGCACGCCCGATCCGCTGGCCTCGGCCCGCGACATCCGTGACACCTTCGCCCGCATGGCGATGAACGACGAAGAGACCGTCGCCCTGATCGCCGGCGGCCACACCTTCGGCAAGACCCACGGCGCGGGCGATCCTTCGTTCGTGGGCCCCGAGCCGGAAGGTGGCCAGATCGAGGACGGCGGCCTGGGCTGGCGCAGCAAGCACGCCTCGGGCGTGGGCGCCGACGCCATCACGTCGGGCCTGGAAGTCACCTGGACCCAGACGCCGACGAAGTGGAGCAACCACTTCTTCGACAACCTCTTCAAGTTCGAGTGGGAGCTGACCAAGAGCCCCGGCGGCGCCAACCAGTGGGAAGCCAAGGACGCGCCGGCCGATATCCCGAACGCCTTTGATGGCTCCAAGACCCAGCGCCCCCGGATGCTGACCTCGGACCTGGCCCTGCGCTTCGACCCGGCCTACGAGAAGATCTCGCGCCGGTTCTACGAGAACCCGGACCAGTTCGCCGACGCCTTCGCCCGCGCCTGGTTCAAGCTGACCCACCGCGACATGGGGCCGATCAGCCGCTACCTCGGCCCGCTGGTGCCGAAGGAAACCCTGATCTGGCAGGACCCGATCCCGGCCGTCGATCACCCCCTGATCGACGCCGCCGACGCCAAGGCCCTGAAGGACAAGATCCTCAGCTCCGGCCTGTCTGTGTCGGAGCTGGTCGGCGCGGCCTGGGCCTCGGCCTCGACCTACCGCAAGTCGGACAAGCGCGGCGGGGCCAACGGCGCCCGCGTGCGCCTGGCGCCGCAGAAGGACTGGGAGGTCAACAACCCGCCGGTCCTGGCCAAGGTGCTCTCCACGCTCGAGGGCATCCAGCAGGGGTTCGGCAAGAAAGTCTCCCTGGCCGACCTGATCGTGCTGGCGGGCAACGCCGCCGTCGAGAAGGCCGCCGCTGACGCCGGCACGCCGATCGAGGTCCCGTTCGCCCCGGGCCGCATGGACGCCTCGGCCGAGCAGACCGACGCGGAGTCGTTCGAACCGCTGGAGCCGATCTCGGACGGCTTCCGCAACTATCGCGCGGCCGGGACCCAGTTCATGGCTCCGGAAGAGGCGCTGGTCGATCGGGCCCATCTGCTGGGCCTGACCGCGCCGGAGCTGACCGTGCTGGTCGGCGGCCTGCGCGTGCTGGGCGCCAACTACAACGGCAGCAAGGACGGGGTGTTCACCAACCGCGTCGGCGCGCTGACCAACGACTTCTTCGTCAACCTGCTGGACATGGGCACCACCTGGGCGCCGACGGCGATCAACGCCTTCGCCGGCCATGACCGCAAGAGCAGCGAGGCCCGCTGGACCGCCAGCCGCGTCGATCTGATCTTCGGCTCCCACGCCGAACTGCGGGCCTTCGCCGAGGTGTATGCCGCCTCGGACGCGAAGGAGAAGTTCGTGAAGGACTTCGTGGCGGCGTGGACCAAGGTCATGAACGCCGACCGCCTCGACCTGAACTGACGACTTAGGGTTCAGGCCTGAAACGAAAAAGGGGCGCTAGCCGGCTTGGCTAGCGCCCCAATTCTTTGCGCGGTGGCGTCTAGTCCGCCGCCGCGTGGGCCGCGCCGTTGGCCTGGGCCTTCTTGGTCAGCCAGATCAGCGGGATCAGGATCACGCACAGCCAGGCCGAGACGCGGAAGAAGTCCAGCGCCGCCAGCAGGTAGGCCTGGTTGATCACCTGGTTGGTGACCGCCCCGACCGCCTGCAGGTGGCTCATGCCGGTGGCCTGCAGCTTGTTCACCGCGTCGATCCAGGCCGGACTGCCCGAGCTCATGGTCTCGGCCAGGCGGGTCTGGTGCACGGACTCGCCGCGGTCCCAGATCGTCGTGGCCAGCGAGGCGGCGAAGCTGCCCGCGGTGATCCGCGAGAAGTTCGACAGGCCCGAGGCTTGCGGCGTCAGCTGCGGCGGAATGCCGTTCAGCGAGATGGTCACCATCGACAGGAAGAAGGTGCTCATCGCCACGCCCTGCACCAGCATCGGCATGACCAGCGCCCAGAAGTTGGCGTCGGGCGTGTAGCCCGAGCGCATCCAGAACGACAGACCGAAGGCGCCCAGAGACAGGGTCGCCGTCCAGCGGGCGTCGACCTTGGTCATCAGCCTGGCCATGAACGGCGTCAGCATGACCGCCACCACGCCGCTCGGCGCGGCCACCAGGCCGGCCCAGGTGGCGATGTAGCCCATCCGGGTCTGCAGCCACAGCGGCAGCAGCAGGTTGTTGCCGAAGAACACCGCGTAGCCCAGGCAGAAGGCGATGGTGCCGATGGCGAAGTTGCTGGACTTGAACAGCGACAGGTCAACGATCGGGTGCTTCTCGTTCAGCTCCCAGATCACCCAGGCGATGAAGCCGATGATGGCGATCCACATCTCGACGACGATGGCGGGCGAGGAGAACCAGTCGGCCTCCTTGCCGGTGTCCAGCATCACCTGCAGCGCGCCGACCCACACCAGCAGCAGCATGAAGCCGGTGCGGTCGATCGGCAGCTTGCGGGTCGGCGTCTCGCGGCTGGCCATGTTCCGCCAGCAGATGACGGCGCACAGGATGCCGACGGGCACGTTGATCAGGAAGATCCACGGCCACGAGAAGTTGTCGGAGATGTAGCCGCCCAGGATCGGCCCGCAGATCGGGGCCACCAGGGTGGTCATCGACCAGATGGCCAGGGCCGTCCCGCGCTTGTTGGGCGGGAAGATCATGATCAGCAGGGCTTGGGAGCCGGGGATCATCGGCCCGGACACCGCGCCCTGCAGGATCCGGAACAGGATCAGAGACTCCAGGCTCCAGGAGATGCCGCACAGCAGCGAGGCGACGGTGAACAGGATCACCGAGGCCACAAAGGTCTTCACGACGCCGTAGCGGCCCATCAGCCAGCCGGTCAGCGGCACCGAGACGCCGTTGGCCACGGCGAAGGCGGTGATCACCCACGTGCCCTGGCTGGAGCTGACGCCGAGGTTACCGGCGATCGTGGGGATCGAGACGTTGGCGATGGTGCTGTCCAGCACCTGCATGAAGGTGCCCAGCGCCAGGGCGATGGAGGTGACGGCCAGCAGGATGCCGGTCATCGGCGGCGGACCGGCCGCCTGGGATTGTTCGGACGCCATGAGGCGGCTCCTTACAGAGAACTCAGCCTACTTCGCGACGTCGATCTTGGCCTTCATGGACAGCCCCACGCGCAGCGGATGCTTGGCCAGTTCGGCCGGGTCCAGGGTGATGCGGACCGGCACGCGCTGGACGACCTTGATCCAGTTGCCCGAGGCGTTCTGGGCCGGGATCAGCGAGAAGGCCGAGCCGGTGCCGCCGGCCAGGCCGCGGACCTTGCCGTGGAACTTCACGTGGCCGCCATAGAGGTCGGAGACCAGCACCACCGGCTGGCCGGGGACCACCTTGTCCAGCTGCACTTCCTTGAAGTTGGCGTCGACATAGGCCTGGGCGGTCGGGACCACGGCCATCATCGGCGTGCCCATGGCGACCTGCTGGCCGACCTGCACCGACTTGCGGGCGACGACGCCGTCGGTCGGGGCGCGGACCACGGTGCGGGCCAGGGCCAGGCGGGCGGCGTCGAGCTTGGCCTGGGCGGCCTTCACTTCCGGGTTCTCGGTGACCGAGACGCCGGAGATCAACACGGTGTTGACCTCGCGCGTGCCGATGGCGGCGTCGCGGCTGGCCAGGGCCTGGGCGCGGACGGCCTGGGCGGCGGTCAGCCCGGCCTGGGCGTTGCTCAGGCGGTTCTGGGCGGTGGTCAGTTCATCGCCCGACACGGCCCCCTCGCCCACCAGGGCCTGGCGGCGCGAGAGGTCGACGCGGGCGCGCTCGACGTCCGATTTGGCGGCGGCGATCTGAGCGTCGGCGCGGGCGACGTCGGCCTGGCGGGCCTCGAACTGGCCGCCCAGGGCGGTGTCATTGGCGAAGTAGCCCTTCACCTTGCGCTCGGCCTGGCCGAGGGCGGCTTCGGCTTGGGCCACGGCGATGCGGGCGTCGGCGTCGTCGATGATGACCAGCGGGTCGCCGGCCTTCACGGCCTGCGTCTCGACCACGAAGATCTTGGCGACCGGGCCGGGCGACAGGGCGGTGACCTGGGCGGTCTCGGCCCCGACATAGGCGTCGTCGGTCTCAACATAGTGGCTCTCAAAGGCGAGCCAGTAGGCGCCGTAGGCGACCACGCCGATGGCGACGGCGCCGCCCAGCAGGGTCAGTTGGCGGCGACGCTTGTTGTTGGAAGCGGCTTGCGAAGCGGCGGGTTGTTGATCGGACATAGGTGCAAGTCCTAGGAAGCGAAGGCTGTGAAAATTCGGGTTCAGACGCCGGTGAAACCGCCGCCGAGGGCGCGGATCAGGGCGATGTCCAGGGCGAAGGCGCGGCTTTCCAGATCGGCGACGACCCGGCGCTGCGTCAGCACCGACTGCTCGGCCAGCAGAACCGACTGATAGGTCGACAGCTGGCCCTCGTAGCGCAGGCGGGCGATGCGATAGGCGTTCTCGTTGGCGGTCAGGGCCAGACGAGCGTCGGACAGGCGGCTGGTCAGGGCCTTCTCGCTGGCGGCGACGTCGGCCACTTCGCGCAGGGCCTGGGTCAGGGCGCCGTCATAGCTGGCGACGGCGGCGTCGCGGTCGGCCTCGGCGCCGCGCAGGCCAGCGCGCAGGCGCCCGCCCTCGAAGATCGGCAGGCGCAAGGCCGGGCCGATCTGACCGATGTCCGAACCGCTGGAGAACAGCTTGTCAAGATACAACGACTGCACGCCGATGAAGCCGGTCAGGTTGACGTCCGGATAGAACATCGCCTTGGCCTGCTTGGTGCGCGAGGTCGCGGCCTCGGCCCGCCACTTGGCGGCGACCACGTCGGGGCGGCGGCCGATCAGGTTGGCCGGTAGGTTCTCCGGCAGACCGAACGGCTTGATGGTCGCCGTGGCCGGGCGGGCGATGGCCAGGCCGCGATCGGGACCGGCGCCGACCAGGGCGGCCAGGGCGTTGCGGGTCAGGGCGATCTGTTCGTCGATGGCCGAGAGTTCAGCCTTCGAAGCGGGAGGACCGGCCGCCGCCTGCTCGCTCTCGGCCTTGGTGTCGAGGCCGTTGGCGACGCGCTTGGCGACGAGATTGCTGGTCTGCTCCCGCAGGCTGACGGCGGCGGCGGCGACGTCGCGCTGGGCGTAGAGCCGCGACAGCTCGGCATAGGTCGAGGCGATGGCGGTCGACAGGGTCAGGCGGGCCTGGGCGGCGTCGGCCTGGGCGGCCTTGGCTTCCGAGGTCGCCGCGGCGATGGCCGCGCGGTTCTTGCCGAAGAAGTCCAGTTCCCAGCTGGCGTCCAGCGCGATGCGGCCGGTGTCGTTGTAGCCGTGCGGCACGAAGGCCGGCGGGATGCCGGCGTTGTAGCTCTGCTTGCTCTCGCCGACATCGACGCCAAGGCCGACGCGGGGCAGATCGGCGGCCTTGGCCTGGCTGACCAGCGACTGGGCGCGGCGCAGGCGGGCCTCGGCGGCGGCCAGGGTCGGCGAGCCTTTCAGGGCTTCGTCTTCCAGGGCGTTGAGCTGGGTGTCGCCATAAGCGGTCCACCAGGCGTCGGCGGGCCACTCGGCGGTCGGGGCGGCCAGGGCCTGAGCGGTTTCGTAAGACTGCGGGGCCTTGGCCACGCGGGCGGGCTGCGCCGGGGGCAGGCTTGCGCAGGCGGCCAGCACCAGGGCGCTGGCGGCGGCGAAGAAGGGAGCACTGTGTCGGAGGGAGGGGGTCGACATGGGGAGAGCCTTGATGTGACCGTACGGTATAGTCATATGCTGGAGTGCAAGTAGGCCCCTCCTGTGCTACAGTCAAGGCGACCGTACCGTACGGTCGGAAAAAGTTCATGACGACGACCGACACAAAACCCCGCCTGGATCGCGACGCCCGCCGCGAGGCGATCCTCGACATCGCCGCAGAAGTCTTTCTGGAGGAGGGCTTCGACGCCGCCTCGATGTCGACCATCGCGGCCAAGGTCGGCGGCTCGAAAAGCACGCTCTACAACTACTTCAAGAGCAAGGAAGACATCTTCCAGGCCCACGTGGAGCGCTATTGCAGCTGGCAGGGCCAGGAGATGTTCGCCCTGCTGGACGACGAGGGCGACGACGTGCGCGCGGCCCTTACCCGCCTGGGCAAGCGCTACGTCACCAACGTCATGTCCGATCGCAACATGCGCCACTTCCGCCTGATCGCGACGGCGTCGGAACGCTCGCCCGACATCGGCCGGGCGTTCTACGAGGCCGGCCCCTTGCGCGGCGCGCGCCTCTTGGGCGGCTTCCTGGCCCGGATGAAGCTGGAAGGCCGGATCGACGTCCCCGACCCGATCGCCGCCGGCCACCAGTTCATCGGTCTCTGCCAGAACCGGATGCTGAAGGCGCGGCTGGTCAACTATATCGGCGCGCCGACCTCCGAGGAGGTCGACGCCGAGGTCGAGACCGCGGTCCGCACCTTCATGGCCGCGTTCGGGACGAAGACCGCCTAGAGCACCTCGAACAGCCCCGCCGCGCCCATGCCGCCGCCGACGCACATGGTGACGACGACGTGCTTGGCCCCTCGCCGCTTGCCCTCGATCAGGGCGTGGCCGGTCAGGCGCGCGCCCGACATGCCGTAGGGATGGCCCATGGCGATGGCGCCGCCGTTGACGTTGAGCAGCTCGTCCGGGATGCCCAGGCGGTCACGGCAATAGACGACCTGGCAGGCGAAGGCCTCGTTCAGCTCCCACAGGCCGATGTCGTCGATCTTGAGGTCGAAGCGTTCCAGCAGGCGCGGGATGGCGAAGACCGGGCCGATGCCCATCTCGTCCGGCTTGGTCCCGGCCACGGCCATGCCGACATAGCGGCCCAGCGGCTGCAGGCCGCGCTTCTCGGCCAGGCCCGCCTCCATGACCACGCAGGCCGAGGCGCCATCCGACAGCTGGCTGGCGTTACCGGCCGTGACCGTGCCGCCGGGGCGCACGACCTTCAAGGCCGCTAGGCCTTCCAGCGTGGTGTCCGGCCGCACGCCCTCGTCGCGGCCTAGCGTGATCTCGCGATGCGAGACCGCGCCGTTCTCCTTGTCGGCGACCTTCATGTTCGCGGTCATCGGCACGAGTTCAGCCTCGAAGCGTCCGGTGCTCTGAGCCGCCGCCGCGCGCTGCTGCGATGACAGGGCGTAGAGGTCACAGACCTCGCGGGTGATCCCGTAGCGAGCCGCGACCGTCTCGGCCGTGTCCAGCATCGGCATGTAGGCGTCAGGGTGCATCGCCACGAGCTCGGGGTCCTGATCGACCCGCATCTGCGGGGTCTGGACCAGCGAGATCGACTCGACGCCGCCGGCGACGATGACGTCCATGCGGTCGACGATGACCTGCTTGGCGGCCGTGGCGATGGTCATCAGGCCCGACGAGCACTGGCGGTCCATGGTCATGCCTGGGACCTCGACCGGGAAGCCGGCCCGCAGAGCCGCCATCCGACCGATCGTGGCCTGAGAGCCCTGCGGCAGCGAGCAGCCGAGGATGCAGTCCTCGATCTCGCCCGGATCGACGCCTGCACGCTGGACCGCGTGGGTCAGAGCGTGGGCGGCCAGGGTCGGCGACGGGGTGTCGTTGAAGGCCCCGCGATAGGCGCGGCCGATCGGCGTGCGCGCCGTGGAGACGATGACGGCCTGACGCATCACGCGGGCTCCTTGGCGGCGGCGGCCATCAGGCTGGCGCTAGCCACTTCTCGCTCGGCCTGGGTGAAGCCGTAGGCCGGGACGATCTCGCCCGCCCGATCGCTGACGCCGTCCCACTGGCGGATCAGCTGCTCGCCCGCGTCCGCACCGCCGCCGATATAGCGACCGTCGGTCAGGGTGACGTTGGCGGTGGCGAAGTGGCCCGCGCCGGCGCACAGGATCGTGCGGGTCGGGGCGTCGTCCTGGACCAGGGCCAGCAGGCCCGGGCTGACGAAGGCGGGGTCCAGCAGCGCCAGGCTCTCGGCCGAGAGCACGCCCTCGGTCATGCCCGTGGCCGCCGTCGGGGCCAAGCAGTTGACGCGGACATTGTACTTCTCGCCCTCGATGGCCAGGGTCTGCATCAGCCCGACCAGCGCCATCTTGGCCGCGCCATAGTTGGCCTGCCCGAAATTGCCGTAGAGGCCGGAGGACGAGGTCGTCATGACGATGCGGCCATAGCCCTGCTCGCGCATCAGCGCCCACACGGCCTTGGCGCAGACGGCCGCGCCCATCAGGTGGACGTCGACCACCAGGCGGAAGTCGGAAAGGTCCATCTTGGCGAAGGTCTTGTCGCGCAGGATGCCGGCATTGCTGATCAGGATGTCGACCCGGCCCCAGCGCGCCACGACCTGCTCGACCATCGCATTGACGGCAGCCTCGTCTGTGACCGAGGCCGCCACGGCGAACGCCTCGCCGCCCTGGGCGACGATCTCGGCGGCCACGCGATCGGCGGCCTCTTGGGTGAGGTCGTTGACGACCACCTTGGCGCCCTGCCCGGCCAGGTACAGCGCGTGGGCGCGGCCCAGGCCTCCGCCGGCGCCCGTGACGATCGCGACGCGTCCTTGCAGCATCATGACAAAATCCCCTTTGCTCACTAGACTGTTAGTGAATGTCTTTGACGGATTGATCTCGAACGAAGGCGGTCCCTTAAGTCTGCGCCTTGCGCCGCTCGCAGGCCGCGATGAAGCCGGCGGCCATGAACGCGGCCATCCGCTCCTTCACGGCATGGAAGTCGTCGGACTTGCAGACCCCGCCCGACAGCTTGTCGATCCGGCCCGTGCGGGCCAGGGTCAGCATCAGCGCTCCGGTGACGAAGTGGTAGCCCCAGAAGATGTCGGCCTCCGGACAGTCCGGCAGGGCCTTCTTCAGCAGGTCGATCAGGCGCAGGACCACCGGGTCGAAGTGCGCGTCCATCAGCGACGCGCCCCACTCCGGCGTGTTGGCGACCTGGGCGCCGAGGGCGGCGTAGTTCTTCCAGCCGTCCCCGCCCTCCATGTAGAGATCCAGGTCGGTGTCGAGGAAAGCGCGCAGGGCGCCCTCCACCGTCGGCTTGCCCCCGGCGGCCGCCTCATAGGCGTCCATGGCCGTCATCCGCCGCTCGATGGTCACGTTCGCCCGGCGCGCGAAGACCGCGTCGAACAGGGTCTTCTTGTCGTCGAAGTAGTAGTTCATCAGCGTGTGGTGCACGCCGACCTGCTTGGCCACGTCCTTCAGGGTGACACCATAGAGCCCGTGCTTGGAGAACAGTTCCTCGGCCGCGTCGAGGATCTGCTCCATCTTCTCGGCGCGCTGTTCGGCCTTGGTGGTGCGTCGACGGGGCGTAGCGGCTTCGGACACTGATCGGGACTTCCTGGCGTTGGGACGAGAGACGGGGACGGACGAACTATCAGCCGCCGCCGTACTCCGTTCTCAGCCTTATCTTGTCGATCTTGCCGGTGGACGCCAGAGGCATGCGCGGCAGGCGGTACACCGCATCGGGTATCCACCAGCTGGCCACCCGGCCCTTCAGCGAGGCCAGCAGCGCCTCGTCGGTGACCTCGCCCTGCGTCTCAACTAACAGGATCGGGCGCTCGCCCCACTTGGGGTCGGACCGGCCGATGACGGCGGCCAGCGACACCTCGGGCAAGGAGGCGACCACCGCCTCGATCTCGGCGGGATTGATCCACTCGCCGCCGGACTTGATCAGGTCCTTGGCGCGGCCGGTGATGATCAGGTTGCCCGCAGCGTCGATGCGCGCCAGGTCGCCGGTCGGGAACCAGCCGTCGGCGTCGGTGGCCGAGGTCTCGTGGCCGAAATAGCGCTCGACCACCGCCGCGCCGCGCACGCGCAGATGGCCCTCGGCGTCGCGCTGCTGCGGCAAGGCCACGCCGTCGGCGTCGGTCAGCAGCAGGTCCACGCCCACGGCCGGACGGCCCGACAGCGCCGCCTGCGACGGCGCACTGAGCGGGGCCACGGTGCCGGAGGGCGACAACTCGGTCATGCCCCAGCTGGTCTGGACGATGACGCCCAACCCCTGCTCGATCCGCTCCATCAAGGCCGGCGGCATCGGCGCGCCGCCGACCATGATGCGCTTCAACGACGGCAACTTCTCACCGGTCGCTTCCAGGTGCTCGACGAGGCCCAGCCAGACGGTGGGCACGCCGACACCGATGGTGACGCCCTCGGCGGCGATCAGGCGGGCCAGGCTGGCGCCGTCGGCGTTGCGGCCGGGCAGGACGAGCTTGGCGCCGACCGCCGGCGCCGCGAACGGCAGGCCCCAGGCGTTGGCGTGGAACATCGGCACCACCGCCAGCACGGCGTCGGCGCCCGAGATCGCCATCACGTCCACCTGCAGAGCCCGCAGGGTGTGCAGGTAGCTGGAGCGGTGGGTGTAGGTCACGCCCTTGGGCGCGCCCGTCGTGCCCGAGGTAAAGCACAGGCCGCTGGGCGCGGTCTCCTCGAACTGGCCCCAGACGTAGTCCGGCTTGGCGGCGGCTATCAGGGGTTCGAGCGCCTCGCCCTCCTCCGCCTCGCCATCGATGACCAGCAGCCGCTCGACGCTCGGCGCTGAGTCCATGATCTTGCGAGCCGCCGGCGCCAGGTCGGCCGAGGCGATCAGCACACGCGCCTCGGACTGCACGATCATCGCCGCCAGCTGCTCGACGGTCAGGCGCGGGTTCAGGGTGTGGCACACCGCGCCCATGCCCATGATCGCGAACCAGACCTCGACATGGTCCTGGGTGTTCCAGGCCAGGGTGGCGACGCGGTCGCCCTTGCGCACGCCCAGCCCCGCCAGCCCCGACGAGACCCGCAAAGCGCGGTCGCGCAGGTCCGCATAGCCGACCCGGTCGATCCGTCCGCCCTCACGCGCGGTCACCACCTGGCCGTCGGGACGCCACTTGGCGGCGTGGTCCAGGAACTTGTCGAGCGTCAGGGCGAACGCCTGCATCTCGCCGTCAATCATGGGCACTGAGCAACTCCAGGGGGGATCGGCGGCGCGACCACACCGACGTTCCAGTTCCAGGACGTGTCGCCCTGGGCGCGTCGGCGGCACATCACCGTCTCGTTCAGTTCGTACATGCCAGGACGCAGGTGGACGCCCGGCTGGGGACCGTCGGCGAAGGCCATGTAGGCGCGCGCGGCGCCGTAGGGTTTCCACGTCGGTTGGCCGGCGGCCTTGGGCGCGCCATCCTTGGCGAACGAGGCCCAGTAGTCGCCCATGGCCGCCGTCAGCTTGGCCTCTTCCGGCGTGTCCGGGTTCTTCGGCCAGGCCGGCGGCGTCGCCTTGGCGGTCCCAAAGACGTAGGGCAGTTCGCTGGCGTGGAAGCCGTGCAGGTTCGCGGCCTCGGCGGCCGGATAGCCGTGGTCGAACAGGTAGAAATAGCCCGGCTGGCCGGCGGCGGTCTGCTTGGCGACGAGGCGCTCGGCTGTCCAGCCATAGAGGGCGTCGCGGGTGGTCAGCAGCACGCTCTCGGGCACGTCGCTGGAGGAATAGAGCTTGAGGAAGTCGTCCGCGAGATCGCCGTAGCGCGCCCGGATTTCCTTCTCGTAGGCGGTGGCGTCGGTCGGCGGCGGCGGGGCCAGGAAGCGCAGCGAACGGATCTCGCCGCTGTTGAAGCCGGCCAGGATCGGCACATGCGCCTGCTCTCCGGCGTCGAACGTGTTGACCAGCTGCTTGGGCAGCACCTTGCCGTCGACCGCGCCGAAGGTCTGGAAGCCGGCCATCAGGGCGGCGGTTGTCAGCTTTTCGGCGTCCATGGCGCGCAGGTCGGCCAGCGACTTGGCGCCCAGCTTTTCGGCCGTCATCGCGCCCATGGTCTCGGCCGGGATGTGGCCGTACTTGCCGTCGCGGAGGTCGGGCGTGGAGACCATGTAGGCGCTCTGGGCGATGGCCTTGCTGAACAGCCCCCGAGCCGGCGGCGAGGCCATCAGGTACATGACGCTCAAGCCACCGGCGGACTCGCCGGCGATGGTGACCTGGGCCGGATCGCCTCCGAAGGCGACGATGTTCTTCTGGACCCACTTCAGGGCCGCGATCTGGTCCAGCAGGCCGTAGTTGCCCGAGACGTGGTCAGGCGACTCCGCGCTGAGCTCCGGATGGGCCATGTAGCCGAGCACGCCGAGGCGGTAGTTGATCGACACCACGACGATCCCGCGCTTGGCCAGGGCAGCGCCGTCATACATGCCCTCGGCGCTGGAGCCGGCGATCAGCGAGCCGCCGTGGATCCAGACCAGCACCGGCGCCTTCTTGGCTTTCGCCGGCGTCCAGACGTTCAGCGACAGGCAGTCCTCGCTGAAGGCCTTCAGCGGCGAGGCGTAGATGCTGCCCGGACGCGGCTTGGCCTGCATGCAGGACGCGCCGAAGTCCAGGGCGTCGCGGACGCCGGTCAAGGTGGCCGGCGCGGCGGGCGGCTTCCAGCGCAGGGCCCCGATGGCCGGCGCGGCATAGGGGATGCCCTTGAAGACCTCAAGGCCGTCCTGGGCGACGCCGCGAACGGCGCCGGCCGGGGCCTTGACGACGGGGGCCTCGGCGAAGGCGGCAGCCGGCGCGAGGGCCAGGAGCGCCAGAGCCGAGACGAGGAGACGCTTTCTCATCACCGCCCCCTAGAACGCATAGCCAAGGCGCACGCCGGCCGTGCGCGGCCGCATGGTCGCGAACCGGCTGGCGATGAACGCTTCGGGGTGGACGTAGGTGATCGAGTGGTCGTCGAACAGGTTCTCGACATAGGCCCCGATCGTGGTGTCGCCCATGGCCACGGCGAAGGTGGCGTTGACGTTCTGGTACGAGTCCGTGAAGCCGTAGGTGGCGCTGGTCACGGTCGGCTGGCCCGGCACGTGCTGGAACGAGCCCGGATACGAGCCGACGTGCTGCAGCACGACCGACAGGTTGGCCTTGGCCTTCGGCGTCAGGTCCCAGCCGTAGTTGACGAACAGCGAGCCCTGCACCTTCGGTGAGGCCAGGCGCGCGCCGACCACCGCGCCGGAGATCGCCGCCTCGGCCGGGGTCAGCTGCGTGACCTTGGCGTCGTTCAGCGAGCCGTTCAGGCCGATGGTCAGGCCCTTGGCCGGGAAGGCCAGCAGCTCCAGCTCGATCCCCTTGCTGCGCGCCGCGCCGATATTGGTGGCGAACTGGACGCTGTCGGAGACGCGGTTGGCCTGGACCTGGATGTTGCTCCAGTCGATCAGGTAGACGGCGACATTGGCCGAGACCAAACCGTTCAGGAACCGCCCCTTGGCCCCGACCTCGTAATTGGTCAGATCGTCCGAGGTGGCGCCGTTCGGGATGGTCAGATCGTTGGGATTGACCAGGCTGGGTCGCCCGGCGAAGGCGTTGACCACCGGGGTGCGGAAGCCGGTCGAGACCGTGGCGTAGGTCGTCAGGGTCGGCGACGGCTTGTACGACAGGCTGACCTTGAACGACGGCTTGCTGCCGGTCGCCTTGACGCCCGAGGCGGCCGCGAACGGCGTCAGGACCAGCGGGCCGCGGATGCCGAACAGGGCGTTGGTCAGATAGGCGCTGCTGTAGCCGCCGGCCTCGGTGAAGCCCTGGGCCTCGACCCGGCCATAGCGCATGCCGCCGGTGGCCCAGACCTTGTCGCTGAAGTGATAGGTCAGCTGGCCGAAAGCGGCCTTCTCCGACGAGTTTATGTGGGTGTACTGGCGCTGGTAGTACTCGTCCGGCAGGCCCGTGATGCCGTGCGAGGTCAGGAAGGCCGGGTTGGAACGGTAGAAGTAGTCCACGTCCAGGCGGCGATCGAGATAGAAGCCGCCGACAACCCAGTCCAGCTTGCCGCCCGGATCGGACGCCAGGCGCGCCTCCTCGACGAAGGTCTTCTGGAAGCCGCCGGCGTCCAGGGCGAAGGCGATCGCCTGATTGAAGGTGCCGGCCAGGTCGACATAGAACTTCTGGTCGAACTTCGAATAGGTCGACGAGCTGGTGAAGCGCGCGCCGTCGAACTGGTAGTCGACCGTGACATTGTGGCTGCGCATTTCGCCGACGAACTGGTCCGGCCGGTCCGAGATCCGCTTGTTGCGGCCCAGGGACGGATCGACCATCGACGAGTCCTTGGGGTTGCTGTCCTCGTAGGAGAACAGCGCCTTCACCGACAGGCGGTCGTTGGGCTTCCACAGCAGCGTCGCGCGGCCGCCCCAGTCGACCAGGGTGTTGGAGTTGTGGACGCCGGTGCCGACGTTATCGAGATAGCCTTCCTCGTGCCGGTAGAAGCCGACCACGCGCAGGGCCAGCTTGTCCTGGATGATCGGCAGGTTGAACATGCCGTTGTAGCGCTGGCGCAGCGAGTCCGAGCCCGTCAGGCCGAAGTCGACCAGGGCCGCGCCCTCGCGGCTGGAGAGGTTCGGGGCCTTGGTCAGGATGCGCAGCGCGCCCGACAGCGAGCCGGAGCCGAACAGCGTGCCCTGCGGACCGCGCAGGAACTCCACCCGCTCGACGTCGAACAGGTTGGGGTCCAGCACCGTGGTGTTACCGATGGTCGAGATCGGCAGTTCGTCGACATAGACGGCGACCGTGCTCTGCAGGTTGGCGCCATAGCCGTTGGTGGCGATGCCCCGAGCCGTGAAGTTGTTGAAGTTGGCGGTGGCGCGGTTCAGCACCACGCCGGGCGTCTGGCGGGCCAGGCCCTCGAAGCCGACGATGCCCTTGGCGGTCAGCTCCTTCTGGTCGAAGGCGGTGACGCTGAGCGGCACGTCCTGGACCTTTTCCGGGCGACGGGTCGAGGTGACGATGACTTCTCCGACCAATGCGGCGTCGCCCCTTCCCTGGGTGTTTTGGCCTTGATCGTCAGCGGCCGTTTGGGCCGCGACCTGTGTGGCGAATGATACGAGCGCGACGGCGCAAGCCGACGCCAGCAGACCAGCCTTCATGACGTTCCTCCCCGAACGCGTGTCGATCGTTGGACGTCGACGTTTGTGCGCTGACGGTGGCGGCGATCCTGGCTCGTGTCAATACTCACTCACTTGCGTGTGAAGATTGACGAGCGATTGGAATTGGGGTCATCCTCCAAACAGGCCAAGTTCAAAAAGAACGGCCATCGGGAGGAAGCCTTGAACACCAAGTGCGCGATGACGCCGCGACTCCGTCCGCTTGCCTGGACGCTCGCTCGATGAACGCCCCCTCCCTGTCCGAAGACGCCGGCCACGCGCCGACCAGCGGCCGTGCCTGGCTGGTGCTGGGCATGCTGTGGTTCGTCTATGTGCTGAACTTCCTGGACCGGCAGCTGATGTCGATCCTGGCCAAGCCGATCCAGGACGCACTGCACGTCAGCGATAGCCAGCTCGGTTTGATCGGTGGTCTCTATTTCGCGATGTTCTACTGCTTCATCGCCATCCCGGTCGGCTGGCTGGCCGACCGCACCAACCGCGTGGCGGTGCTGAGCCTGGCCTGCGGCATCTGGAGCGCGGCGACCGTCGCCTGCGGCCTGTCGCGCGGCTATGGCGAGTTCGCCTTCGCCCGGATGACGGTCGGCTTCGGCGAGGCCGGCGGGGTGCCGCCCTCCTACGCCATCATCTCCGACTACTTCCCGGCCCACCGGCGAGGAACCGCGCTGGGCATCTACAATCTGGGTCCGCCGGTCGGCGCGGCGCTGGGCATCGCGTTCGGCGCGGCGATCGCGGCGGCCTTCAACTGGCGCTACGCCTTCGTGATCCTGGGCATCGTCGGCCTGTTCGCCGCCGTGGCCCTGCCGCTGATGGTCAAGGAGCCGCCGCGCGGCGGTCTGGACGGCACGCAGGCCAAGATCGAGAAGGCCGGCTTCTGGGCGACGCTGAAGATGTTCTTCTCGCGCCCGACCCTGGTGCTGGCCTCGCTAGGCAGCGGCGCGACCCAGTTCGTCACCTATGGCCTGGGCAACTTCACCACCCTGTTCCTGATGCGCGAGAAGGGCATGGCCCTGGGCGAGGTCGCCGTCTGGTACTCCCTCGTCGTCGGCATCGGCATGAGCGCCGGCATCTACGCCTCGGGTCGCGTCATCGACCGCTTCCGCAAGACGTCCAAGGTCGTCTACGCCATGGCTCCGGTCATCTCCCTGACCCTGGCGATCCCGTTCTATATCGGCTTCGTCTGGGCCCCGACCTGGCCGGTGGCCCTGGCCTTCCTGACCGGGCCGACGGTGCTGAACTACTTCTACCTGTCCTCGTCGGTGGCCTTGGTCCAGGAAGAGGTGCGGCCCGATCAGCGGGTGATGTCCGGCGCCCTGCTGCTGCTGGTCATGAACTTCATCGGGCTGGGCCTTGGCCCGACCTATGTCGGCGCGGCCAGCGACTTCTTCAAAGCCGCGCACCCGCACAACTCGCTGCAGATGGCGCTCTACACGCTGGTCCCATTCTACGTGATCGCGATCGGCCTGTTCCTGTGGCTGGCGCGGATCTTCAAGAAGGCGGAGCGCGGCTAACGCCGGGGGACCGTCCTCGTCCTTCGACAAGCTCAGGATGAGGACGACTGCTAGGGCGCTTCAGTAGAAAACCTCACCCTGAGCTTGTCGAAGGGCGGGGTTTTCGGCTCCGCCCCTACTCCTTCAGCGCGATAAAGCCTGCCGCCATGAACCGCGCGATCCGCTTCTTGATCGCCGGGAAGTCGTCGGAGTGGCACAGGCCGCTCGACAGCCGGTCGATCCGTCCCGTCCGCGCCAGGGTGTTCATCAGCGCCCCCGACACGAAGTGGTAGCCCCAGAAGATCTCCTCGTCGGCATAGTCCGGCAGGGCGCGCTTGAGGATGCCGACCAGCTTCAGCACGACCGGATCGAAGTGCTCATCCATCAGCGCCGCGCCCTCGGGCGTGTTGCTGACCCGGGCGCAGAAGGCCCCGTAGTTCATCCAGTGCTCGCCGCCCTCGTAATAGAGGTCGAGGTCGGTATCGAGGAAGGCGTGCAGCGCACCCTCGACGGTGGGCGCACCGCCAGCCGCCTGCTCGTACTGCTCCAGCGCGATCATCCGCCGGCCGGACGTGACCCCGGCCCGCCGCGCGAACACGGCCTCGAACAGGTTGGTCTTGTCCTTGAAATAGTAGTTCAGCAGCGTCGTGTGGATGCCCACGCGCACGGCCACATCGCGCAGCGTCACGCCATAGAGGCCGTTCTGCGAGAACAGGTACTCGGCCGCGTCCAGGATCTGCTCCAGGCTCTGGGCGCGCTGCTCGGCCTTGGTGCGCGGGCGCTCCTTGGCCTCCTCCGCGGTGGCTCCTGCCAAACCGTCCTCCTGGTCCTACCCCTCGCCGCGTAGTCGGCGTGGCGCGCCCCTGTCAATCATTCCCATAACGGCAATCATTGGGCGCACGCCCCGTTCCGGGGTCGCCGAACAATGATCATTGACGGCGTGGAAGCGGCGCCACAATACTCACTCTTGTGAGAATGAGCGTTACAGACTCATTCAACAGGGAGGGATCGCCACATGAGACTTGGGCTTACGAGCGCGTCGGGCGTCGCGCTGCTGATCGGGATCGCGGGCTTTGGCCCGGCGGCGTGGGGTCAGGAAAAGACGGCTCCGGACACCAACACGCAGGTCGAGGAGATCGTCGTCACCGGCTCCAACATCCGGGGCTCGGCTCTGGATGCGGCCCTCCCCGTGGAGGTTTATTCGCAGGAGAACCTGGAGAAGCAGGGCTCGCCGACGGCGCTGGAGTTCGCCAAGAGCCTGACCATCTCGGGCCCGACCACGGGCGAGAGCTACTATTTCGGCGGTCCGACCCTGGTCGGCTCGGTGAACTACAATCTACGCGGCCTGGGGGCCGACAAGACGCTGGTGCTGCTGAACGGCCGGCGGATGAACCAGAACACCGCCAACGTGCCCTCGATCGCCCTGTCGCGAACCGAGATCCTCAAGGACGGCGCGGCGGTGATCTACGGCGCCGACGCCACCGGCGGCGTGGTCAACTTCATCACCCGCGACAAGTTCGTCGGGCTGGAGGCGCAGGGCCAGTACAAGCAGATCAGGGGCTCGAAGGGCGACTACTCGGTCGGTTTCATGGGCGGCATCGGCGAGGACCGGGTCAACCTGCTGGTCTCGGCCGAGTACGAGCACCGCTCGCGCCTGAACACGCTGGAGCGCGACTTCACCAAGGCCTCGCTGACGCCGGGTACGGGCTACAACCCCGCGCCCTGGTCGACCCTGACCAATCTGACCGGCTGGCAGCCGCGCGGTCCCCTGCCCGCCGTCCCGACCGCGACGGACACCGGCGAGTGGGGCGCGAACCTGGGCGGCATCGTCTCGGACTTCACCGCCGCCAGCTGCGCCGCCGTCGGCGGCCGCATGGATAACGTCTACACCTGCGCCTACAACTACATCCCGTACTACCGGCTGGTGGAGAACCAGGACACCTACCGGCTCTACGCCCAGCTGAAGGCCGACATCACCGACAGCATGAAGTTCCACGCCGACGCCTCGTACGGCAAGGTGGACCTGCCGCAGGTGATGGGCTCGCCGGCCCAGCCGGTGTCGCGCGGTCCGGCCCTGACGACGGGCGCCGTCAACCAGTTCTACGTGCCGATCAGCAACCCGTTCGCGGCCGAGTTCGCCGCCAAGAACGGCATCGTCGGCGCCTCGGGCTTCACGCCGATCACCTACCGGCTCTTCGGCCACGGCGGTAACCCGTACTACTCCGGCGGCGACGGCTTCGGCGTGGCCGACAAGATCGAGAACAAGGTCTGGCGCGTGTCGGCCGGGATCACCGGCGACCTCGGGGACATCGCGCCCTTCGCCAAGGCGGTCGGCTACGACTTCGCCCTGACCTATAACGACGCCTACAACTACAACACCCACGCCGACACCATCGGCTATCGCCTGCAGGAAGCCTTGAACGGCTTCGGCGGTCCGAACTGCAAGGCCGCCGATCTGGACCCGACCCGCTTCGGCACCCAGAACGCGGCCGCCGCCGGCAAGAACGGCTGCCAGTACTGGAACCCCTTCTCCAGCTCGTTCAAGGGCCAGCCGGTGCGGGGCCTCGCCAACCCGAACTACGTCGCCGGCCACGAAAACCCCGAGGACCTCGCCCTCTGGATGTTCGACCCGCGCGGCGTCGAGACCAAGTCTAACAACTTCACCGCCGACCTGGTGTTCAACGGCCGCTCGGGCCTGAAGCTGCCGGGCGGTGAAGTGGGCTGGGCCCTGGGCGCCCAGTATCGCTCGTTCGAGAGCCGCCAGATCGTCTCCAGCCCGTTCAACAACGGGACGGTGCAGTGCGAATGGCCCGCCGGCACGACCAGCGCCAACGGCCCGGGCTCGGCCAACCTGCCGGCCAATCCGCTGCCGACCAACGATCCGAACTTCCGGGGCTGCACCCCCGACGCGCCGGGTCCGTTCGTGCTGTTCGCCCCGACCATCCCGGTCCAGGCCGACCAGAGCCAGTACTCGCTGTTCGGCGAGCTGCAGGTGCCGCTGTTCTCGACGGTCGACATCCAGCTGGCGGCCCGCAAGGAGAAGTTCTCCAACGACCTGGGCGCCACCGTCTACAAGGTGTCGGGCAAGTGGAACGTCTGGGGCCCGCTGACCCTGCGCGGCTCGTACGGCACCAACTACCAGACCCCGCCGCTGGGCGTGCAGCCGGGCGCCATCACGGTGGCCGCGCGCACCTACACGGTAGCGGCCAGCAACTGGCTGGCGGCGCAGTTCATCACCGACGCCAACCTCAAGCCCGAGACCGCCAAGACCGCCAATCTCGGCGCCATCTGGCAGAGCCGGGGCTTGGCCGCCGATCACAAGTTCCGCCTGATCGTCGACCACTTCGACATCAAGACGAAGGACCAGATCGGCCAGGTCGCCGACCCGAACCAGATCGCCAGCCTGGTGTTCAACGGCGCGGGCGGCACGATCACCACCTGCGATGTGGCCAAGCAGCCCCTGCTGGCCCGCATCACCTTCAACAGCGGCTGCGCGGTCGGCATGAGCGGCGTGGGCACCTTCTCGGCCGTCTCGACCCGCTACGGCAACGGCCCGGGCCAGACGACCAAGGGCTTCGACGTCCAGGCCAACTACGGCCTGCCGGTCGGTCCCGGCGATCTGGACATCAGCTTCACCGCCACCCGCGTCACCGAGCTGAAGACCGGCGCGACGACCCTGGACGGCGTGACCATCTCGACCGGCGACGATCGCCTCGGCACGCTGAACTTCGCCACCTTCGCCCAGGCCGCGCCCAAGCTGCGGGCCAATCTCGGCCTCAACTATGGACTGGGCCGCCAGAACTTCCGCCTGGGCGTCAACTACGTCTCGGCGGTCGTCGATGAGCGGGCCGGCGTCCAGTATGGCGAGAACGGCAAGGCCTGGGTGACGACCGACTTCACCTATCGCCTGCAGCTGGGCGACAGCATGGCCCTGACGGCGACGGTCGCCAACATCTTCGACCGCGATCCGCCCCCAGCCCAGGAAGAGTTCGGCTACGACCCGTGGACCGGCAACCCACTGGGCCGGACCTTCGAGCTGGGCGTCAAGAAGTCCTTCTAAGTTCGGTACTCCCCGTTCCTGCCTCTGCGGCGGGCGGCCTTCGGGTCGCCCGCCGTCTTTCTTTACAGGGACGGGCCGATCGCCACTTTCGCGGGCCTTTACGCCAAATTCGCACATTGTGGTTGATTGTCGGGGTCACTGTTCGAACGGCGAGTTCATGGCCCTTTCGTCTCTGGCACTATCGACCTCCCCGGCTGGCGACAGCGGCGCCCACACGCGCCTCGAAGCCGCGCGTGGCGCGATCGAGGGCCGCTTCCTGGAGGTCGGCAACGTCCTCTCGCAGGTCGTCGACGGCGCCAACGCCCTGATCACCGCCCTGGACCGCATGCGCGAAGGCCTGGACGGCCAGGAGGTCGCCGCGGCCACCCGCCAGCTGGGCCAGGCTTCCGACCAGCTGCGCGAACTGCCCCGGACCCTGCACGACCGTCGCGACCGCCTCGGAGGCCTGGTCCGCGCCGGCGACGCTCTGACAGCCTGCATCGAGGACATGCGCCAGCACCTGGCCTACCTCCGGGTCTTCGGCGTCAACATCAAGATCACCTCGGGCGGCATCCTGGCCGCCGGTCCGGAGTTCGCGATCTTCGCCCAGGAGATTTGCGACTGCATCGAGCTGGGCCGCACCCAGCTGGACACCTTCCGCAACGACCTTGCAGGCATGGACGGCGCCCTGCGCGCGGCCCTGAACCACGAGGACGAGCTGCGCCGCCGCTGCGACGGGCTGCTGCCGGCCGTGCCCGACGCCCTGGTCGGCCAGACCGCCGCCATCGCCGAGCACCAGGCCAAGATCGCCCAGATCACCGCCCGCGTCGGCGAGTTGGTCCGCGATGTCCGCAAGAAGATCGGCTCGGCCCTGGCCGCCCTGCAGATCGGCGACATCACCCGCCAGCGCATCGAGCACGTCCAGCACGGCCTGGCCCTGCTGGACACGTCATCCGTCCGCGCCCTGCCCGCCGACGGCCGTGCGCGGCTGGAAGCCTTCGTGCACCGCCTGCTGGCCGCCCAGCTGAACGCCACGATCGACGACTTCCATCGCGACGTCTCGCGCATCGGCCAGAGCATCGGCGCCATCGCCGGCGACGCCAGCGAGATCCTGCGCCTGCGCGACCACGCCCAAGGCGGCGGTTCGGACAAGGACGCCAGCTTCCTGCGCGGCCTGGAGAGCAGCGTCGGCGACGCCTTCGCCCTCGTGGACGACATCGACGCCGGCGCGCGTGAGGCCGAGGCGGTCAGCCGCTCGGCCGCCAGCTCGGCCCGCGACCTGGTCGCCCAGATCGAAGCCATCCAGAACATGCGCGCCGACGTGCAGATGATGGCGCTGAACACCACGCTGAAGTGCTCGCGCATCGGTGAGACCGGCAAGCCGCTGGGCGTCATCGCCGTCGAGCTGCGCGCCCATGCCGGCCACCTGGAAACCTCGGCCGCCCGCACCCTGACGGCGCTGCAGTCGCTGTCGGCCTCGGCCGACGCCCAGCCCGAAGCCGACGGCCAGGACAGCTCGGCCAACGCCGCTCATGCGCTGCGCGACGCCATCGGCCGTATCCGCAAGACCGGCGACGCCGTCGAGGGCGACCTCGTGGACGCCGCTCGCCAGGGCGCCGACGTCGTCGAGATGCTCAAGCGCGCCGCCGCCCGCTTCGACTTCCAGCGCCAGGTCGGCGACCACCTCGACCAGGCCGCAGCCGAACTGGCGGGCCTGTCGGGCGATGTCGCGGTCGATGACGTGATGAGCGCCCTGTCGCCGCTGCTGACCGATCTGGCGCGGTGCTACACCATGGCCCAGGAACGTGAGGTCCACGCGGCGATGACGGCGGGTCTGGATGTGGCGGTGGTCGAGGTGGAGACGCCGGCCGCCGTCGAGGACGACGACCTGCTGTTCTAGGGCGCTCGCTGCGCACCTTCTCAAAAGCCAGAAATACTTGTCATCCCGGAAGCGCGTAGCGCTGTCCGGGACCCAGGGGCCAATGGCAGTGCGGTTGCCCGTGGGTCCCGGCTCTCCGCTTCGCTGCGGCCGGGATGACAAGATTTTGGGGCTGTCAGATTTAGCTCAAGCCCTACCGGCTAGACGCCTTCAGGATTTCCTTGGCCAGCAACTGCAACGGCGCCACGCGATCCACACATCCCAGCGCGATGGCTTCCTTCGGCATGCCGAACACCACCGAGGTCGCCTCGTCCTGGGCGATCGTGAAGGCCCCGGCCTGCTTCATCTCGTTCATGCCGCGCGCGCCGTCGTCGCCCATGCCGGTCATGATCACACCCACGGCATTGGAGCCGGCCGAACGCGCGGCCGAGCGGAACAGCACATCCACCGACGGCCGGTGGCGGGTGACCAGCGGGCCATCCTTGACCGAGACGTAGTAGCGGGCGCCGCTGCGCTCCAGGATCGTGTGCTTGTTACCCGGCGCGATCAGCACCCGGCCGCGCAGCACGGTGTCGCCGTCCTCGGCCTCCTTGACCGAGACCGCGCACAGGCTGTCCAGGCGCTTGGCGAACGAGGCGGTGAACTTCTCGGGCATGTGCTGGACGATGACGATGCCCGGCGAGTCCGGCGGCAGGTCTTCCAACACCGCGCGCAGGGCTTCCGTCCCGCCCGTCGAGGCGCCGATGCAGACGATGGCTTCCGTCGTCTTGGCCATGGCCCGACCGGAAGGCGGAGGTAGCATGGCGTCGGCGGTCAGCTTCTTCTCCGGCTCATGGATCGGACGCTGGACGGCCACGGGCGGGCGACGCGCGCCGGCCACGCGGGCGCTGGCGGCGGCCTTCACGGCGTCGCAGATGCGGATGCGCGACTCCATCAGAGCGTCGGCCACGCCAATCTTCGGCTTCAGCACGATGTCGACCGCGCCGGCCTCCAGGGCCTGCAGCAGGGTCTCGGACCCCGCCTCGATCAGCGACGAGCACATCACCACCGGGATCGGGTGCTGGGCCATCAGCTTGCGCAGGAAGGTGATGCCGTCCATGCGCGGCATCTCGACGTCCAGGGTGATGACGTCGGGGATCTCGTCGCGGATGCGCTTGGCGGCCACGAACGGGTCGGAGGCGACGCCGATCACCTCGATCTGCGGATCGGACTCCAGGATGCTCGCCAAGGTCTGACGGACCGTGGCGGAGTCGTCGATGATCAGGACACGGATCTTGCCGGCCAAGGGGCTAGCCCTTCTGGAAGACGGTGTTGGCGATCTGCTTCAGCGGCAGATCGATGCCCACGATGGATTCCGAGTGGCCCAGGAACAGGTAGCCGTCGGGCGCCAGGTGGCGGCACAGGCGCTCCAACACCTTGGCCTGGGTCGGCTTGTCGAAATAGATCAGGATGTTGCGGCAGAAGATGATGTCCATCTGCTGCTCGACGGGATAGCTCTCGTCCATCAGGTTCAGACGGCCATAGGCGACCTTGCTGCGCAGTTCGGGCACGATCCGCACTTCGCCGCGCGAGGGGTCCTTGGCCTTCATCACATAGCGCTGGCGACGGGGCATGGACACGGGCTGGATCATCGACTCGATGAAGCGGCCGGCGATCGCCTGGTCCAGAACCTCGGTGCAGATGTCCGTGCCCAGGATCGAATAGTCCAGGCCGCGACGCTCCTGGCAGAACTCGTCCAGCACCATGGCCAGGGTGTAGGGCTCGGCCCCGGTCGAGGCCGCCGCGCTCCAGACGTTGATGTGCCGACGGCTCTTGGCCAGGTGCGGCAGCACCGTCTTCTCCATGAAGGTGAAGTGCACCGGCTCGCGGAAGAACTCGGTCTTGTTGGTCGTCACCGCGTCGATCAGGTGGATCGTCTCGGCCTCGAGACCACCCTCCTCGAACAGGTAGCGGCAATAGTCGTTGACGCTGTCCATGCGGTTGGCCCGCATCCGGCGGCGCAGGCGCCCTTCCAGCATGGTCCGCTTGTTGGACGGCATCTTGATGCCGCTGTAGCCGTGGATGAATTCGGCCAGCCGCGCGAAGTTACGGCTGCTGAGCGGTTCGCCGACCGAGACCGGCTGCAGGGCGAGAGCGGCTTGCGACAATGACGGTCCGATCTCAGGCGGCTTGGGCGAGGTAGGCGGCGTCCTGGCTGGTCAGCAGGCGGGCCAGGTCGAAGATCACGACGAAGCCCCCAACCCCAGAAGAAGAGTCGCGGCGCACGACGCCGCGGATGTATTCCGAGCGCCACGGCACGCCGATGTCCGGCGAGGCTTCGATCTGGCTGGCGTCGAACGACACCACCTCGATCACCCGGTCGGCGACCAGGCCCAGCGACAGGGTGCGGTCCTCGACCGGCACATCGACGACCAGGATGCGCGTCGCGCCGTCGGGCGGCACGGCGGGCAGACCCAACTTGAGCCGCAGGTCCAGAGTCGGAGCGCCGCGACCGCGCACGTCGGTCAGACCCAGGAGGTACGCCGGGCCATCCGGGATGCCGAACGGCTTGGCGTAGTCGAGGATCTCGCGGACCAGGACCACGGGCACCGCGAAGACCTCGGCGCCGAGGCCTAGCGTGACGAACTGTTCGGTCGTTCCGGTCACGAGGCGTATTCCTTGAAATCGGCGTCGGCGTCGTCGGGACCGCCGCTGGTCAGGTCCAGCGCGAAGCCCGCCACGCGGGCCTGCTGGCCGGCCACGGCGTTGCGGCCGGGCTTGCGCACGGTCGGCGCGGGCGAGCGCTTGGCCGCGACGGCGCGCGGGGCGGCCTTGCGCGCCGGAACGCGCTGGGCGCCGTGCGAGTCCGTGCGGAAGTAGGCGATCGACACCTGCAGTTCCTCGGCCTGGGCGGCGAGCTCTTCCGAGGTCGCCGACATCTCTTCCGAGGCGCTGGCGTTCTGCTGGGTGACCTTGTCCAGCTGCTGGATCGCTTCGTTGATCTGGCCGGCGCCGATGTCCTGCTCGCGGCAGGCGGCGCTGATCTCGGCGACCAGCTCGGCGGTCTTGCGGATGTTCGGCACCAGGGTGGTCAGCATCTCACCGGCCGACTGCGCGGCCTTGACGGTGTCCGACGACACGGCGCTGATCTCGGCGGCGGCGGTCTGGCTGCGCTCGGCCAGCTTGCGCACTTCCGAGGCGACGACCGCGAAGCCACGGCCATGCTCGCCGGCGCGGGCGGCTTCCACCGCCGCGTTCAGCGCCAACAGGTCGGTCTGACGGGCGATCTCCTGAACGATGGTGATCTTCTGGGCGATGGTCTGCATCGCATCGACGGCCTTGTTGACCGCCGCGCCCGAGGTCTCGGCGTCGATGGCCGACTGGCGGGCGATCTTCTCGGTCTGCGAGGCGTTGTCGGCGTTCTGCTTGATGTTGGCCGACATCTCTTCCATCGAGGCCGAGGCCTGTTCGGCGGCCGAGGCCTGCTCGGTGGCGCCCTGGCTCATCTGCTCCGAGGTCGCCGACAGTTCCTGGCTGCCGGCCGAGACGTTCTCCGAAGCCGTCACCGCATCGGCCACGACCCCACGCAGGCGCTCGACCATCCGCTCGAGAGCCAGGCCCAGCGTATCCACATCCGAAAGCGGCTTGGGGCGGACGGTCAGGTCGCCGTCGGCCACCTTGTCGGCCAGGGCCGCGGTCTCGCGCAGGTTGGCGGTCATCTTCTCGACCGTGACCACCAGGTCCTTGATCTCGTCGTCACCGGTGACCTTGACCTCGTGGTTCAGGTCACCGATCGCGACGGCGTCGATGGCGCGCGCCACGAGGCGAAGGCCCTCCAGGATGGTGCGGGCGATCCACCAGGCGGCGGCCACGGCGATCACCAGGGCCAGGACGGCCGCGATGATCAGCACCATGCGGGTGTGCTCGTAGACCTTGCCGGCGGCCGCCTCGGCCTCCGTCAGGTGCGTCTGCTGGAGATCGACGAGATCGGCCGTCGTCTTGCGCACGGCGGCGGTGATCTGGCTGGACGAGCTGGCTTGCGACAGGCGCGTGGCCTCGGTGGCTTTGTTCGCCAGGGCCAGGCTGCGGACCTCGCTCTCGATCGGCGCGTACTGGTCCCACGCATCATGCAATTGGGCCCACTGCGCCTTGTCGGCGGCCGGCGCGGCGGCCTCCGACTTCGCCAGCAGACCTTCGAACTGCTTGCGGAACTTCAGGATGTCGCCTTCGTAGCCCTTGGCCTTCTCAGGGTCCGTGGCCAGGATCAGGTTCTTCTGCGACCGGATCATCTCGACGAAGGCCGTCTTCAGCTGCTGGGCTTGCGACAGCTGCACCACCGGCCCGCTCAGCACCGTCTGGAGACGCGTGTTCAAGCCGCTCAGGCTGGTGACGCTGAAGACGGTCGCCGCCATCAGCATGGCGATCAGGAGCGAGAAGGCGGAGATCAGTTTGAGCTTGATCGTCAGACGCATGGAATGTCCCTCAAGACTTGGCCGGGACCGCTCTTCGGCCCCGGCCTCGTCGGTACTAGGCGTATTGCTTGAAGTCGGCGTCGTCGGCGTCCGGGCCGCCGCTGGTCAGGTCCAGGGCGAAGCCGGCCACGCGGGCCTGCTGGGCGGCGACGGGACGCGTGGCCGATTTGGCCGGGGCCTTGCGGACCGAGGTCGTCGAGGCCGGACGCTTGGCCGGCGCGGCCTTGCGCACCGGCGCGCGCTGGCCGCCGTGCGAGTCCGTGCGGAAGTAGGCGATCGAGGCTTGAAGCTCCTCGGCCTGGGCGGCCAATTCTTCCGAGGTCGCCGACATCTCTTCCGAGGCGCTGGCGTTCTGCTGGGTGACCTTGTCCAGTTGCTGGATCGCTTCATTGATCTGCGACGAACCGATGTCCTGCTCGCGGCAGGCGGCGCTGATCTCGGCGACCAGTTCGGCGGTCTTGCGGATGTTCGGCACCAGGCTGGTCAGCATCTCGCCGGCCGACTGGGCGGCCTTCACGGTGTCGGAAGACACCGCGCTGATCTCGGCGGCGGCGGTCTGCGAGCGCTCGGCCAGCTTGCGCACTTCCGAGGCGACGACCGCGAAGCCACGGCCGTGCTCGCCGGCGCGGGCGGCTTCCACCGCCGCGTTCAGGGCCAGCAGGTCGGTCTGACGGGCGATCTCCTGGACGATGGTGATCTTCTCGGCGATCGTCTGCATGGCGTCGACCGCCTTGCTGACGGCCTGGCCCGAGGTCTCGGCGTCGATGGCCGACTGGCGGGCGATCTTTTCGGTCTGCGAGGCGTTGTCGGCGTTCTGCTTGATGTTGGAGGCCATCTCTTCCATCGAGGCCGAGGCCTGTTCGGCCGCCGAGGCTTGCTCGGTGGCGCCCTGGCTCATCTGCTCCGAGGTGGCCGACAGTTCCTGGCTGCCGGCAGAGACGTTCTCCGAGGCCGAGATCGCGTCGGCGACCACGCCGCGCAGGCGCTCGATCATGACGTTCACGTGGCCCAGCAGATCGCCGATCTCGTCGCGGGTGGTGATGTCGATCGACTTGGTCAGGTCGCCGTCGGCCACCATCTTCACGGCGTCCGAAGCGCGGTTCAGGCCCTTGCTGACCGCCATCGAGATGTAGAGCGCCGCGGCGGCCGCGCCGAGCAGCGAGATGATCGACAGACCGATCAGCAGGTTGCGGGTGTTGGCGAAGTCGGCGTCGGCCTTGTCGGTCGCGCCTTCCAGCTGGGCCTTCGACAGCTCGACCAGTTCCTGGACCTTGGCGCCGGCCTCGACCACGGCCTTGCGGCCGTCGCCCATCGACAGGGCGGTGGCGTCGGCGTCACGATCGGCCAGCGCCAGCGCCAGCACGCGACCGTGGACTTCCATCATCTGGTCGAAGGCGCCGCCCAGCGACTGCCACTTGGGCTTGCCCTCGGCGGTGGCCATGCCTTCGGCCTTGGCCAGCAGGCCCTGGAACGCCTCGCGCTCCTTGTCGATCGAGGCTTCCAGCTTGTTCACTTCCTCGGGCGTGCCGACGAGGATCATGTTCTTCTCGGCGCGCACGACGTTCAGCAGGTGGATGTTCAGCTGCTGGGCGGCTTCCAGGCGCGTGGCCGGGCCATCCACCATGTCGTTGAGGGCCTTGTTCGTCTTGGCCAGGCTGGTGATGCCGAAGACGTTGCCGATGAGCAGCAGGGCGATCACGAACCCGAAGGCCAGGCCGAGCTGAAGCTTGATGGTCAGTCGCATGGGAAACTCCGGGCGATCAGCGTTGAGCAGTGTGGAGGGCGTTGATGGGAGCCGACTGCCCCCGGGCGGCGAAGATCTGGTCGAGGTCCGGCAGCACGATCACGTCGCCGTTGCGGCGGACCAGGCGGCGGATGAAGTCCGCCCGCCAGCGCATGCCGACGCGGGGGGCTTCCTCGGTGGTGTCAGCGGTGATCGAGGTCACCTCGTGCACCTTGTCGGCGCGCAGGCCGATGAGCGTGGGTTCGCCGTCCAGCGGGTGCTCGATGACGACGATGCGGTTGTCGATCGTGGTCTCGCCGACGGTCATGTCGAAGGCCATGCGCAGGTCCACCAGCGGGATCACGCGGCCACGGAAGTTGATCACGGCGCCGACGAAGGCCGGCGCGCCCGGGACCGGGGTCTCGGGCAGCAGGTCCAGGACCTCGCGCACATAGCTGGCCTCGAGGGCGAAGGTCTCGCCCTGCAGGTCGAAGGTCAGGGCTTCGATGGTGTCTTGCTGGGTCATCATCTCTCCCCTCACCCGGCCGCGCGCAGTTGCGCGTCGTGGCGTTGGCCGAGGCTGACCAGGGCGGGAATGTCCATGATCAGGGCCACGCCGCCGTCTCCCATGATCGTCGCGCCCGAGAAGGCGCCGACATCGGCGTGGAAGCTGGACAGCGGCTTGATGACCGTCTGGTGGTCGCCGAGGATCTGGTCGACGACCAGGCCCACCCGGTCCTGGCCGGTGGCGACGACGACGATCTTCTGGTGCTGGTCGGGCGCCGTGCCCGTCGCGAACTGCTCGCGCAGGCGGATGAACGGCACCAGCTCGTCGCGCAGGGTGATCAGGTTGCGACCGGTGGAGCGCAGGTCCTGGGCCGGCGTCAGCTCGACGCATTCCTCGACCGTGGCCAGCGGGATGACGTAGCGGCCCGTGCCGACGCGGACCAGCAGGCCATCGATGATCGCCAGGGTCAGCGGGATGCGCAGCGACACCACCGAGCCTTCGCCCGGCGTCGAGGTGATCTCGATCGAACCGCGCAGGCCCTCGATGGTCTTCTTGACCACGTCCATGCCGACGCCACGGCCCGACAGGTTGGTGATCGCCGCCGCGGTCGAGAAACCGGGGGCGAAGATCAGCTGCAGCAGCTCGTTGTCGCTCAGCACCTGACCCGGCTGGATCAGGCCGTTCTCTTCCGCCTTGGCGCGGACGCGGGCGCGATCGACGCCCCGGCCGTCGTCGGTGATGGTGATCACCACCTCGGCGCCCGACTGGCGGGCGGCCAGCATGATCTTGCCGACGGCCGGCTTGCCGGCGGCGAGGCGTTGCTCGGCGCCTTCCAGGCCATGGTCGGCGGAGTTGCGGATCAGGTGGATCAGCGGGTCGGCCAGGCGCTCGATCACCGTCTTGTCCAGCTCGGTGGTCTCGCCTTCGGTCGACAGCTCGATCTGCTTGCCGGTGTCGCGCTCCAGATCGTGGATCAGGCGGCGGAAGCGGCCGAACAGTTGGGCGATCGGCACCATGCGCACGACCATCATGGTGTCGCGCATCTCCGAGGCCAGACGCTCGATCTCCTCGGCCACGGCGCGCAGGGCGACGTCGGTGCTGGAGGCGGCCAGCTGCTTCAGGCGCGACTGGGCGATGACCAGCTCGCCGACGCGGTCCATCATCTCGTCGAGACGCTCGGCCGGGACGCGGACGGTGTCGCCGGACTTGGCGCGGCCGTTTTCGGCGGGGGCGTTGGCGGCGACCGGCGCGGCGTCTTCCTGGACGGCGACGGCTTCGACGACTTCGGCTTCTTCGACCACGGCGGCGGCGGCCGTCAGGTCCTCGACCTCCAGCGTCATCTCGTCGATCACGAAGATGAAGACGTCGTCGATGGCGTCGCGGTCATGCTTGGTGGTCAGCAGGACTTCCCAGGCCAGGCGACACTCGGCGGGGACCAGCTGGTTCAGCGCCGGGACGTCGTCGGTGATGACCCGCACGCGGGCCTCGCCCAGGTCGCGCAGTTCGTCCAGCAGCGGCAGCGGACGCGCGCCGTTGATCAGGGCGTCGGCCGGCAGGCTGAAGCGGATCTTGAAGGTGTTGAGGCCCGGCGCAGCCGGCGTCGCCGCGGCCGGTACGGCGTCGCCGCCATCGATGGCGGCTTGCAGGTCGGCCAGCAGGGCGTCGCCCGCGCCGTCGACCACAGGGGTTCCCTCGGCCAGGGCGCGCATGTGGTCCTGGGCGGCCAGCACGGCCGAGACCAGGCTGGGCGAAGCCGGGACCTCGCCCTTGCGGACGCGATCGAAGGCGGTTTCGCAGTGGTGGGTGAAGGCGGCCAGGGCGTCGAAGCCGAACATGGCGCCCGAGCCCTTCAGGGTGTGCAGCCCCCGGAAGATGGTGTCGATCAGCGCCCGATCCCCGGGACGGCGCGCCAGATCGAGCAGACCCTGTTCGACCTGCTCGAGCAGCTCCTGGGCCTCCTGGCGGAACGTCTCGATAGGATCGAGGCCGCTCATTTGGCGAGGACTTTCTTGACGACGCGGACCAGTTGCTCGGGATCGAAGGGCTTGGTCAGCCAGCCGGTGGCGCCGGCCGCTTTCGCTTGAGCCTTCACGTCGGCGTCGCTCTCGGTGGTCAGGAACAGGATCGGCACGCCGGCGCCGGCCGGGCGCTGACGCAGCTCGCGGATCATGGTCAAGCCGTCCATGATCGGCATGTTCAGGTCCGTGACGATCAGGTCGAAGCCGCCGGCCGAGGCCTTGTCCAGGCCCTCGGCGCCGTGCGCGGCCTCGGTGACGCTGTAACCTTCGCCGGTCAGGGCGATCTTGATGGCCGCGCGGATGGATGCCGAATCATCGACGGTGAGGATCGCGGTCATGGTCAGTTCGCCCCTTGAAGCCAGAAATTCGCCCGGTCCGCGTCTTCGGGATCCAGGAAGCCGCCGCGTTGCAGGACCTGCAGAACCGCCCCTTGGGCCGGTTGTCGCAACGTGATGGAGCATTCGCCTTCCGCAGCGGAACGGCGAGCAGACTCGATCAGTTGTACGAAAGTCAGATCCGCCTCTTCGAGGGCGTCGATATCAATTGTGATGGAGTTGTTCCGCTCGAGAGCAGCGAGCAGAATATTATGCGCATCCGAAATATTTGAAATAGTCACGTTACCCGAAAATTGGACAACTGAACTATCAACTTCGCCTGACACATTCGCCCCCACAGCAATATAGTCCGTTGGCAGAACGGTACTATACCTACCACCTAGGGTGCGGGTCGCGGGCTTAAATTAAGGTAAACTCGGCAACCTCTAGGGCTGCGACATTCTGTCCACAACGCGCAGTTTCTCACGCGAGCGAGAGGGAACGTCGTTCAGAGGACAGCTTGCAGCGCCCCGAACAGGCTGGCGGCGGTGATCGGCTTCTGCAGGTGGCGATCGGCGCCCGCCGCGAGGCTGGCGCGGACGTGCTCGTCGCCGGCATTGGCCGTCAGCATGACGATCGGCCGCCGTTCCTGGCCGCCAGCGGCTTCCAGGCGGCGGATTTCGCTGACCGCCGAGAGGCCGTCCATGACCGGCATCTGCATGTCCATCAGCACCACGTCGGGACGCTCGTCGACATAGGCGCGCACCGCTTCCAGGCCATTCTCGACGCAGGTCACCTCGGCCGCCTCGGCCAGCATAAGCTCGACGATGCGGCGATTGGCCGGGTGGTCGTCGGCGACCAGCACCCGCAGCGCTCGTTCCGGCGCGACCGGCGTCGATCCGTGCACGTCATTGGCGGGCGCGGGCGGCAGCGGCAGCTCGAACCAGAACCTGGCCCCCTGCCCTGGCGCGCCCTCGCAATCCAGCGTTCCACCCATCAGAGTGACCAGATCGCGCGAGATCGACAGCCCCAGCCCCATGCCACCGAACCGGCGGGTGATCGAGGCGTCGGCCTGCTGGAAGCGTTCGAACAATCGCGCCTTCTCGGCGGCGTCGAAGCCGATGCCGGAGTCGGCGACCTCGAAGCGAATGCGGTCACCCGCCCCGCGCGCCACCGTCAGTGTGATCGCGCCATGCTCCGTGAACTTGACCGCGTTGCGCACCAGATTGCCGATCACCTGCCCCAGACGCACACCGTCGCCGATCAGCTCGCCAGTCAGGTCCGGCGGCAGAATGATCGAGAAGGTCACGTCGGTGTCCTGCAGGCTCAGCTGCGCCATCGCCCCGGTCGATCTCAGGAGTTCACCGAGGTGGAACGGTCCGTTGACGATGCGAACGCGGTCATCCTCGATCTGCACCACGTCCAGCAGGTCGTCGAGCAGGCGCTCCAGCGTGCGTCCCGCGCCGCGAATGATATCGACCAGTTCGCGCGCCTTCGGGTCCAGCGCGGCGGCGGCCAGCATGTCGGCCCCGGCGACGATGCCGTGCATCGGCGTGCGGACCTCGTGGCTCATATTGGCCAGGAAGGCGCTCTTGGCCTGGCTGGCGCGTTCGGCGGCGTCGAGGGCGACGCGCAGCGCGCGCGCCTGCTCGCGCCGCTCGGTGATGTCCTCGCCCAGGCAGATGACGTGGCGTGGCCCCTGGTCGTCGAAGGTGGCCAGCGACTTGATGTCGAACACGCCGCCGCCCAGCGACGGCGGCAGCACCACGCCGGCGGCGACGCGCGTTTCGCCCGTCCGCAAGGTCTCGGGATCGGCGACGGCCACCTGCGTGGCCAGGTCCGGATCGAGCACCTCTTCGGGCGTGCGGCCCAGGGCGTCGTCAGCATCGACCTGGAACAGGGTCTCGGCCGCGCGGTTCCACAGCACGTAGCGGCGGCTCTGGGCCGACTTCACGGTCAGGGGCGAGGGCAATGACTGGACGACCGAGCGCATCAGCGCCTCGGCCTCGACCTCGGCGGTGACATCGCGCGAGACGGCGACCAGCGAGATCACCGCGCCGTCGGCGTCGCAGACCGGCGCGACCGTGGTGTCGTGATACTTGCGGGTTCCGCCGATGCGGGCGTCGAAAGTGCGGAAATGGGCCACTCGCCCCTCGACGGCCGAGGCCACCGCGCGATCGACGGAAAAGCGGTTCTGTTCGGGCCAGCGGTCTCGCCAGAGCGTGCCGCGCGCTTGCGCCAAGGTGGCGCCGCCGCACGTTTCCGCAGCGTCATTCATGTGCTGAATGCAGCCGTCCCGATCCAGGCTCCAGAGACAATTCAACGCGCCGCCCCCGCGTGGTCCAACCCACGCTCGCCGATAGATAGCGCCCAGGGCCGTTAACGCCGGGTTGGCGACGGATCAGAGTCGCGAGTCGCGGATGTCGTCGATGATCGAGCGGCGCTCGCCCAGCTCGCGATGAACATTGGCCAGGGCCTTGAGGCGGACCTCGCGGTCGGCGGCCTCTGCCTGGGCCCGGCCGGCCGCCTGACGGGTTTCGGCCAGGCGCTCGCGGGTCAGGGCCAGTTCGGCCAGGATGCGGTCGCGATCGACGGACAGGTCGCCGGCCTGTTCCCGCGCCTGGGCCAGGCGCGTCTCGGCGCCCAGCAGCCGCAGGACCAGGAACACCACCGTCGGCAGCAGCGCCACCGCGAGGATTTCCGCCAGCAGGCGGACGATCGGACTGTCAAAGAGGCTCAGCAGGGCCAGCATGTCTTGTCTCCGATGTTACGCGACGCCGCGAAGGATCCATCTACTGCGAAGGACCCAGGCAGCCCCCCGCCCAGGTCCTCCGCGACGGCGTCCCGCGCGTTCCGCACACGCCAGGCTCCGTCTATCCGCCGTCTCCGATGCCCCCACCGAGACGACAGGGCGATCAGGCGTTGAAGCTCTGCTGGTGACCGCCGCGCAGCGAACCGACGGCGAAATCCAGGATGTTGTGGACCACGCTCGGCAGTTGGTCGTCGGTCACGCCATTCTCGCGGGCCCAGACGCGCAGGGCGTGGCGCAGGAAGGTCTTGCCGGTTTCCGGGGCGGACGAGGCTTCGGAGATGATCTGGTCGAGTTGCACGGCGCGGCTCCTGTTCTGAGGTCGGATCCTCCGACCTGGCTAAGGCTTTCGAAAAGGAGGACCCGGCCGGCGGGTGGCCAGGTCCTCAGTCGGTTCACGCGGCCGGCGACGGGCTTGATCCAGGGAATGGGTTGCTGCCCGCCGCGGTCGACGTCTGAACCATGTTCGGTGAGGGGGTGATCTGGATGTGCGGATATGCACATCGGGAAAAATTACGGTTTTTCCCGGGAAAGTTTACGATTGCCGGCAGTACGCCTAGAGCGCGCGTGACAGGCTGAAAATGGGGGTCGCCGCGAAGCCCTTGCGCCCCTGGGTCCGGCCGACATAGCCGCAGCGGACGCGGTCGCCGTGGAAGGTCGCCAGCGCCCCGGCCAGGGCTTCGCTGACATAGGCCGAGCCGGGGGCGACATCCGGCTCAATGCGCGCGGCGACCACCACGTGGGCCCCGATCACCGCCGGGGCCTTGGTCAACGGATTGGTCCGCAGATGCACGGGGCCGTAGTGGCCGCCGACGCGCAGGCCCAGGCCACGCGGCAGACCCAGGGCCTTGAGGTCCAGCCCGCGATGCCCCTCCAGCAGCGCCAAGGCGGCCAGGGCCGCGTCGATCGGCTGCTCGAAGACCAGGAACAGGCCGTCGCCCCAGGTCTCGACGTGGCGGGGCGGCGCGGCCAGCCCTTCGACCGTCTGCGCCATGCGTCCCATCACGCCTTCGATGAAGGCCGGGATCTGGTCGTCGCGCAGGGCGCCGAAGCCCTGGACGTCGGCGAACAACATCGCCTTCATGGCGCGTCGTTCCGGCCCGGCCTGAGCCGAACCCCAGCGCGACCGACTGGGCGGCGGCCGTTGCACGCGGATGACCTCAAGCCGTCGCTGGCTGCGTGTCCAGTAGGCCATGTCGGCCGAGACCCCGGCCGGTCCCGGCGCGGCGTAGCCGTCCCAGACGGCCAGCTGGATCGCCTCGGTCGACAGGGTCTCGGCGCGCAGCACCGCGCAGCCCATGGCGAACTGGCTGGAATAGGCGAACACCTGCTCGTCGCCGCGATAGGGGTCCTGCGCGGCGTAGCGGACCGAGGTGGCGCGGGCCAGGCAACGCTCGAAGCGCGGGACCCAGCCCTCGCCGAACGGCGCGACCGAGACCTCGACGAACGAGGCCTGGCTGACCGGCAGCACGACGTGAAGCTCGGCCCCGGCGTCCAGCAGCGCCTCGGCGAACAGGATGTCCGCTCCCGCCGCCAGACCGCCATAGCCGGCGCCGACGCGCTGCTCGCGCAGGACCTGGTCGATCCGCTCGCGCAGCGCGTCCTCCGGCAGGTTGATGATGTGACCGGTGAAGTGCGCGCAGACCGGCGGCCGGAACGGCGCCAGCCAGGCCGCGTCGGCGCCCGTTTCGCGGCACAACATCTCCAGCTGGCGCAGGGTCGAGGCGTGGGCGGCATAGGCGCGGGGCGCTAAGGCCACGGCGGCGGCCAGGGTCTCGCGCGCGGCGTCAGGATCGCCGGCCAGGAACCAGGCCTCGGCGCGGCTGGCGGTCTCGTAGTAGGCGGCCTCGCCAGAGAGGCCCGACGTCGGCGGCGTCGCCAGCACGGCGGCGGCGCGGGCGGCGGCCCCGGCGCGATCGCCGGCCACCAGGGTCAGGGTCGCGGCGTTGATCGCGCCATACAGACCGCCGAAGCGCTCGGACAGGGCGTCGTAGCGGCGCAGTGAGGCTTTCGCGAAGGCGATGCGGCGCGGCCCGCGCGCCGCCAGGGCGACGTCCTTCAGAAGCCGGCCACCCAGGGCGACGGCGTCCGCATGGTCGTGCGCCTCGGCCAGACCGAGGCGCACATATTCATCACGCGCGAAATCGACGGCCCCGGCGCGCGCCAGACAGAGCACGGCCGTGTAGGCGACCTCACGCGAGCCTTCTCCCGCCTCGAGGGCGGCGTGGGCGATGTCGTAGGCGGCCAGGATCTCGCCACGCCGGATCAGCGTGGCGACCTGCTCCTGGTCGAACACCGCCCCGGCGGTCAGGCCTTGGCGCCGTCGATGTGGCCGGTGCCGTTGTCGATAACGGGATCCAGGGTGAGGTACTGCTCGTGCGCATCGACCATGTACAGGCTGTAGCTGTACTCACCCATGCGCGCGCATTCGTAGATGACCTTGAAGCTCGAGCGCGGAGCGGCGGCGCCGCCGACGGTGTTTTCGAGCCAGACGAAGCTCGAGAAATTCGCACCGTAGTCACGATCGACCTCGATCGGGCGGCCCTGGAAGGACCAACCGGCGTTGATCAACTGATCGCTCAGCGTGAACACGAGCAGCGAACGTTCTTTCAAGTTCATCCGCAGCCGAGTGGGCTCGGCCGGATCGGCGTAATTCATAAAATTGTAGTTTTGGTCGAGGCCGATGACCACTTCAACGATGTTTTCAGGTTCGATGTAGCTCATTTCAACTTTCTCCCGACTTCAGATTCCACCTACAGGGGAATCTCGCCAGAAAGCAAGGAAAGCGGGGTGCTCGTAGCCTTGTTTTTTGAGTAGACGCACAATGTTCCCGGCCTGGTTGCGATCACCATTCGCGAGATAGGCGCGGGCCAGCACGTCCCGGGCCGAGATCGACATCGACCCCTGTTTCGGCGTGAGCGCGGAGATCGTCGCCTTGGGCTGTCCGGCCGCCAGCGACGCGAAACCCGCCAGCTCGACGGTCTCGTCCGGCTTGCCCGCCTTCAGCGCCTCCAGCAGGCTCGACGCCAAGGCTTTCGCCCGAACCAGGTCGCCGCTCTCCTGGGCCAGGATCACCGCCTGCCGGGCCAGGCGGCCGTGCAGGTCCACGCGCCAGGTCTTCTCCTTGTCGCCGGCGTCCAGCTTGGCCAGCCCCGCCGCGGCGACGGCGTAGGCGGCCTGCGCCTCGGCCAACCGCCCCGACCAGCAGGCGATCTCGACCGCGTCCAGCTGTCCGGTCACCAGATACTCCCGCCAGCGGGCGTTGGTGGGGTCCAGGGCCGCGAGCGTGCGCAGGCGGCTGAGATTGGCCTCGGACCGCGCCCGCGCCTGGGCCAGGCGGCCCAGGTCGATCTCCAGTCGCGCCAGGCCCAGCTGGGTCGCGACATTCTTGGCCGCCAGGCGCTTGTCGGCGGGATCGGCGGCCGAAGCCCGAGCCAGCAGCTCGGCGGCCTTCTCACGCTCGACGAAAGCCTCACGCGGCCGCACCAGCCGGACCAGGGCGTCGGCGATCCAGGCCCGCGAGTTGGCGGCGTCGATGATGCGGGCGTTGTCCTTGGGCGCCCGGCTCAGCTCGCCCTCGTACACGTCCGTCGCGCCCCGGAATGCGGCCAGGGCTTCCTCGGGCCGCCCTTGCTCCAGCAACAGCGTGCCCAGGTTGGTGCGGGCGTAGGCCACCTCGATCCGCCAGTCCGCGCGCTCGGAATCCAGGCTGACCAGCTTCTGGGCGAGTTCATCATAGTGCTTGAAGCCGCGCTCGGCGGCCGGGAAGTCGCCGCGCTTCCACTGCATGTAGGCCAGCCAGAAGACGTTCTGGGCCTCGTCGAAGATGCGGTCGCCGTTCTTGGGATCGCGCGCCGCCAGGGCGTGAGTGGTCTCCGCCGCCTGGCCGAAGGCGTCCTGCGCGCCAGCCAGGTCGCCGCGCTGCTCTCGGATCGTGCCCAGCAGGGTCTGGGCCTTGGCGCGCTGGGCCAGGGCCTTGTCGTCCAACCGGTCGGTGCGCGCCTTGCCGTAGTAGGCCAGCACCTTGGCGCTGACCCCGTCCAGCAGGTCGAGGCGCCCGACGGGCTCCAGCTGCTGGCGCAGGTCGCCCAGCATGTAGGCGACCAGGGCCTCGGTCTCGTCGCGTTGCTCGCGGGCGATCTGGCGCGACTTGAGAGTCACCACGGTCATGGCCCCCATGCCCAGGGCGATGACCACGGCCACCGAAGTGAAAGCGGCCATCACCTGCAGCCGGCGGCGGGCATCGCGCTGGACCAGGCGATCCAGGCTGACGCCCAGCAGCCGCGCGGCGATCTTCAGCCGCGCCAGGCGCTTGCCGTCGGCGTCCGGGCGCAGGTCCACGGCCAGGGGCTCGACGCCTTCCGGCAGGGCGGCGCGCAGCGAGGGCGGCAGGACCTCCGACAGCGGCGTCGCGGCCGGCGTCTCGGGCGTGATCACGCAGACGATGCGGGCGAGCCCACCGTTGTTCAGGAAATACTCGACCTCCTGGTCCACCCAACGCGAGGCGACCGAGGCCGGCGAGCACAGCACGATCAAGGCGTCGGACAGGTCCAACGCATCGCGAATGACCTTGTTGAGGTCGGCGGAGGCCGAGAGTTCGTCACGATCCCTAAAGATGGGACGCAAGCCCGCCCCGGCGCTCGCCAGGGCGCGCGGCGCGCGGTAGGTCTCCAAGGCGCGATGCAGCCACTCGGCGACTTTGCGGTCGCGATGACTATAGCTGATAAAGGCCTTGTACCGCTGTCGGCTATTCATGCGTCGCCCCGTCGACGGCAGGAGCGTACCCGATGACCGTGATTCCATCATCGCCCCCGCGTGACGCCAGCCATACGATGTTCGAGCAACCGTCCAAAGACTATCGCGCCAACAAGATCTTCCGGCACATGACGCCAGCGGAGATCGAAGCGCTAGCGCCCTTCGTCGAGCAGCGCGCCTACGGCAAGGGCGAGATGATCCTGCAGCGGCGCGACCAGGACGGCGGCATCTATCTGCTGCTGGAGGGCGCACTGCTGGCCAACCAGTACGCCAAGTCGGGACGCGAGGTCGGCTATCGGCGGATTGCGCCTGGCGGCTATTTCGGGGAAATCTCGGCCATCGACGGCCTGCCGCGCTCGGCCAACATCGTCGCCCTGGAGGACGCGCGGCTGGCCCGCCTGCCCCAGAGCCTGGTGCGCCGCCTGTTCGAGGACTCGCCGCGCTTCATGAAGGCGCTGCTGGAAGACATGGCCGGGCTGACGCGGTCGCTGACGGACCGGTTGTTCGAACTGACCGCCGTCTCGGTCGCCTGCCGGGTCGATATCGAGATCCTGCGCCTGGCCGCCGCCTCCAGCGAGGATGGGCAGACGGGCGTCATCCACCCCTGCCCGACCCACGCCGAACTGGCCGCCCTGCTGGGCAGCCAGCGCGAGCCGGTGACCCGGGAGCTGAATCGCCTGGCCAGCCTGGAGATCGTCCGCCAGACCGGCCGCACCCTGCACGTCCTGGACCTGCCGGCGCTGGCCACCGAGATCGAGCGGATCGGCGGCGAAGTCTAGGCGGGCGCGAGCTCGATCAGCACGATGTCGTTGGAACGCATCGGCAGGTCGATGACGGTGTCCCCGGTGGTCTTCACCACCCGGTCGATCTCGGGCGCATCGACGGTCAGTCCCTCCAGCTGGCGCAACTGGTCGGCGGTCAGACTGGTCGGCAGGCCCATGTCGATATAGGCGCTGTAGGCGTCGTTTCGGCGGTAGCCGGTGCGACGGACGCGCAGCCGGTATGAGCCCAGCTTCAGGCCCGACAGGCGCAGCTTCAATGGCGCGACGTCCGTGGACGGATGAAGCTTGGTGTAGAACGGCCGGTTGCTCACCGCCTGCGCAGGCTGACGCCAGTCATAGGCCAGCACCGCCACCCGGTCGCCGTCACGGGCGGCGAACACCTGGCCGTCGTCACAGGCGATCGCCCGGCCCTTCACTGCGGCCAGGTACTTGTAGGCGAACCAGGCCGGCTTGCGGATTCCCTGCGGGTTCATCAGGCCAAAACCGCCCTGGAACGGCGCGGTCGGCGGGCCGGGTTCCTCGAAGAGATCGGTATAGGTCCAGTAGCTCATGCCCTGGACCAGGCCTTGCGTCCGCCGCAGCTTGTCCAGGATGTAGGGCGCGCTGACATAAGCGTCGTGGACGCTGTCGCGCGGCGAATAGCTGGTGCTCCATTCGGTGAAATACAGCGGCAGGCCAGGGAAGGCCGAGGCCTGGATCTGCTCGCGCACCTTGCGCACGTCGGCGACGATGGCGTCGGGCGAGGCCGAGAGCTTGGTGTCCGACTTGCCCAGTTCGTCGATGAAGCCGCCATCGACGCCATAGGTGTGCGTCGTGACGAAATCGACCGGCGCGCCGCTGGCCTTCACATGGGCCAGGAACTCCGGCACCCAGGCCGCGCCGGCCGTCGAAGGGCCGCCGACCCGCAAGGCCGGATCGATCGCCTTGATGGTCCGGGCGGTGACGTCATAGAGCTCGAAATAGGCGGCTTGGTCGGCCTTCTCCCAGAAGATGTCGAGGTTGGGCTCGTTCCAGACCTCGAAGAACCAGGTCCGCACCTCGGCCTCGCCATAGCGCTGGCGGACATGGCGGACGAAGGCGTCGACGAGGTCGCGCCAGGGCCCCAGCTTCGGATGCGAGATATTGCCTTTCCAGTAGAAGATCGAGGCGTCCGAGGTCTTCATCGCCTCGGGCGTGAAGCTGAGCTCGACGAACGGCTTGATGCCCTTGGCCAGCAGGGCGTCGTAGAGCTGATCCAGCCTGGTCCAGTCGTAGACGGCCTGGCCGTCCTGAATCTTCACCGTGCCCAGCACGTCGTGGAAGACGCCGTGAAAGCGGATGTAGCGGAAGCCCAGCTCATCGACGGCGGTCTTCAGCTGGGCCTGGCTGTCGGACCGGATCAGGGTGCCGGGGAAGTCCGAGCCCACCGAGAGGTCGAAGAACCGGTCGACCGGCCCGCCCGTGCGCGCCATGTCGATAGTCACCACGCGCGCCCCGCCCGGCGCGGCGTGCGCGACGGAAGGCAGGCTCGCCAGCGCGGCCAGCATGGCCCGACGTGACAGCGGCATAGACGTCCTCCCTCTTCTTTGTTGGGAGGACGGTGGCACGGCATTGGTACCGCTATCAAGGCCTCAGCGGCGCAGGGCGAAGCCGATATAGACCGTGCGCGGGGCCGAATAGCTGGTGACGCCGTCCGCCGTCTGACCGACCGCCAAGTCGGTGTCGAGGGCGTTGTCGGCGGCCAGATAGACCTCGGTCGCCGGCGACAGCTTCCAGCCGGCGCGCAGGTCGAGGCTTGTTCCCGCCTTCAGCACGCGCTGGTTCAGGTCGTCCTCGAACCGCTTGCTCTCGTAGCGCAGGTCGGCGTCGAGGCTGAGGCGGTCGATGGGCTTCCAGCGCGCGCCGGCGGTGACGGTCAGGGCCGGCGCCTGGGCCGGGCGCTTGCCGTCCAGCTGGGCGACCGCGCCGCTGCCCTCGACGCGGGCGTGGGTGGCCGAGAAGGCCGCGCGCACCGTCCAGGCGGCGGAGAGATCGGCGGCGACATCGCCCTCCAGACCATAGGCGTTGATCTGGCCGGCGTTCTGGCGCTGGCGCAGCACGCCGCCGGCCGGGATGAAGCCTGCGATCGGGAAGGTCCCCGGGCCGATGCCGATGGTGACGTTGGTGATCGGGTCCTGGACCTGATTGTAGAAGACGCCGAGGTTCCAAGTCGCAACACCCTCGCCCGAGAGGCCGGTCTCGACGCCATACAGGGTCTCTGGCTTGAGAGCGGCGTTGGACTCGGTGACGTCGTTGCCGACCCGGAACGGGCGGTGCAGCTCGTTCAGCGTCGGCGGCCGGAAGCCGGCATAGGCGGCGGCCCGCACCCAGGTCTCGCCAGCCAGCCGCTGGCGCACGCCGATGCGACCCGTGGGCGTCGTGCCCGAGGCGTTGGTCGGCGGGGCGTCCAGGGTCAGGGCGCCGGTGGCCGTATCGCGCTCGCGGCGGACGCCGTCATAGGATTTCCAGCCATCCAGCCGCGCCCCGGCGACCAGGGAGAAGTCCGGCCGGTTCCAGGCGGCCTCGGCATAGACGCCGCCCACCAGGGTCCGGCCGCCGGCTGTACGCTGGCGGGTGAAGGTCCCGGCCATGTAGCGGAAGAGCTCGTGGGTGCGCCCCTCGGTCATGCGGGCGTCGCCGCCCAGTTCCCACGTCCAATCGGCCAGTGCGCCCTGCCAGGCGGCGTTGAGGCCATAGCCGCTGGCGGGGGTCGAGTACTGGTCGTTGGCCGGGGTGGTCCCCACGCGCCCGGTGGCGACGGCGGCCGAGGTGTTCTCCAGGTCGCTGCTCCGCGCCCAGGCTTGCACGCGCCAAGTGTCGGTCGCCAGGGTCATCGCCAGCGAACCGCCGGTGGCGTTCGACCGCGCGCCGACCAGGCCGGCGTCGCGCTTCTCCTGGAAAGCGCCCGCGCGGATCGCCCAGCGCACGCCGTCGAAATCGCCCTGGATGCGGGCGGCGATCGAGCCGTCCTCCAGCGTCGTCCGCGTGTCGGCCGCGCCCGCCGCGCCGTTGCGGACGGGATAGTAACCGTCGGTGCGCGAGCTGCTGGCCGTCAGCAGCAGGTGGTCGGTCCCGAAGGTCCCCGCCGCTCGCCAGCCGTCGCGCTCGCGGGCCTCGGCGGTGAAACTGGTCAGGCCACCGCCGGCGTCGCGCTCGCGCAACGCCACCACGCCGGTCAGGGCGCCGGCGCCATAAGGTCCCGCCCCCGCGCCGCGCACGACAGTGGCGCCGGACAGGCCTTCGCCCGGCAGCGAGGTCCAGATCACCCAGCCGCCGAACGGGTCGTTCTGCGGCGCGCCGTCGAGAGTCACCAGCGCCCGGCCCGCGCCGGAGGGGGCGATACCTCGCAGGGAAAGGCCCTGGATCGTGGGATTGGCCGCGTCACTGCCCGTGCGGCGGAACAGCGAAACACCGGGCGTGGTCTTCAGCACGTCGTCGAGCCGCGCCTGAGCGCCCAGTTCGGCGGCGTCGTAATAGGCGGTGGAGAAAGCCTCCTGCCCAGCCAAAGGCAACAGCCTGGGCGCCTCGACGACGACGGTGGAGACCGGGGGCGGCGGCGGGGCGTCAAGCGGCACGGGCGAACTCTACTTTGGGGAAAGGCGATGCTTAGCCCAAAGTGGCATGACCACGCTATCGTTCCCAGCCGCCTCCGAGCGCCAGGAACAGATTGACCTGGTCGGCCGCAACCTGACTGTCGGATTGCGCCAGCGAGGCTTCGGCGAGCGCCAGGGTGCGCTGAGCATCCAGGCCGGTCAGGTAGGGGCTCTTGCCGGCGCGGTAGAGGGTCTGGGCCTGGGTCTCGGCCAGGGCGGCCTGATCACGGGCGGCCTTCAGCGCCCCCTGGCGCTGCAGATCGTGGGCGTAGGCGTCGAGGCTGGTCTCGGTCTCGCGCAGGGCGGTCAGCACCACGCCATCGAACTTCGCCAGCGCGCCGTCGGCGCCGGCCTCGGCCTGGCGGATGCGGGCTCGCTCGCCTTCGCCCGGCAGGGTCCAGGTGATCAGCGAGGTCAGGCCCCAGCGGTTGGCCGGCGCCTGGCCGATATCGGCCAGCAGGCCCGTCGAGCCCGCGCCGGCGCCCAGGGTGATGCTGGGATAGAGCGCGGCGGTGGCGACGCCGATCCGGGCCGTGGCGCCGGCCAGGGTCCGCTCGGCCTGACGCACGTCGGGGCGGCGCTTGAGCAGGGCCGCGCCGTCGCCGACCGGGATCGGCCTGGCCAGCACTGGCGGCGCGACGCAAGCCTCGACCGCCTTGGGGAACTCCGCGGGAGGCTTCCCAGTAAGCGTGGCCAGCTTGTAGAGCGCCGCGCGGCGACGGCTCTGAAAGGTCGGCAGGCTGGCGCGGGACAGGTCCAGTTGGGCCTGGGCGCGGGTGACGTCGACGGCCGTGCCGCGACCGGCCTTCACCAGCTTCTGGGTGACCGTCAGGCTGCGGCTCTGAAGGTCCAGGGTCTTCTGCGCCACCGCCAGTTCGTGGCCGTTGGCGCAGGCCTCCACATAGGCGCGGGCGACGTCGGCGGCGACGCTGACGCGGGCGAGGTCGAGGGCGGCCTGCGAGGCCTCGGCGTCGGCATGGGCGGCCTCGGCGGCGCGCTTGAGGCGGCCGACCAGATCGACCTGGTAGGAGACTTTCAGGCCCACATCGGCCAAGTTCTCGACCGGCAGCGGCTCGGCCAGCAGGAACTGCTCGCCGGACTCTCGCGAATGCATGGCGGCGGCCGAGGCCCCGACCTTGAAGCCGCCCGCGTCGTCGGCCTCGCCGGCGATGGCCCGGGCGCGGGCCAGGTTGGCGGCGGCAACGCGCAGGTCGGTGTTGGCCTTCAGCGCCTCCTCGACCAGACCGTTCAGGACCGGATCGTCATAGAGCTTCCACCAGCCGGCGGGGACCGGGTCCTGGCTGACGGCCTTCGATGCCGAGCCGAGGAACGGACCCTGCGCGGTCGGGGCGTTGATCTTGGCGTCCGCCGGCAGCTTGTAGTTCGGGCCGACGGTCGTACAGGCGGTGAGCGCCAGCAGCGAACCCGCGACCGCGAGGGTGCGTAAGGGGCTCATCGACCCGCTCCCACCACCGCCACCGTGGCCGTGCGTCCGGCGATCAGGCGCAGGTCACGCGGCGTCTGGTCCAACGCCACGCGCACCGGCACCCGCTGAGCCAGGCGCACCCAGCTGAAGGTCGGGTTGACGTTGGGCAGCAGGTTGCCGCTGGCGGCGCGGTCGCGGTCCTCGATGCCGGCGGCGATCGACTGGATGTGGCCCTTCAGGGGCCGATCCTCGCCCATCACCTTGACCGAGACCGGCTGGCCGATCCGCAGACCCGACAGCTTGGTCTCCTCGAAATAGCCCTCGACGCGGAACGAGCGGCTGTCGATCAGGGCCAGCACCGGCTTGCCGGCGGTGACGTAGTCGCCGGTGCGCAAGGTCAGGTCCGACATGAAGCCGTCGGTCGGGGCCAGCACGACGGTGCGCTTCAGGTTCAGGGCCGCCACGTCGCGCGCCGCCAGGGCTTGGGACAGGGCCGCCTGGCCCTGCTCGACCTTGGAGAGGCTCTGCTCGGTGACTTCGCCGGCGACCAGTTCGCCCAGCGCGCGGTTGCGGGCCAGCTCGCGGCGGGCCTGGGCCAGCATCACGCGCTGGGCCTCGACGGCGGCGTCGGCCTGCCGTAGCGCCAGGGCGTAGCGTTCGCGATCGACATAGAACAGCGGCTGGCCGGCCTTGACCGTCTGGTCGTTGGCGGCGTCGACGCGGGTGACCAGGCCCGAGACGTCAGGGGCCACCTGGACGACGTCGGCGCGGACGCGGCCGTCGCGGGTCCAGGGATCGACCTGGTAGTGGGTCCACAACGCCTTGCCGCCGACCAGGGCGGCGATCACGACGACGCCGGTGACGGCGACGCGGGCAGTGGTCAGCAGAACGGTCTTCAGCGGGGGCATGGTCAGAACTTCAGGGGTGAAGGGACCGCGACGACCGCGGCCCAGAGGATGACGAACAGGGCGGTGTCGAACAGCGCCGGATGCCAGACGAAGCGGTAGGCTCCGGCCCAGGACAGCACGCGGCGCAGCACGAATGTGGCGGCCAGGGCGATCACCGCCGAGACCAGCACGGACGACAGGAAGACCCCGTCGAGGGCGAATTCGCCGTTCATCGGGCGATCTCCGGAACGAAGGCGGGAGCCTCCGGGAACAGGTTGCGGCGCAGGCCCACGAGGCCCGACACGCCTTGCACCGCCGAGGCGGCCGGAGCGATCGACAGGCCGCGCAGGGCCGCGTCGATACAGGTCAGCAGGTCCTCGCCGGGCTTGTCGGATTGGCCCGAGGCCAGGGCGGCGAAGTGGTCGCCGACGCCGTCGAGGGCGGCGTCCAGCTGGCGCTTGCCCTCGGCCGGCAGGTCCGGACGCGCGGTCTGGACCGCGACCAGGTTCATGCCGACCCGCAGGTCGCGCAGGGCGTCGACACCGACGAAGTCGTGGCGCTCACCGGCCTCGGCCAGCTTCGGCGTCAACATGCCCAGGCGATCGACCAGGATGGCGGCGAAGGCGGCCCTGTCCGGCGCTTGGCGGGCGCGGGCCAGGCGCGAAAGACCGCGCCAGGTGCGGACCAGCAGCCGCCGCGCGCTGGCGTCCACGCCCATCGAGCGCAGGCCGGCGGTGACGATGATCGCGAACAGCAGGCCGACGAACTGGGCCAGGTTGCCATTGAGGAAACTGGCGAAGTCGGCGCTGAACGTCTCCTGCAGGGTCAGGGCGTTGCAGAAGCCGATCAGCATGGCCAGGGCCGCGCCCATCCGCTTGGGGTCGGGGATGTAGAGGCCGATGAACAGCAGCGGCGGGGCCATCACCATCAGCAGCATCGGGAAGCCGTCGATCGCCGGCAGGATGGCGAACATGTAGAGCGCCGACAGCGGCAGCGAGGCCAGGGTGAACAGGCCGAAGCTCTTGATGGCCGGAACGGGATCGTCCATCGCCGCGAAGAAGCAGCAGAACACCGCGGCCATGACCGGGGCCGAGGCGCCGTCGCCCCAGCCGGACAGGATCCAGGTCGCGCTGGACAGCAGGATGGCGATCACCGCCGCCCCGCCCGACAGCAGAGCCAGCGGCAGGTCGGCGTGCATGGGGCGCATGCCCCTGGCGCGCGCCTGGGCGTCCAGGGCCGGCGACAGCGGCGCGTCGGGATTGTCGAGGCGGGCCATCAGCGCGTGGCCCTCGGCCAGGGCGCGGACGGCTTCGGACAGCCGCACCAGCAGGCTCTCGATCAGCAGGTTCGACCAGGCCGCGCCGCGGCGATGGGCGGCGAGGTCGTTCAGGCGCTCGATCAGGTCCAGCCCCTGTTCGCGCGGCGAGCCGGCCTCGATCCAGGCGGCCACCGTGTTCAGGGCGGCGCGAACGCGTGCGTCCTTCACCTCCCGCAGGGCCTCCATGCGATCGGCCAAGCCCGACAGCAGCGGGATCAGCAGCAGCATGCGCTCGTGCAGGGCGCGGACGACGCCGGTGGTCTCGCGCAGGCGCGAGGTGTCGAAGGGCAGGTGCACGGCCAGCATCTGGATCTCGCTGGCGGCGGCGGCCAGGCGGCGGCGATCGTCGGCGACGTCCTGGCCCTTCAACACGTCCAGCGCCCAGCGGTCGGCCTCGCCCAGCCAAATGGACAGGCGATCCTTCAGCACGGCGCCGACCGGACGCGGGAAGATCAGGCTGTGGATCAGGGTCGCGCAGACGATCCCTAAGCCGATTTCGACCACCCGCCAGACGGCCAGGTCGAAGATCGCGCCGGGCTGGTTGACGGCGGGAAAGCCGATGATCGCGGCGGTGTAGCCGGCCAGCATCAAGAGGTAGCTGCGCGGCGTGCGGTCCAGCAGCGAAATGGTCAGGCAGCCGCCGACCCACAGGGCTAGCGCCAGGCTCAGCAGCACCGGCGCATTGACCAGGTTGGGCACCAATGCGACGGCGGCGGCCGCGCCCAGCAGGGTGCCGAGCACGCGATAGACGGCCTTGGAGCGCACGGCCCCGGCCAGCGGCTGGCTGACGATATAGGCCGTGGTCATCGCCCAGTACGGACGCGGCAGGCCCAGCGCGAAGCCGATATAGAGGGCCAGCATCGCCGCCGCGAAACTGTTCGCCGAGAACAGCAGCGTATGCCGATCGAATTTCGGGAGCATGGAGGGAGCCCTTAGACTTGGTCGCATGACGGGCGCCGAAACCGGCGGCCACTTTCGGCTGTCATGCTCCTAGACCCCCTGCCCGGCCGCCAGGTCCAGGGCGGCCTCGAAGGTCGCGAAGGTCCGCACGGCGGCCTGTAGGTCATCGTCGCTGACGCCGGTCAGCATCTGGGCTCGCACGACCTGCACGGCGTCCTCGACGACGGCCGCCAGGGCCTGGCCCTCGGCGGTAAGATGCAGGGTCTTGGCGCGCTTGTCGGAAGGATCGTCGCGGCGCTCGACGAGGCCGGCCTGGGCCAGCTGGTCCAGGATGCGGACCAGCGACGGCCCCTCGACCCCGATCTCTTCGGCCAGCATGCCCTGGCGCATGCCGCCGCCCGCGCGGGCGATGTGCAGCACCGGCATGGCCTTGGCGTCCGAGATGCCGTGAGCGGCCAGGGCGCGATTGACCTCCTTGCGATAGACCCGCGCCAGGCGCAGCAAGGCGCCGGCAAAGGCGCGTTCGTCGAGGGTGCGAGCAGAGGTCATGGAACGGCGATCTATCTAATAGGTAGCTTCCTATCCAAATTAGATAGCATCCTACCTATTAAACCGCAAGAGCGTCGCCGTGGGATTTTAGGGACGCAGCGCGAGGCGGGCGAAAGCCTTGTGGCGGTTGGCATTCAACCTCCACCTGTCTAATGTCGCCGCATATCCGCAAAGCCGAGTCCCTTCCCGCGCATGCTTACCCTGCCGCTCGAAAAACCCGGCGCCGCGCCGCGGAAACTCCAGCTTTCCCTGAACAAGGGCGCGCGCTTCACCGTCCTGGTCCGGTGGGAGTGCGACGCCGATCATGCCGACGATGTCGACGTGCACGCGCTGGAGGCGGTGAACGACGGCTTCGGGGCCAAGGTGAGCGAACTCACCGCTGTGCTGTCCACCTACAACACCACCCGGATGAACCCGCGTGGCGGCGTATTGCAGACCAGCGCCGATGGCTCGTTCCAGACGCCCAGCGGCGGCCTGATCCACAGCGGCGACATGCGCGTGCAGAACAATTCGGAGTCGATCGTGATCGACGGCTCGAAAATCCCCATCGGGGTGAACGAGATCCCGATCCTGGTGACCGTGCACGAAGCCGATCACGGAAGCGGCCACGATGACGGCGACGAGGACGAGGAAGAGCCGGCGTTCGGCGACATCGACCTGTGCACGATCACCCTGACCGACGACGCCGGGCGCGAACTCGCCGCCTATCAACTCTCGTCCGAGTTCAAGGAATTCAACGTCGTCCAGCTGGGCAGCGTCCTGCTGGGTCCCAACGGCTGGGAATATGCGGCGGTAGGACGAGGCTTCAACGGCGACTTCAACGACGTGCTCGCGCACTTCTCCTGACCAGACGCGTGTCGGAAGACCCCAAACCCGGCACGACACCGAAGCGGCTGCGGCCCACGGTGATCGATCTGCCCGCCGGCCGCTTGAAACGCCAGAAGGCTGCGTCGCCACCGGCGGTGCTCGCACCGACCGCCATTCCGGGCGTCCAGCGCAGGCGGATCACGGTGGGCGTCGCCGATATCACGCGGCTCTCTCCAGACGCCACGTCGCAAGCCGCGGCGCGCGCGGTGCGCCTGATCGACAGCTTCGTCGTCGAGAACGCCCGCGATCAGCACGTCGCGCAATGGGGACACGCCACCCAGCAGGACTACGCCCTGCTCGCCTCCGACGGGGCCAAGGCGGCCCAGCTCGACCTCCTGGACCTGGCCCGCAGCTATGTCGGACGGATCATCGACCTTCTCCAGGCGGTCGATCTGGCGGCGACCTGCGATCTAGAGCGCTCCACCCGCACCGAACTGCGGCAACTCGTGGATCGATCGCGGGCCGCGTTTGATCCGTTGCGAACGCTCATGGCCGCGCGTGAAGACCATGCGCGCCGCATCGACGAGACGGGTTTCGAGATCGAGGCGGCCGCACTGGCCGCGACGTTCCTGGCCGGACACCTGGCGACGCTCCGCCCCGAACTCGCGCGCCGCTTCCTCCAGCGCGAGATGAGCCTGACGAAGACCGCGCTGGAAATCCGAAGCGGCCAGTTCGAGCGGAACGGCCAGCGCGACGAAACGCGCAAGCTCGTCGTCATCATCCAGGATGTCGTGCTCACGGCCCTGCCCGACTGGCTTGAGGGCGTCGCCGCCCTGGCCAAGGCGCGACGCGCCAATCCCACGGAGGTCGGCGCGCTCCAGCACCGTCTTCGCGCTCTTCTTCGCAACCTCGAGTCCTAGGATCGCTTTCCATGACCCTGCAACTCAATCTGCAGAAATCGGCGCGCACGCTGCGCGTATCGCTCGACAAGGCCGGCGTCGCGCCGGACGTGAAGGCCGAGCTGATCTTCGACATCGACGTGTCGGGCTCGTTCTTCCACGAGCATGAGGAAGGCACGACCAGCAAGCTGGTCGCGCGGCTGGTGCCCTATGGCATGGAGCTGGACCCGGACGGCAAGATCGACGTCTTCACGTTCAGCGACGCCCGGCAGAACGTTCACCACGTCGGCACGGTCACGCCCGACGACTGCGAGAACTACATCGTCCGCAAGGTCGTGGGCCGCGTGCCCGGCTGGAACGGCGGGACGGACTACAGCTACGTCCTGGAGCGCAACCTGCAGCATTTCGGCTGGCTGCCGACCTCGGAGGGCGGCGGCTTCCTGAGCCGGTTCTTCGGTCGCGCCAAATCGCCCGAATACAAGGCCCGCAAACGTTCGATCGTCATCTTCGTCACCGATGGCGAGAACAGCCCCAGCGACCACGTCCGCGCGACCCGGATCCTGGAGGAGTCCGAGCAGCGCGGCGATCAGGTCTATTTCCTGTTCGTGGGCGCCTGCGAGCACGAGGTCGACTTCGGCTTTATCCGGAACGTCGCCGAGCGCTTCAAGAATACCGGCGTCGTCATCATCCGCGATCTGGACGCCTTCGTGGAGTTGTCGGACGAGCAGCTGAACGCCCAGCTGCTCGGACCAGAACTCATCGCCTGGCTGAAAGCCTGACGCAAAGGCCGCCGCGCCTCTCCGCCGGAAGAGGCGCGGCGGCTCCTATTTCTTCTCATCTAGCCGTAGGAACCGCGCGCCGTTGTCGTGCAGGATCGCTTTCGTCTGGGCGGCGGTGAGGAAGTCGGCGGAGGTGATCGCCTCGATCGCCGCGCCGATCGCGCTGGGCCAGACCATCTGGTCGGAGCCGAACATGATCCGGTCGCCATAGCCCGCCTCGACCAGTCGTCGCAGGTAGCGATGGAACTCCGCGCGGGGCTGGGTGAAGTCGATGACGGCGACGTCCAGATAGACCTGCGGGTGGGCGTAGAGCAGCGCGATCATCCGGTCGACGTTCGGCCAGCCGCCGTGCATCACGTAGAGCCGAAGCTTGGGATGCCGGACCAGCACGTCCTCTAGCAGCAGCGGATCGGACAGGCTGGCGCGGTACTTGGTCAGACCCAGATAGGCGGCGCCGGGCGGGCCTGGGCCAATATGGATGGCGGCGGGGATATCCAGCTCCTCGGCCAGCGCCCAGTAGGGTTCCAGCTTCGGATCATTGGGCGCGATGCCGTCATACTGAGCCGCGATTTCGCCCAGCACCACCATCTGCCCCGCTGCGTGCAGCGCCCGCAGCGCCGCGATCGGCGGCGGGTCGGACATGTCGACATAGACGGCCGGCAGGATGCGCTTGGGGTCGGCCTTCTTCCAGGCGGCGACGAAGTCCGGCGGGCCGCTGGTCACCGCCAGGATGTCGTACTTGCGAAGCGCCTCCAGGCTCTGCTCACGCAGCTCGCCGTCCGTCCTGGGCGAGAGCAGCGGATGGGCGCAGGTCGGCTTCTCCGCGAAGGTCTTCATTGCGTAGGTCCGCGCATCCCAGCGCGGATCTCGCCGGGGCATCGTGTCATACGGCGCGCAGACATAGACTGGCGGCGGCCCCTGCCCGTCCGCCGGTAGCGCGTGCAGGTGCATGTCGATGATCGCCTGGGCCCAGCCGGTCGACGCCGTCGCCAGACCCAGGATCAAGCCCGCCGCGGCCGCAGCGCGTCGCCCCATCGCTCTCATCCGCCCCTCCAGAACGCTGTTCGCTCAATCGAGCGGCGCCGTGGAGATTTGTCGAGCGGAAAAGGGCGATGGGAGACGGAGGGCTCTAGCCCAGCGCCTTCTTGTACAGCGCCAGCAGATTGGTCCAGGCCCGCTCGGCCCCTTCCTCGTTGTAGACTTGGCTGCCCTTGACGGTCCAACCGTGGGCGCAGCCGGCGAAGACCTCGATCTGGGCCGGGCGCTTGGCCTCGGCGAAGGCGGCCTTCAGCTTGTCCTTCACGGTCGGGTCCTGCTTGTCGTCGTTGTCGGCGACCTCGATCAGGTAGTCGGCATGGGTCTTGGCGATCTGCAGGTGCGGGCTGTCGTCCTTGTCGGTCCACAGGCCGCCGCCGTGGAAAGTCGCCACCGCGCCGATCCGAGCCGGAACCGCGCCGGCCGTGCGGAACGAGAGCGGGCCGCCCATGCAGTAGCCTTGGACGCCGGCCTTCTTGGCCTTGTTGGTCTTGGCCTGCGCGTCGAGGAAGGCGATGTAGGCTGCCGCGTCCTTGAACGTGCCTTCCGTCGTCACCGAAGCGCGCAGCGGCGTCAGCTTGGCGCGGTCATCGGGGTTGGCGAAGTTGAACGCCCCCTCGACCACCGGGGCCTTCTTGACCCGGTAATAGAGGTTGGGGACCAGCACCACATAGCCGGCCGAGGCCAGGCGACGACCCATGTCGCGGAATACCGGGCGCAGGCTCATGACGTCGGGCCACAGCAGCACCGCCGGGTACTTGCCCTTGGCCTTGGGATAGAACAGCGCCGCGTCGGCCACGCCGTCGGGGGTTTTCACCTCGACGTCCTTCTCCTCGACCGTGTCGTCGGCATAGGCGACCGAGGCGACGCCGGTGGCCGCGACCGTCAGCAGGCCGAACGCGCGACGCGAAAGGCGGGGGTCGTGCACGAGGCCTGGATGGATATCGTCATCGCACATGGCGGGCTCCCTCTGAACTTGAGGCCGGCACGCTATAACCGCGTTACGCTAGCGCCTACCCTCTTTACGTCGTCAGTTGGTACGTCGCCTTGCCCGGCAGCAGCAGGTCCTGTTTCTTGCCGTCGCACAGGGCGTAGCTGAAGCCGCTCTGGATCGCCCAGGCCCCGACCTCGCCCTGCTTGTTGACCGCCAGGAAGCCGACCTGGAATTCCTTGGCGTTGGGCTTCTTCTTCAGGATGCGCTCGACGGCCTCGCGGCAGGCGGCCTCGGGCGAGCGGCCCTGGCGCATCAGCTCCACGACCAGGAAGCTGCCGACATTGCGGATCACCTCCTCGCCGACGCCGGTCGAGGTGGCGCCGCCGACCTCGTTGTCGACATAGAGGCCAGCCCCGATGATCGGGCTGTCGCCGACCCGGCCACGCATCTTCCAGGCCATGCCGCTGGTGGTGCAGGCGCCGGCGATGTCGCCCTTGGCGTCGATGGCCAGCATGCCGATGGTGTCGTGGTTGTTCGCCCCGCCCGGCGTTCCCAGCTGACCCGAGGTCTTGCCGTAGTCGGCGTTCTCGCTGTTGGCCTTGGGCTGGTACTTGGCCTCCTTCTTCCAGGCCTCCCAGGCGGTCTTGGATTCCGGGGTCAGCAGCTCCTCGTAGGTGAAGCCCTGCTCGATCGCGAACTGCAGGGCGCCGGCTCCGACGAGCATCACGTGTGGGGTCTTCTCCATGACCTTGCGGGCGACGGAGATCGGATGCGCGATGTGCTCCAGCGCGGCGACCGCGCCGCAGTTGCCCAGCTCGTCCATGATGCAGGCGTCCAGCGAGACGTGGCCGTCGCGGTCCGGATAGCCGGCGCGGCCGACGCTGTGGTTCTTCAGGTCCTGCTCGGGGATGCGCGCGCCGGCCTCGACCGCGTCCAGCGCCCGGCCGCCCTTGGACAGCACCGCCCACGCGGCTTGGTTGGCGGCGACGCCGAAGTCCCAGGTGGAGATCACGCAAGGCCCGTCCAGCTTGGTCACGGGTTCCGCAGCCGAGGCCTTCGCCCCCAACAGGGTCGATCCGACGAGCGAAGCGCCGATCAGGCCTCTACGATTCAACATTCCTATGCTCCAACAAGGCCGCGTTGCGAATCCGTACCACACGCTGGAGCAGAGCATGACCGCTGGCCACATTCTCCTGGAAGTCTGTGTCGACACGCCCGCCGGATTGGCGGCGGCGATCAAAGGCGGGGCGGATCGGATCGAACTTTGCGCGGCCCTGGCGCTGCAGGGCCTGACCCCCGCTCCCGGCCTGATGGCCCAGGCGGCCGGCGCGCCGATCCCGATCTATCCGATGATCCGTCCTCGGAATGGCGACTTCTGCTACGACGCCGGCGACCTGGACCACATCCGGCGCGATATCGACGCGGTGCGGGAATACGGCCTGGCGGGCGTGGTGATCGGGGCGAACCTGCCGGATGGGCAGCTGGATCTCGCCGCGCTGAAACTCCTGGTCGAGCATTCGAAGGGCCTGGGCATGAGCCTGCACCGTTCGTTCGATCTCGTGCCGGATCAGTCGGTGGCCCTGGAGGCGGCGATCGCGCTGGGCTTCGAACGGGTGCTGACCTCGGGCGGCGCCCTGACGGCGCAGGCGGGCGCGGAGCGGATCGCGGCGCTGGTCGAGCAGGCCGACGGCCGCATCGGCATCCTGGCCGGCGCGGGCGTGAAGCCGCAGAACGTCGCCGAGCTAGTGAAGCGGACCGGCGTCCGCGAAGTCCACGGCTCGTTCAGCGGCCCGATCCCGGGCGCCGAGCCGGGCTCGAAGTTGAATGAGATGGGTTTCGTCCCGCCGGAATTGCGGGACACCGACGAGGCGGCGGTCGCTGAGGCCGTGCGAATTCTCAGAACGCTCTAACCGCCCCACACTTGTCATCCCGGAAGCCTCGCAGAGGCTGTCCGGGACCCAGGGGGGCGTGAACGCTGTGCCGGCCGCCCCTGGGTCCCGGCTCTACGCTTCGCTTCGGCCGGGATGACAAGAATTGGGTTAAGCGGCCGGGTGCGTCTTCACCCAGCCCTCATACGCCTTGATCGCCTTGGCCGGCGCCGTGCCGAACCACGCATAGCCGTTGCGACGCTCCAGCGAGAGCTCGTTGGCGTTGTCGCGCAGGGTCTTGTCGCGCTCGCCGAAGACCGGCTTGCCGGCGGTGTCGTAGTAGCGCGACCAGATCGGCCCCGCGCCCGGCTGATCGACCAGGCGGCGGCCTTCGGGGTTTTCCTTCCCGCCGATCCAGGCCTTGTCCATGATCGCCGCGCCCTTCAGCCAGGCGACGCCCGCGTGGACGGCGGCGATCTCGGCCGGGGTCGGATCGGGCAGGCTCATCAGATAAACCAGCAGGTCGGCGCTCTCGCCCGTCGACAGGGCCGGCGGCTCGTAGTTGCGGCCCGAGACCGGCTCAAGCGTGAACGGGTCGGCCTGCTGGCCCCAGATGGCCGGCTTGCCGTTCACGCGGATCTGGGCGGCGACGATCACCGCGCGCCCCTTCTTGGCGGCCGCGCCCGACTTGGCGCGCAGCTCGGCCGGGACGAAGGCGAAGTCGGTCTTGGCCTCCGACACCTCGGTCAGCAGGTCGGCGGCTTCGGACACCGCATTGTCGTTGAAGGTGACCGCGTCGTGGTAGCCGCCTTGCAGCGGCCAGACCTGCGGCCAGCCGCCGTTCGGGAACTGCGCCGCCAGCAGGTAGTGGACGCCCTTGAGGAAGCTCGCCCGATAGGCCTCGCCATCCTTGCCCGGCAGCTGCGCCGCGACCTTCGCCAGGAAGCGCATCTCGGTGATGGTGGCGTTGTTGTCCAGCGTGCCAACATAGCCCCACTTGGGATCGCGGGCGGCGTCGAAATCGGTCTCGCTGAGGTGCTTGGAATTGTTGTCCGAGTGCCAGGGCTGGCCCGGCAGGCGCAGGGCGCCGGTGCGGTCCTGGTTCTTGCTCCAGCCGCCGGCCGGGGTCTGGAAGCTGACGATGACGTCGGCGATGTGGCGCGCTTCGGGCGAGGCGTACCAGGCCGCGTCCTTGTTCAGGACCATGCCGTTGTCGCCATGGCCGGTCGGCGGCTGCGGCGGGGTAGCTTCACCCGGCTTCAGCTCGGCGGCCAGGGCGGCGCGGTCGGCCTTCTCCTGGGCGATCGAGCGGTCGAGATAGGCCTTCCACGCCGGCTGCTGGGCGGCTGGCAGGGCGGCGATCCGTTCGGCGGTGATCGGCTGAGCGGGGATGTTGGTTCCGATGACGCTGGCGAAGGCTGGCGCGGCCAACAGGCTGGCGCTCAGGAACAGGCCGATCATGGCGGCGCGGTGGGTCATCTGGACGTCTCTCCCCGGCAGGCGTCGTTGTCGTTGAACGCCTTGTCTCACGGGAATGATACCGGTTTCCTACCGAGATGAAACGAGCCGCAACGGAGACGCTTCGTCGCGGTCAGCCTTCGCGTTCGGCGAGCGCCTTGTAGAGACGATGCAGGCGCTTCTGCAGGCCCTTGCGCGGCAGGATGCCCAGATGTGGCAAGTGCAGTTCGGCGGATCGGATCTCACGTCTCAACGCCTCGGTCGAAAGCGCCGCGATGGCCGCGTCCGTCTCCGGAACGCCGCTCCGCTTGCCCACCGCCTCAACCCTCGATGATGTGCGGCACGAACCGCGAGCGATCGCGCGTCACCCGGCCGCGATCCTCGCGCACGCCGATGCCGGCCGCCACGTCGCCGATCACCCACGAGCCGACCACCGGATAGTTCACGCCGAACTTCGGCGGCGGCTTCAGTTCCTGGCGGATCCAGCCTTCCTCGCCATAGCCCAGGTCCAGCACCCGGCCCTTGCGGCCGTCCTTCCAGAGCTCAACGTTCGCGCCCTCGCGGCTGAACAGCGGCTTGCGGGCGTAGCTGTTACCCAGCCGCTCGACCTTGGGGTCGTCGTCGAAATAGGTCTCCAGCAGGTTCGGATGCCCCGGATGGCGCTCCCACAAGAGGGGCAGCAAGGCCTTGTTCGACAGCACCGCCTTCCACGGCGGCTCCAGGAACAGCGCGCCCGAGCCGGCGATGTTGGCCGCATAGGGCTCGCGCAACATCTCTTCCCAGGGATGCAACTTGAAGATCGCGCCGATGATGTAGTTGTCCTGGTCGACGAAGCGACCGTCGGCGTCCAGGCCGATCTCCTGGATCGGCACGAACTTGGGCTCCAGCCCTGCCAGGGCCGCCATGTCCTCCAGGAACCGCACCGTCTGCCGGTCCTCGACGAAGTCGGGCACGCTGGCGAAGTGGACGAAGCCGCCGTTCGGGAAGATCGCCTTGAAGCGGTCGCCCAGCTGGTCGTGCAGGCTGTTGAACTGGTCCGTGCTCTCCGGCAACAGACCCTGGGCGATCAGGTCCTCAAGCCACAGCCACTGGAACACGCCGGCCTCATAGATGCTGGTCGGGGTGTCGGCGTTGTATTCGTAGAGCTTGGGCGGCCCCGCCCCGTCATAGGCGAAGTCGAAGCGGCCGTAGAGCGACGGATCGCGCGCCGCCCACGAAGCGGCGACCAGATCGCGCGCGGCCTCGGGAATCTGCAGACGCGCCATCAGGGCGTCGCTCTTCACCGCGTCGTCGACCAGTTCCAGGCACAGCTTGTGCAGCGCCTCGGTCGCCGGCTCCAGATGGCCCTCGACCTCCTCCAGCGTGAAGGCGTAGGCGGCCCGTTCGTCCCAGTAGCGACGACCATCGGCGTGGTGCCAGGTGAAGCCGACCGCCTCGGCCTTGGACTTCCAGTCGGGCCGAGGGGTCAGATCAATGCGGCGCATCAGGCGTCCGAGCCGTCCTTGTTGACCTTCTGCTTGTCCTCGATGGCCAGCATCGGGGCGGGCAGAGCCTCGTCCTTCGGAGCCATCAGGCGGGCCAGCACGTCCTCGGCGCCGCCACCGCCCGGCAGGATGCCGGCGGCCGCGAGCTTGGCGTCGAGATCGGCGCCGGTCTTGCGGTCTTCCGACTCGCTGTGCAGGCGGAACTGCTCCTCGCGAACCGACTGGCGCTCCTTGATGCGCTTCAAGCTATCGGCGGCCGAGCCGACGACGCCGCTGGCCGAACCCGAGCGCGAGATCACGGCGGCCTGGGCCTTCTGGACGCTCTCGTTGACCTTCACGATCTCGATCTCGCGACGCAGCGCTTCGACCTTGGTGTCGGTCTGGGCGATGATCGTGCGCAGCTTCTCTTCAGCCGCGCGCAGCTCGTTCATCTGCGTGGCCTTCTGGCCCGAGTCCTTCTCGAGGTCGGCGATGCGCTGGGCCACTTCCAGGGCCAGGGCCTGGTCGCCCTTGTTCATCGCCGCGCGGGCCGAGGACTCGTACTTGCGCGCCTGCTCGGTCAGCTGGCCGACCTCGGTCTCCAGGCTGCGGCGGCGGGCGACCAGCTTGGCCAGCTCGTCCCGGGCCTTGCCCTGGGCGTTGTCGGCGTCGCGGATTTCCTGGTCCAGGATCCTCAGGGCGTTGGCGTCCACGATGGTCTGCGCGCCGTCGTGCGCGGTCCCACGGAACAGGGCCGAGAGCTTGCTCCAGATCGACATCAGTAAGTCTCCAGGTCCAATTCTTTAGGCGGCCGACGCGCGGCTTTTTTCGAACGTGTCGCGCAGGTCGCTGGCGGCGGCGATGGCGTTGTCGGCCAGGGTGCGCAGCTCGATGATCAGCGTCTGCAAGGTGGTCTTGGACGAGATTTCGCCCATCAGCTCGTAATAGTCACGGCCATCCACGCTGGTGATGCCGAAATTCGACAGCGGCACGATCTTCTGGGCCTTGAGCAGGAACTCGTTGAAGGCCGCGCGGTCGTTCTGTTCGTCGCAGGGCCACAGCAGCGTCGAGACGACCAGCTGCAGCGCGCCGCCGCTGACATAGATCGGCAGGTCGCCGAACTCATGCATCACGACCTGCAGCACGGGCTCGACGCCCTCGACCACGGTGGCGGTCAGCTCGCCTTCGCGCACGAGGGCGCTGTCCACCAGCGCGTCGCGCAGGCTGTGGATCGTCCAGGCGGTGTCGATAACGGAATCCATGTGTCTGACGCCCTTGGGGGGATGGGGGTTGCTGTTCAGGGTAGGCCCGCGCGCCGATTCCACGACGATGGCCTGGACGGCCGAGAGGATGTCGGGCTTACATGCCGCCGGGGCCCAGACCTCGATCTTGACGAAGCCGGCCTTGCGTCGCGCCTCGCGCCATGCGCGGGTTCGTTCGGCGGCCTGAGCGCCTCTGGTCGTCCTGGCGGGCATGCGTTACATGTATGCATACCATGAACGCTTGACAAGAGACCGGGCAGGCTCATCCTGCAGTTGACCTAGGGTCGGGGGCAAGCTTGTCGTTCGTCATTCTGCTGCGCCGTGCTGTTGACCGCGTGCATTTCGCCGTCGCGGAACTGCATTGGTGGGTTCTGGCCGCGGCGGCGACGGTTCACGCCGGCCTCTCCTGGCTGGTCCTGGCCCTGGATGGCGAAGCCAAGATCGTCACGCCGGTCGAGTTCCTCTACTGGTACCTGACCACCGCCTATACGGTAGGCTACGGAGACCTCAGCCCCCAGACGTCCGCCGGACGCCTGGTCACGGCGATCTTCATCTTCCCGGGGGCGATCGCCATCTTCACGACGATCGTGGCCAAGAGCCTCGCCGCCGTGGGCGACTTCTGGCGGCGGCGCAAGGAAGGCCGCGGAGACTATGGACGCATGACGGACACCACCGTGGTCATCGGCTTCGTGCCCGACCAGACCCCCAAGATGATCGACGAGCTGCACGCCGAGGCCCATGGCGGGCGCGTGGTGCTGGTCACCCGCAAGGAGCTCGCCGATCCTGACGAGCGGGTGCTTTACATCCGGGCTCGCGCCCTGACCGATCCGGCCGAGCTGCGCCGCGCCGGTGTCCCCAACGCCCGCCGCGTGGCCATCTATACCGACAACGATCCCGACACCCTGGCCGCCGCCCTGGCCGTCAGCGGCATCAACGAAACCGCCCACGTGGTCTGCTATTTCCAGGACCATCACGCCGCGAACCTGCTGAAGCTGCACTGCCCGCAGGTCGAGTCGATCATCGCGCCCGGCCCCGAGCTGGTGGTCCGCGCGGTGCAGGACCCCGGCGCCAGCCGCGTCCTGAACGCCCTGATCAGCCACCTGGACGACTCGGCCACCCTGTATTGCGCCGAGTGGCGCGGCGGCGCGGCCTCGACGATCGACCAGGCCGCCCAGCGCCTGCACGCCAAGGACGCCACCCTGCTGGCCTGGCAGGCCGCTGGCGCCGCCCAGCCTTCGTTCGACGTCCGCAGCCAGGCAGACCTTCCGGCGGGCGCGCGCCTGTTCTATGTCGCTCAGCGGCGGCTGGCCGATCCGATGGGAGTCTAGGACTGATGTTCGGTAAGCTTTTCGGCGGCAAGGACAAGCAGCCCCAGGCCGCCCTGCCCGTTGTCCGTAACGTCACCATCGGCCGGACCGTGATCCTGGATCCGCTGACCTGGCGTCGCTTCGGTTCCGAGACCCGCTTCGCCCTCGATCGCGATACGCTGGAGATCACCGCCCAGGGCCTGATCCAGCTGAGCGACGGCGGCTATGTCCATCGGTTCTATACCGAGGACGAGATCCTGTTCCAGGCGGTCTCCAACGACCCCGACGGCGCGACGGCCGACGACTTCACGATCTTCCTGCCATGGGCCAGCGAGTATCCCGGCAGCGGGACCGGCGACGGCAGCCGCTTCGCCTGGGCCCAGCGCCTGAGCGCCCGGACGTTCACCCCGCCCGACCTTCCCGAATATCGGCGCTTCTGGTTCGGCGAGGAGGCCGAACAGCAGGACCCGGTGACCTTCTGGGAAGACGTCTATTACGACCGCGCCTCGACCGTTCCGGACAAGCGCCTGTTCCAGACCACCATGCTGTTCCATCGCGACCTGGCGGACGGCGACGGGCGCGAGCTGATGCTCGCCTTGACGCTGGAGCCCGAAGGCGGCGACGTAACCCACGAAATGATGATCGGCCTGCCGCTGTCGGCCGGCGAGTTCAAGGCCTAGGGGGACCCCAAGAATGTTCGACTTCATCGGTTTCACGGACGGCGCGATCGCCTTCCTGCTGGCCTTCGTCGTGGCCGGCCTGTTCACCATCGCCTTCAAGTACATCTACCAGTGGGTGACGCCCTATAACGAGAAGGCGCTGATCCGTTCGGGCAACAACGCCGCCGCCGTCTCGCTGGCCGGCGCCCTGATCGGCTACGCCCTGCCCCTGGCCTCGGCGCTGAGCCACACCGTCAGCCTGCCGGAATTCGCCGCCTGGGCGACCGTCGCGGGCGTCATCCAGATCGCCGCCTTCACCGGCGTGCGCCTGGTCGCCCTGCCCGACGTCAAGGCGCGCATCGAGAACGGTGAGACCTCGATCGGCATCTACCTGGCCGGCATCTCCATCGCGGTCGGCCTGCTGAACGCCGCCTGCATGACCGCGTGAGGACGCTTCCCATGACCACGCGCAAACGCTCGACCTCGCTGAAGCTGACCACCATGGTCGCGGGCGCGGCCACCCTGGGCCTGGCCGGCTGCGGCGATCCCGCCGGGCAGGCCACCTGGGACCCCAATCGCGGCGAACAGGTCCAGGCCTACGACTACAAGACCCTGCAGGAGTGCCTGAAGGCCAACGACCTGACCGACGACCAGTGCCGCACCTCCTACGCCGCGGCCCAGAAGGACAACGAAGAGAACGCGCCGCGCTACGACGAACGCGCCACCTGCGAGGACGTCTACGGCGTCGGCAACTGCGTGCCGCGCAGCTACAACAACGGTTCGAGCGGCAGCTTCTTCACCCCGCTGCTGGCGGGCTTCGTGGTCGGCCAGATGCTGAACGGCGGCGGCTATCGCGGCACCGGCCTCTATCACCGGGACGATGGCTACTACTCGACCTGGGGCGGGCGCCTCGATCGCGACTACAACACCGGCCGCACGGTGATCACCCGCGAAAGCATCGATCCGCCGGCCAATATCCGCCAGACCCCGCCGAAGGTGCAGACCCGCACCTCGGTCGTGTCGCGCGGCGGCTTCGGCGGTGATCGCAGCTACGCCCGCAGCAGCTTCCGCGGCAGCTCCAGCTACGCCACGGGCAAGGGCTCCTCCAGCGGCAGCAGCTATTCCAGCCGCAGCTTCCGGGGCGGTTTCGGCGGTTAAATCACGCCGGCGCGTTTTTGCAATTGACTCGCAACTACACATCCCGTCTAGTTGCGATGTGTTCGCAAGAACGCGTCGGGCCGCTCACCGAGATCGGTTCGCCAGGGCGGGTGTCGGCCCCCTGCCAGGCGAGGAGATTTCCGGCGTGCGGTCCGACCCTTTCTCTGAGACTCACCTGACCCACTGCGGCCCGGTCGGCCTGGCCGACGGCGAGCGGATCCTGCTCTGGATGCTGCGCCAGTGGGTCACCGCCCGCGTCCTCGGTGAGGAGCCCGGCCAGCGACTGTCGAAGAAGGCCGGGGCCTTCGTCTCGCCCCGCGTGGCCACCGCCTTCATCCTGATGATGAGCGCCATCGAGGGCCAGGTCCGCCGCCCGCTCTGCGTCTCCGCGCCCTGCTGCAAGGGCTACGCCGACGACGAACAGCGCTTGATCACCGCCTGCGGCGTCTGCCCCGCCTCCCCCGAGATCGCCGGCCGCCTGATCGAGGGCATGGTGATCACGCCCGAGACCGTGACGGTCATGGCGCGGTTCCTGAACACGGCGCTGGCCAATGACGGCATGGCGCTGCCGATGCGGTTCGACGAGCCGGAGGTGGTGGTTCAGCCTGTCCGGCGGCCCACGCTGCACTGAGGGCCGGCCCTCGTCCTTCGACAAGCTCAGGATGAAGACTAATTCGAGCGCTGCACTAGAAACCTCATCCTGAGCTTGTCGAAGGACGAGGTTTCGGCCCCTCAGCTAGCGCCAGCCCTCTTCCACCAGCCGCTGCGCCAACGCCTGCGACGCCATCACCACGTCGCTCCACGTCACATCGAACCCGGCGTCATCGCCATAGTACGGGTCGGCCACGGCCCGTCCGCGATGGCCTTTGACCAGGTCCAGTAGCAACCCCACCTCGGCGGTCGCATCCGACGGCGCGATCTGCAGCAGGCCGCGCAGGTTGTCGTGGTCCAGGGCGTAGATGTGGGTGAAGGTCCGGAAGTCGTCGGCCTTCACCTGGCGCGCCCGTTGGCCGCCGATATCGACGCCGTTGCGGCGCGCCACGGCCACCGAACGGGGGTCCGGGGCCTCGCCCGTGTGCCAGCCGCCCATGCCGGCGCTATCGACCGTGACGTCCAGGCCCAAGGCTTGCGCCTCGGCGCGGAACGCGCCCTCGGCCAGGGGCGAGCGACAGATGTTGCCCAGGCAGACGAAGAGAACCGAGGCCTTCACGCTTTCCCCCAACCGCCGCCGCCCGGCGTCTCGATGACGATGCTATCGCCCGCGCCGACCTCGACGAGATCGGTGGCGGACATCGCCTGAATGGAACCGTCAGTCCGCTCGACCCGCGCCTTGCCGACTTCGCCCGGACCACCGCCCTCCAGCCCGAACGGCGGCACGCGGCGGCGGTTGGACAGCAAGGTGGCGGTCATCGGCTCGCGGAAGCCGATCTTGCGCACCACGCCGTCGCCGCCGCGATAGCTCCCCTGCCCGCCCGAACCGCGCCGGACCCCGAAGGCCTCGACCAGCACCGGATAGCGGGTCTCAAGCACCTCGGGATCGGTCAGGCGGCTGTTGGTCATGTGGGTCTGGACCGCGTCGGTCCCGGCGAAGTCCGGCCCCGCCCCCGAGCCGCCGCAGATGGTCTCGTAGTACTGCCGCCGCTCGTCGCCGAACGTGAAGTTGTTCATCGTTCCCTGCGCCCCGGCCATCACGCCAAGCGCGCCATAGAGGGCGTCGACCACCACCTGGCTGGTCTCGACATTGCCGGCCACCACCGCCGCCGGATAGCGCGGCCGCAGCATCGAGCCCTCGGGGATCACCAGCTCGACCGGCCGCAGGCAGCCGTCGTTCATCGGGATCTCGTCGTCGACCAGGGTGCGGAACACGTACAGCGCCGCCGCCCGGCAGATCGAGGCCGGGGCGTTGAAGTTGGTCGGGACCTGGTCGCTGGTGCCGGTGAAATCGACGCGGGCGGTACGGGCTTGCTGATCAACATCGATGGCCACGCGGACCACCGCTCCGTCGTCCAGTTCGTAGGCGAACGACCCGCTCCGGGTCTTCGCCAGCACGCGACGGACGGCCTCCTCGGCGTTGTCCTGGACGTGCGCCATATAGGCCTCGACGACGTCCTGGCCGAACTCGGCGACCATGCCGGTCAGGGCCTCGGCTCCGCGCGCGCAGGCGGCGATCTGGGCCTTGAGGTCGCCGATGTTCTGGTCGGGATTGCGCGCCGGCCACTTGCCCGAGGCCAGCAGGGCGCGCGTCTCGGTCTCCAGGAACCGCCCGCCCTCGACCAGCAGGAAGTTCTCGATCAGGACGCCCTCCTCCTCGACCGTCTTGCTGGTCGGCGGCATCGAGCCCGGCGTGATCCCGCCGATGTCGCCCTGGTGCCCGCGCGCGGCGACGTAGAACAGCAAGACCCCCGCCGCGTCGAACACCGGCATCACCACCGTCACGTCCGGCAGGTGGGTGCCGCCGTTGTAGGGCGCGTTCAGCATGTAGACGTCGCCGGGCCGCATGCCTCGACCGTCGTGCTCGCGGCCGTCGCGGATAGCCCGCACGCTGTCGCCCATCGAGCCCAGGTGCACCGGCATGTGCGGGGCATTGGCGATCAGGTCGCCGTCGCGGCTGAACAGGGCGCAGGAGAAGTCGAGCCGCTCCTTGATGTTCACGGAATACGCCGTGTTCTGCAGCGCGAAGCCCATCTCCTCGGCCACGGCCATGAAGAGGTTGTTGAACACCTCCAGCATGACGGGGTCGGCCTGCGTGCCGATGGCCTTGCGGGTCGGCAGGGCGACGACCCGGTCGAGGATCAGGTTCAGGTGGGCGTCGACGGTCGCGCGCCAGCCGGGCTCGACGACGGTGGTGCCGGTGGCCTCGCGGATGATGGCCGGGCCGAGAATCTCGGCGCCGATCGCCAAGGCTTCGCGGTCGAAGACGGGGGTGCTGTGGAGTTCGCCGGCCATGCGGGCTTCGACAGTGGCGAGCGGACCGACTTCCGCAAACGCACTAGATTTAGGTTCTGGTGCGTCTCCCGCATCCGAATGCCCGATCGCTTCGACCGACAGCGTCTCGACCACCAGCGGCGTCGTGGGCGAGGTGAAGCCAAAGCGGCGCTGATGCAATTCCTCGAACGCCTCGCGAACCCGATCGCCGAACGGCACGACCAGCGGCGTATCGGTGCCGGCGTACTTTACCCGCAGGCTGGCGACCGTCTCGACCGAGGCCATCGGCACGTCCTGGGCGCGCAAGGCCGCTTCGGCCTCGGCGGCCAGCACCTTCGCGCGGTCGGCCAGATCGCCCGCCGCGTCGAGCGGCCGCTCGACCGTCTCCTCGCGGATCAGGCGCAGGTCGGCCAGGCCCATGCCGTAGGCGCTCAGCACGCCCGCGAACGGGTGGATCATCACCTTGGTCATGCTCAGCGCGTCGGCGACCAGGCAGGCATGCTGCCCGCCCGCCCCACCGAAGCAGGCCAGCACATAGCGCGTGACGTCGTAGCCGCGCTGGATCGAGATTTGCCGCACGGCCTTGGCCATGTTCTCGACGGCGATGGTGACGAAGCCCTCGGCCACTTCCTGCGGGGTCATGGCCCTGCCGGTCGCGGCTTCGATCTGCGCCGACACCGCCTCGAAACCTCGTGAGACCGCCTCGGCGTCCAGCGGCTGGTCGGCGTTGGGGCCAAACACCTTGGGGAAGAACTCCGGCCGCAGCTTGCCCAGCATGACGTTGCAGTCGGTGACGGTCAGCGGCCCGCCCCGGCGGTAGGCCGCCGGTCCTGGCACGGCACCGGCCGAAGCCGGGCCCACCCGCAGTCGCGCGCCGTCGAAGCTACAGATCGAGCCACCGCCCGCCGCCACGGTGTGGATGTTCATCATCGGCGCGCGCATCCGCACGCCGGCCACCACGGTCTCGAAGGCCCGCTCGTACTGGCCGGCATAGTGGCAGACATCGGTCGAGGTGCCGCCCATGTCGAAGCCGATCACGCGCTCGAAGCCGGCCTCGCCCGCCGTCCGCGCCATGCCGACCACGCCGCCAGCCGGGCCGGACAGGATGGCGTCCTTGCCCCGGAACGCCCGCGCGTCGGTCAGCCCGCCGTTCGACTGCATGAAGAGCAGCCGCGTGTCGTGACCCAGCGCGCCGGCGACCTGATCCACATACCGCCGCAGGATCGGCGACAGGTAGGCGTCGACCACCGTCGTGTCGCCGCGCCCGACCAGCTTCATCAGCGGGCTGACCTCATGGCTGACCGACACCTGGGTGAAGCCGATCTCGCGCGCGATCGCCGCCACCCGCGCCTCGTGGTCGGTGAAGCGGAAGCCGTGCAGCAGCACGATGGCGATGGCGCGGAAGCCTTCGTCGAACGCCGCCTGCAGGCCTGCCTGCGCTGCGGCCTCATCGAGCGGCCGCAGCACGGCCCCCTCGACGCTCATCCGCTCATCGATCTCGACGACGCGATCGTAGAGGGCTTCGGGCTTGACGATATGGCGTTCGAACAGCTTGGGCCGCGCCTGGTAGCCGATCCGCAGGGCGTCGGCGTGACCGCTGGTGATCGCCAGCACCGTCGGCTCGCCCTTGCGCTCGAGCAGCGCGTTGGTGGCCACCGTGGTGCCCATCTTCACCGCGTCGATGGTCGCGCCGTGCGGCAACAGCGCCCGGACACCCGCCACGGCGGCGTCGGCATAGTGCTCGGGATTTTCCGACAGCAGCTTGTGGGTGACCAGCGACCCGTCCGGCCGCCGCGCGACGATGTCGGTGAACGTGCCGCCCCGGTCGATCCAGAACTCCCAACCGCGCGGATCTTGAGTCATGAGGGACGGAACTCCTTGCTCCGCCCCTCATAGCCGTTGGGGTGTCTACTTCAACAGCCCCGTCAGCTCGGCCACCTGCCAGATACCCAGCAGCAGGAAGATCAGCGCCGCGCCCATCCGCACATACTTCAGCGGCACGATCTTGGTGGCGGCCTCGCCCAGATACACGGCCGGGACATTGGCCAGCATCATGCCCAGGGTGGTGCCGGCGGCGACCCAGGCGATCGAGTGGAACTTGGCGCCCAGGGCCACGGTGGCGATCTGGGTCTTGTCGCCCATCTCGACCAGGAAGAAGGCGATGGCCGTCGTCGCGAACACGCCATAGCGGCCAACGCTCTGGCCCTCTTCGTCATCGGCCTTGTCGGGGATCAGCGCCCAGCCAGCCATGGCGATGAACGACACGGCGATGGCCCAGCGGAACCACTCGCCGCTCAGGAAATCCGACACCCAGTAACCGGCCGTGGCGGCCAGGGCGTGGTTGGCCAGGGTGGCGACCAGGATGCCCATGATGATCGGGATCGGCTTCTTGAACCGCGTGGCCAGGATGATGGCCAGCAGCTGGGTCTTGTCGCCGATTTCGGCGATGGCCACGACCAGGGTCGAGACGAGCAGGGCTTCCATTTGAAATAGTCCTCCGGGCCGGGCGCATGCCAATAGCGTCGACGTCCACCCGGCCCGGATGAAAATCGGCGCCATTGGTCTCGCCAAGGAAGCTTGAACTTCAGCTTCCCTTCCCCGCGCCACGGTCCGAAGACCGAGTGTGTTGACGGCGGGGCCCACTGATGGATGCGGGCGGCTACTCCCCAAAGGTGAGGCGCGTGTAGCCGCCCAAGCCGCCGCCGTCAACGCGTCAGGCGACCGAAGCAGGTGCGTCGAACCGCAGCACGTGGATGGCCACCCGCACCTTGCCGGCGGTGAAGCTGCCGCTGACCGCGCTGATCAGCACCGGCGTGTCGGCGTAGTAGGCCGTCGGCCCGACCACCCCGATGTTGCTGGAATTCTTGGCCACGCCCAGAGAACCGCCGAACTTGCTGACCTCGCCCGAAACGCCGCAGTTGTAAGAGGCCGCGCCGGTGACCGCGACCGTGGTCCGGGTCGAGACCGCCAGCACGATGGCGCGGTTGGGGATGGCGATGCTGGTGGCGGTCGAGACGCCCGACAGCGTGACCTCCTGCTCCAGGACCTCCAGCCGGGTGTTGGCAAGGTTTGGCGTCTGGGCCGCCACGGTGCTCCGGAACGTCGCCGACAACGGGACCCAGGCCGCGCCGTCGAAGGCGACCATCTGGTTCTCGTCCTTGACCCAGGCCAGCACGCCTTCGGCGGGGGTCAGCGCTTCCCAGGCGCCGGCCTCGAAGCGCATCAGAGTCCCGGCGGGCGGACCGGGCCAAGCCGCGATCCAGACAGCGCCGCTGACGGGGCTGGCCGGCTGGATCGAGACCGAGCGGCTCTCGACGGCCAGCTGCACGAGGCCATCCAGCCGGGCCAAGCTCTCATTGATCGGGATGTGTTTCTGGGCCTGGGCGGCGACCACATAGGGCAGACCGAGGCGAGGCGTGACGTCGTCGAACATGGGCGGCTCCGGGAGCGGGTTGAAGTCGCTCCCAGCATCACGTCGCCGCGAAGGCCGGGGACGGAGGCTGCTCCGTCCCCGTGCTCCACCCGCCTACTCGGCGGCGAAAGCCAAATGATTTCCGGAGGTCAGCGCCGTCTTGGCCGCCAGTTCGGCCTTGGCCTGCTCGTACTCCGCAGCGAACTTGGCGATGAGTTCGGCGGCCGGCAGCACCTGGTCGATGGCGCCGATGCCCTGGCCCGAACCCCAGATGTCGCGCCAGGCCTTGGCCTCCTGGTTGCCGCCCGAGCCGAAGCTCATCTTGGACGGATCGCTGACCGGCAGGTTTTCGGGATCGAGGCCCGCCGCGACGATCGACGAGCGCAGGTAATTGCCGTGCACGCCGGTGAACAGGTTCGAATAGACGATGCCGTCGGCGCGGCCCTCGACGATGCCCTGCTTGTAGCCCTCGATGGCGTTGGCTTCCTGCGTGGCGATGAAGGCCGAGCCGATATAGGCCAGGTCCGCGCCCATGGCCTGGGCGGCCAGGATCGAACGGCCCGAGGCGATCGAGCCCGACAGCGCCACCGGCCCGTCGAACCACTGGCGGATCTCCTGGATCAGCGCGAACGGCGACAGGGTGCCGGCGTGGCCGCCCGCGCCGGCCGCGACCGGGATCAGGCCGTCGGCGCCCTTCTCGATGGCCTTGCGAGCGAAGCGGTCGGTGATGACGTCGTGCAGGGTGATGCCGCCGTACGAGTGGATCGCCTGGTTCAGGTCCTCGCGCGCGCCCAGAGAGGTGATGACCACCGGCACCTTGTGCTTCACGCACAGCTCGATGTCCTCCTCGAGCCGGTTGTTGGTCTTGTGGACGATCTGGTTGACCGCGAACGGCGCCGAGGGGGCCTCCGGATGGGCCTTGTCGTGGGCGGCCAGTTCCTCGGTGATGCGGTGCAGCCACTCGTCCAGCTGCGAGATCGGACGGGCGTTCAGCGACGGGAACGAACCGACGATGCCGGCCTTGCACTGGGCGATGACCAGGTCGGGATTGCTGATGATGAACAGCGGCGAGGCGATGACCGGCAGGCGCAGGCGGTCGCGCAGGATCGGCGGCAGAGCCATGGAGGAGTTCCCCTTTGAGTCGGTCTGGAGCGCCGACATATGTGATCACCGATCAGATTAAACGCGCGTTTGGTTCGGGCGCAAGACTTGACGGCCGTAAGGGCAGGAGCGCATCACGGTCCAAAAGACAAAAAATGCTGCACCGCAGGAGAGAGACGCTTTGACCGTGCCGACGACGTCCCTGGCCGAGGATTTTGGCGCCCAAGGCGACGACGCGACGCGCGCGCGTTGGATGGCCCTGGTCGAGAAGACCCTGAAGGGCCAGAGCTTCGACGACGCCCTGACGGTCAAGACGCCCGACGGCCTGACGATCCAGCCCCTGTACACGGCACAAGACGGCGTCGCGGTGGCCCGTGATCTGCGCGCCCGCGATCCGGATCGCCCCTGGGACCTGCGCGTCCGCGCCGCCCATCCCGACGTGTCGCATACCGCCAAGGATGTCCTGACGGACCTGGAGAACGGCGCGGCCTCGGTGCTGCTGCAGATCGATCCGACCGGCGAAAATGGTGTCGCGGTGGGTTCGGCCGAGGACCTGGCCAAGGCGCTGTCGGGCGTGCTGGTGGACCTTGCTCCCGTCGCCCTGGACGCCGGTTTCCTGGGCCCCAAGGCCGCCGACTGGCTGGGGACCTTGGCCAAGGCCGCGCCCAATGCGCCGCTGGCTTTCCACCTGGATCCCCTCACCGCCTTCGCGACCGCCGGCGTCAGCCCCGGCCCGATCGAGAGCCACGTCTTCAGCGCCGCCACGGTCGGTTCGCGCCTGGCCCAGACCTACGTCAAGGCCAGCCTGTTCCTGGCTGCCGGCCGCGCCGCGCATGAGGCCGGCGGCTCCAATACCGAGGAGCTGGCGATGATGACCGCCAGCGCTCTCGCCTACGCCAAGGCCCTGGTCCGCCAGGGCCTGACGATGGAAGACGCCTTCGGCAGGATCGTGCTCGGCGTCAGCCTGGACGGGGAATATTTCACCGGCGTCGCCAAGGTCCGCGCGGCCAAGGCCATGTGGGCGCGGCTGACCGACGCCTGCGGTGTTTCGGTGGCCCCGAAGATCGAGGTCCGCTCCTCGCGCCGGATGCTGGCCAAGGCCGACGCCTGGACCAACCTGCTGCGCCTGACCTCGGCCGGATTCGCCGGCGCGGTCGGCGGGGCCGACGTGATCCTGCTGGACGCCTTCACCGACGCCATCGGCTTGCCGACCGCCTTCGCCCGCCGCCAGGCCCGCAACACCCAGCTCGTCCTGATGGAAGAGAGCAATCTGGGCCGCGTCGCCGATCCGGCCGGCGGGGCCTGGTACCTGGACAGCCTGACCGACCAGATGGCCCGCGCCGCCTGGGGCGGCTTCCAGGCCATCGAGGCCGCCGGCGGGATCATCAAGGCGTTGGAGAGCGGCCTCGTCGCCGACGCAGTGGCGAGCACCCGCAAAGCGCAGGAAGCCGCCTTCGCCGACAAGAGCCGCAAGATCCTGGGGGTCACCGTCTTCCCGAACGCCGACGACAAGACGCCGGAGGTCGAGACGCCACAGGCCATCGCCGTCGCTGGTCCCGATGTCCGCCTGCCTGGTCCCGACAGCCACTGCCCGGCCCTGACGCCGGTGCGCTTCGCCGCCGCCTTCGAGGGAGCCTGAAACCATGAGCAAGTTCCCCGACTTCACCACCATCGACTTCGCCGAGGTCGCCTCCGCGCCCGCGCCCGAGGGCGAAGCCTGGAACACGCCCGAAGGCGTCGCCGTCGCCCCGGTCTTCGATGCCGACGATGTGGCGGGCCTGGACTTCACCGGCGGCTTCCCGGGCGTCGCGCCGTTCGTGCGCGGTCCCTACCCGACCATGTATGTGACCAACCCGTGGACGGTGCGGCAGTACGCGGGCTTCTCGACGGCCGAGGACTCCAATGCCTTCTATCGGCGCAACTTGGCCGCTGGCCAAATGGGCCTGTCGGTGGCCTTCGACCTGGCCACGCACCGGGGCTACGACAGCGACCACGAGCGGGTGAAGGGCGATGTCGGCATGGCCGGCGTGGCCATCGACTCGATCCTGGACATGCGCACGCTGTTTTCCGGCATCCCGCTCGACAAGATGAGCGTGTCGATGACCATGAACGGCGCGGTGCTGCCGATCCTGGCGCTCTACATCGTCGCGGCCGAGGAACAGGGCGTCTCGCCCGACAAGCTGTCGGGGACGATCCAGAACGACATCCTCAAAGAGTTCATGGTGCGGAACACCTACATCTATCCGCCCGCGCCCTCGATGCGGATCATCTCGGACATCTTCGCCTTCACCTCGGCGAACATGCCCAAGTTCAACTCGATCTCGATCAGCGGCTATCACATGCAGGAGGCCGGAGCGACGGCCGACCTGGAGCTGGCCTACACCCTGGCCGACGGCATCGAATACGCCCGGGCCGGTGTCGCGGCGGGCATGAGCATCGACGTCTTCGCGCCGCGTTTGTCGTTCTTCTGGGCGATCGGCATGAACTACTTCATGGAGGTCGCGAAGATGCGCGCGGCCCGCCTGCTCTGGGCCCGCCTGATGAAGCGCGAGTTCGAGCCCAAGGACGACCGCTCGCTCTCGCTTCGCACGCACAGCCAGACTTCCGGCTGGTCGCTGGCGGCGCAGGACGTGTTCAACAACGTCTCGCGCACCTGCGTCGAGGCCATGGCCGCCGTGAACGGCCAGACCCAGAGCCTGCACACCAACGCCCTGGACGAGGCCCTGGCCCTGCCGACCGACTTCTCGGCCCGCATCGCCCGCAACACCCAGCTGTTCCTGCAGATGGAAAGCGGCACGACCCGCGTCGCCGACCCGTGGGGCGGCAGCTACTACGTCGAGCGCCTGACCCACGATCTTGCCCAGAAGGCCCTTGCCCACATTGAAGAGGTTGAGGCCGCCGGCGGCATGGCCAAGGCCATCGAGCAGGGCATCCCCAAGCTGCGCATCGAGGAAGCCGCCGCCAAGACCCAGGCCCGCATCGACGCCAATCGCCAGAGCGTGGTCGGCGTCAACCGCTACAAGCCCGAGGGCGAGGACGTGATCCCGATGCTCAAGGTCGACAACGGCTCCGTGCGCGCCCAACAGCTGGAGAAGCTGGAGCGCCTGAAGGCCGAGCGCGATCCGGCTGCGACCGAGGCGGCGCTGAAGGCGCTGGAGGACGGCGCGCGCGGGACCGGCAACCTGCTGGCGCTCGCGGTCGACGCCGCCCGCGCCAAGGCCACGGTCGGCGAGATCAGCCTGGCGATGGAGAAGGTCTTCGGCCGCCACCGCGCGGTGATCCAGGCCATCGAGGGCGTCTACGGCAAGGAGGCCGGTGCCGATCCCAAGGCCGCCCGCGCCCGCGCCATGGTCGCCGCCTTCCGCGAGGCCCATGGCGGCGCGCCGCGCATCATGGTCGCCAAGATGGGCCAGGACGGCCACGACCGCGGCCAGAAGGTGATCTCCAGCGCCTTCGCCGACCTGGGCTTCCAGGTCGAGATCGGCCCGCTGTTCCAGACCCCCGCCGAGGCCGCCGACGAGGCGATCAAGTCCGGCGTCCACGTGGTCGGCGCCTCATCCCTGGCGGCCGGACACCTGACCCTGGTGCCGGAACTGAAGGCCGAACTGGCCAAGCGCGACCGCTCCGACATCGTCGTGGTGGTGGGCGGCGTGATCCCGCCCCAGGACTTCCAGGCCCTCCTCGACGCCGGCGCCGCCAGCATCTTCCCACCCGGCACGGTCATCGCCGAAGCGGCCATCGAGGTGCTGGAGAAGCTGAACATCCAGCTAGGCTACAGTCAGGGCACGGCGGCATAGCGATCCGCCAAGCCCGTGTTATCCTGAGGTCATGAACGCCCTCGTCCGAGCGCTGGAGACGTCGCAACAGCACCGCTTCACGCTGGACGATGTTCTGCGCATGCAGGAGGCCGGTATCCTCCAAGAGGGCGCCCGTATCGAGTTGATCGACGGAGCGCTGCTTGAAATGGCCCCTGAAGGCGCACCGCATACGCGCGTGAAGATGCAGATCGCCTACGCACTGATGGCCAAGGGCATGGGCAGCGCGATCGTGGTGGTCGACTCGACGCTAAGACTTTCGCCGACCAACGCGCCGGACCCTGATCTTTATGTCTACGACGCGAGCCTTCCGCTGGCTTCCGTCAACGGGACCGACGTCGGTCTTGTCATCGAGGTCGCCCACTCGACGATCACGTACGACCTAGCCTTCAAGACCGAGCTCTACGCTCAGCACGGCGTGCGCGACTACTGGGTCGTGGATGTGAACACCGACACGATCATCGTCCATCGCGATCCGGCCGACGGCGTCTATCGCGACGTCACCCGCTATTCGGCCCAAGACACCGTGACCGCGCTGGTCCTGCCGAGCGTCTCGCTGTCGCTCGCGAACCTTCCGCCGATCCGCTAGCCCTTCTTCCGCCCGAACAGCCCGCGCTTCTTCTGGGAGCGCTCGAAGGCGATCTCTTCGGGCAGGCCGTGACGGCTTTCGATGTCCTTCTGCAGGGCCTTGGCGGCCATCAGGTGGCCGGGGAACAGGGTGTCGATCGCCCAGCCCAGGCCAGGCACCGTATCGGAAAGGTTATCCGCCGCCAGATAGGCCGCCATCCGCGCCAGGGTGCCCGCCGACGCCCCCGCGTGGAAGGCGTGCATCATCAGGAACGCTCCCGCGCCGAGCCCGTAGGCCAAGCCCACGCCCGGCACCCAGGCCAGCACGCCGTCCAGGCCCAGGCCGAAGGGCCCGATGCCGATCAGCCGGTCGGAGACACGCTTGATCGTCTCGGCCGAACGCCAGGCGCGGTGGGCCTTGGCGCGGCGATCCGCGTGGGCGTCCGAATAGCCGGAGGAGACGGAGATGTCGTCGGTCATGCTTCCCTGAACGCCCCGCCTCGCTGAAGGTTGTGTCTGGAATCTAACCCAGGAAGACGACCCGGCGCTTTTCCTTGCCCGCCTGGATGCGGGCCAAGAGGTCACGATATTCCTGGGTGCCCTGCACGTCCTTGCGCGCGCCTTCGAAATAGATGGTGTCGTCCATGTGCCGCGTCAGCATGTCGGCCGACCACTTGTGGCCGGTGAACAGCACGTCCAGCGCCTTGCCGGCCACCGGGATCGAGCCGGCGACCGTGTCGATCAGGATGATGGCGCAAATCTGGATGACGATCATCGGCGCGGCCCGGGCCCGCACGGCGTCGAACACGATCAGGCTGCCGGCGCCCAGGCTGTAGAGCTCGCCCGCGCCTGGAATCCAGGTCAGCAGGCCGTCCAGGCCGATGCCCAGCGGTCCGACGCCGACGACGTTGTCGGACAGCTTCTTCACCCGCTCCACGTTGTTGCGGATGTTGTGCAGTTCGACGTGCGATTTCGCGAAGATCACCAGACGGCTCCGGACGCGGTAAACGCGGGCAATCTGCCCGAAGCACGGCCGTACAGGAAGGCCCGCCCCGTCAGATTCCCTCGTTGGGCGAACGGCGTGATGGAAAGTCTCGCGTTTCGAGGGAGCCCCTCGCGAATGGCGGCGTTTGCGCCTAAGTTAACCGTGTTCGCCCGCCAGGATTCCCGGATGCTGATCTCGACAACGCCGTTCATCGAGGGCCGCCCGGTCCAGGAGTACAAGGGCGCGATCTATGCCCAGTCGATCCTGGGCGCGAACGTCGTGCTCGATCTGCTGGCGGCGATCCGCGACTTCGTCGGCGGTCACTCCAAGTCGTACGAGCGCGTGCTGGCGCGCGCTCGCGAGGACGCCCTGAAGGCGCTGGTGAAGGAAGCCGAGAAGGTCGGGGCCAACGCCATCCTGGCCGTCGACCTCGACTACAACACGGTCGGCCCCAACGCCCAGATGATGATGGTCTCCGTCTCGGGGACCGCCGTCGTCCTTTAGGCCCTAGGCTTCCGAAAAGCGCTTGGCCTGATCGATCCAGGCCTCGCGCTCGGCGCGGCCCTTCAGGTTCAGCAGTTGGTCGAACGAGGCCAGCTCGTCCGGCGTCCAGGCGGCGATCTGGCTGAACTTGGTCACGCCCAGGTCGGCCAGCGAGGCCGCCAGCTTGGGACCGACGCCGACCAGTTTGGTCAGATCGTCGAGAGCGGCTTCGACAGCGGCGGGCGCGGCTTCGACGGCCTCGGCCACGAGCGGCTCGGCCGCGACCGGTTCGGCCAAGACGGCGGGCTCGACCACCGCTTCGGCGACATCTTCATTGGCAGCGACAATCGTCTCCACCAACGGCTCGGCGGCGGCCTCGGCGATCTCCTGCGTGGCGTCGAGGACCGTTTCGGTGGTCTCGGCGGCCAGGGCGACGGCTTCGACGACCGGCTCGGTCACGGCTTCCAGGATCGGCTCCGGCGCCGCGTCCAGCACGGCGACCGCCGCGACCGGCGGGGCCACCGGCTCGGGGGCCAGCGCCATCAGCGCTTCGACATTGACCGCCTCGCGCCAGCGATTGGTCCACCACCAGTAGGTAGCGCCGGCGGCGGCCGCGCCGCCGAACATCAGCCATAGCGGCGAGGCCATGCCGATCGCCAGGTGGGGCGCGGCGGGGGACTCGACCTTTTGGGCCGTGTCATCGGGAAGGAAGGAGAAGATCGAAACCATGGCGCGCTCCGTTGGGCTGACAACCGCGATCTATTGCGGTGCAGCATAACACGGAAAATTCGTTCGCAAGCGCAAAAATGCTGACCTTAGGTCAACTCGCGCCGAGCACCTTCAGGAGCACGCCCGCGACGATCAGCACACCGATCATCGCCAGCATCGGCAAGCGCGTGGCGAAGGTCAGCGCCAGGGCCAGGACGGTCAGGCCCAGAGCCGGCAGGTTCAGGCTTCCGACGTCCGGCAGCATGACGCTGAGCAGGCCCGCCACCTCCATCGTCTGGCCGCCGCGGAACAGCAGGTGGATGGCGAACCACAGGGCCAGTTGGCCGATGACGCCGCCGGCGGCGGCCGAGATCATGGCCAGCGCCCGCGCGGGCTTGGGCCGGCGGCCCCAGCGCTCGAACAGTGGCCCGCCGGCGAAGATCCACAGGAAAGACGGCGCGAAGGTCGTCCAGGCCGCCAGCAACCCGCCCAGCACGGCCAGCGCCCAGGCCCACTCGGGCGGCGCGGTCTGGAAGGCGCCGACGAAGCCGACGAAGACGAAGACCAGGATCAGCGGTCCCGGCGTGGTCTCGGCCAGGCCCAGTCCGTCCAGCATCTGGGTCGGCGACAGCCAGCCCAGAGCCGAGGCCGTCTGGCCGATATAGGCCAGGGCCGCATAGGCGCCGCCGAAGCTGATGGCCGCCAGCCCGCCGAAGGTCAGGCCCATCCAGGCCAGCACGGAGTTCGGCGCGACCAGCCAGGCCAGGGCGATCGGCGCCAGCCACAGCGCCAGGCAAACGAACGCCGTCCTGGCCTGGCCCTTCAGCGGCGGAGCGGGCGGCGGCGCTTTCCCCTCGCCCTCCTTGGCGGTCAACCAGCCGAACGCTCCAGCGCAGAGGATCACCAGCGGGAACGGCAGGGTCGTGAAGGCCATCACCGCGAAGGCCGCGCCGGCGACGACGGCGGACGTACGGTCCTTGATCGTGCGCCGGCCGATCTTCAGCAGGGCTTGCAGGACCAGCGCGACCACCGCCGCCTTCAGGCCCAGCAGCACCGGCCCGGCCCAGTTCGAACGGCCATGGGCGACATAGAGCGCCGAGAGGGCGAGCATCACCGCCAGGCCGGGCAGCACGAACAGCAGCCCCGCCGCGACGCCGCCACGAATGCCGTGCATCCGCCAGCCTAGCCACGTGGCCAGTTGCTGGGCTTCGGGCCCCGGCAGCAACATGCAGAAACTCAAGGCCCGCGCGAAATCGTCGTCCTCGATCCAGTCCCGGGTCTCGACCACTTCTCTATGAAGAAGCGCGATCTGGCCGGCGGGACCGCCGAAGCCCAGCAGCCCGACCTTCAGCCAGACCCGAACGGCCTCGGCGAAGCTGGGCGGCTTACGGCTCACGTGCGCCAGACGCGCGAGCGACCGCCCTTTTCGCCCAGGCGCGCGGCGATCCAGTCGCCGGCCTCGCTGGCAGCGCCATCGACGCTGGCCGGGGCGCCGACCATCACCATCGCGCAGCCGTTCATCTTCATGGGGTCCGTCAGCGGCCGGAGGCGGAGCTCGGCCACTAGCAGGTCGTTGGTGACGGTTTCCATCCCGCGCAGGAAGGCGTCGAAGGTCTCCAGGTCCTTGACCGGCAGCCAGATGGCCAATGCCGCGTCGCGCGCGCGGGCCAGGACGTCGCGGGTCGTGGTCACGATCTGCTGGTAGTCGTCCGGTCGCTCGAACGGCGGATCGATGACGATGAAGGGACGACCGCTCTTGCCGGCCTGGTTCACGGCGGTCGCGTAGCCGTCGGCCTCCAGAGCCTGGGCGTTGGCATAGGGCGCCAAGCTCTTGCGCAGCAGCGCCACGTCATCCGCCCGCAGTTCGCAACCGGCATAGCGGTCGGTCTTGCGCAGCGCGCGGGACATCAGTAGCGGCGAGCCCGGATAGAGGTCGCCATCCTCTCCGCCGTTCATCTCCGCCACGGCCTTCAACAACGGACCGAACACCGCCGGCGCATCGCTGGCCGCCTTCAGCCGGAAGATCCCCGCCTGGGCCTCGCCCGAACGGCGGGACATCTCGCCCGAGAGATCGTAACCGCCCGCCCCCGCATGGGAGTCGATCACCGACAGGGCCGCGCTCTGTTCCTGCAAGGCCGACAGCATGGCCAGCAGGATCGCGTGCTTGTGCAGGTCGGCGAAGTTGCCGGCGTGGAAGGCGTGACGGTAGTTCATGGTCCCGCTCCTACCACGCCCCGTGCGCGCGACCAGCCTCGTGCAGTTCCTCGATCATCTTATCCTTGAGGGTCTGGGGCGCGACGATCTCCACCGCGTCCCCCCAGGTGAACAGGTGCCAGGCCAGTTCGCGCATGCCCCCGGCCCGGAAGGTGACGGTCACCGAGCCGTCCGCCTCCTGCGTCACCGTCTGGGTCGGGTGGAAGCGCCAGCGCAGGGCGTCCTCGGCCCCCTTGGGCTTGATGCGCAGCACCACGTCCTGGATCTCGTCGTGATAGATGCCGAAGCTCTCGTCGGCGAAGGCCTGCAGCGAGAAGTCCTCGGGCGGCGGCGCCGGCTTGTCGAGCGCCTTCAGATCGCTCATCCGGTCCAGGCGCCAGGAGCGCGGCTTGCCGCCCTTCCCTTCCAGCGCCACCAGATAGTTGCTGCGGCCGAACAGGACGCCCAGCGGCGTCACCTCCCGCGTCCGCCCCGGCGTGCTGCCGCCCTCGTAGCGGAACGACAGGGCCTGCAAGCCTTTGATCGCCGTGCGGATGGTGGCCAGCACCGACTCCTCCTCGAACGGACGCGGGCCGGCGTGGACGGCGATCATCTCGGCCTGGACCAACGCCTCGACATCGGGGGCCACGCGGCGGCGAGCCGAGCCGCGCAGAGCCGACAGCAGCTTGGCCTCCAGGGAATGAAGCGAGGCCGCGCGACTTTCCGCGCCTGAAGCTCGCAGCGAATCCGCCGCCGTGCGCAGGGCCGCCAGCTCCTCGGCGGTCGGGGTCTGGAACAGGCTGTCCAGGCCCGAGGGGATGCGGAAGCGCTTGGTCGGCGGATCGTCGATCGCTTCCATCTGCGGAAAGGCCGCCCAGACGGCGTCGCGCATCCGCTCGGCGGTGCGGCGGCCGACGTCCAGCGCCTGGGCCATCTCGTCCAGGGTCAGCCCCTCGGCCGAACCGGCCAGCATCCGGGCCAGGTCCAGCAGGCGCGTAGCTTTCTCGTGTCTCATGCGTTCCTCAAACAGGCACACACATTACGACCGTTTCTGTCGCAACACCCGCACATTCTTTCCCGTGTCGAGACTGGAGAAACCAATGTCGCGCTTCGCTTGCAGCCCCTGGGCTACCGCTCCCGTGAACCAGGCCATGGTCTCGGCCGTGCTCGACTTCGCGGACATCCACCGCGACCTGGGCGGCGGCCGCACCCTGCGCCGGATCAGCCACGAGCGCGCGGCGCGGGCCGACATCTTCCTGCTGCTGGGTCGCGACGCCGAGCGGGTCACCGACATCGGCCTGGTCTGGAACGACCGCGAGGATCAGATCGTCCGCATCACCGACGACGCCGAACTGCGCGATTCCCGGATGGCCGCCTGGGAAGAGGCTTTCGACCTGTTCGAGACCGAAGACAGCAAAGAGCGCGAAGAGACCGGCGAGATGGCCGAACCGATGCGCCTCGTCGCCTGAACCAGACCGCGCCGACCGCCCCCTCTACCGCCTCCGCGTGCGGAGAAGCGGCGCCATTTGCTCAAAATCCGTGATCCGCCGCCGCGCAAAACGGCGCCCACCGGGCGCCGGCATTTGTGTTGCGGATTTATTTCAGCGCCCCATTGCCGAAATTCGCGACTTCGATCCCCATGAATAGATCGGACAGTACCCGATAGATTTTTAGTACCCGCGTCAAAAATAATAAACTCGGGGAGAAAAACGTCATGGAGAAGGGAATCATCACGCGTTCATAAAGACAAAGAGGGGGCTATTAATGACTCGGCGTTTCAAACCTGCCTTGTTGGCGGGTATTTCTGCGCTTTCGGTTACTCTTGGATACTCTGCCTTAGCCTATGCCGCCGACACGCCCGACAAGGCGCCGGATCAGACTGAAGTCGACACCATCATCGTCACCGGCACGCGCCAGACCGGCCTGCGCGTCATCGACAGCCCCGCCCCCGTTCAGGTCGTCGACACCAGCACGCTGGAACGCACCGGCGCGGTCGACCTTCGCCTCGGCCTGGCCAACCTGGTTCCGTCGTTCAACGCCCAGGCGTTCGGCGGCGACACCGCCAACCTGACCCTTTCGGCCCGCCTGCGCGGCCTCTCGCCCAACCAGGCCCTGGTGCTGGTCAACGGCAAGCGCCGTCACACCACCGGCAACCTCGCCGTGCTGTCGGGCGTCTACCAGGGCGCCGCCGCCGCGGACCTGGGCTTCATCCCAATGGCCGGCATCGGCCGCATCGAAGTGCTGACCGACGGCGCCGCCGCCCAGTACGGCACCGACGCCATCGCCGGCGTCGTCAACATCATCCTGAAGAAGAACCCCTCGGGCGGCTCGATCTCGGCCACGGGCGGCGAATATTTCGACGGCGGCGGCAAGACGGCCGGCGGCGCGATCAATATCGGCATGGCGCCGACCGAGAACAGCTATCTGAACATCACCGTCGAGAGCAAATATCACGGTTTCTCCAACCGCGGCCTGCCCGACCAGCGCGTGTTCAACCCGGCCAGTTCCGGCTATTCGGCGGCCAACAACGCCGTCGAAAGCAAGATCCCCGGCTATCCGAACCTGAACCTGATCTCGGGCGACGCCGAGTACCGCCTGAACAACCTAACCTACAACGCCGGCATCGAATTACCGGCCGACTTCGAGGTCTATTCGTTCGGCACCCTGGGCCACAAGGACGCCTCGGCCTACGAGAACTACCGCCGCTACAACCGCATCATCGGCAAGATGGGCGCCGCCCTCGACATGCCGTTCCCCAAGGGCTTCAGCCCGCGTGAACGCATCATCGAGGACGACTACGCCATGACGCTGGGCGTCTCTGGCAAGCTCATGGGCTGGGACCTCGACGTCTCGTCGACCTACGGCAAGGACGACATCGAGGTCCGCGTCGAGGACTCGGCCAACGCCAGCCTCTATGTCGACACCTCGACCACGACGACCAAGGGCTTCACCCCGACCTCGTTCCACGCCGGCAGCTGGCGCACGACCCAATGGACCAACAACGTCGATCTGCGCCACGACTTCGAGGTCGGCTTCTCGGCCCCGGTGAACGTCGCCCTCGGTTACGAGCAACGCCGCGACACCTACCGTATCGGCCAGGGCGACGCCGCCTCGACCTACAAGGAAGGCTCGCAGTCCTATCCGGGCTTCCAGAAGACCGACGCCGGCGGCCATTCCCGCACCAGCTGGGCGCTGTACGGCGATGTCGCCGCCACCCCGGTTCCGGAGTGGAAGGTCGACGCGGCCGTCCGCTACGAGAAGTTCAGCGACTTCGGCGACACCACGGTGGTCAAGCTGACCAGCCGCTATGACTTCAACGAGATGTTCGCCATCCGCGGCACGGCCTCGACCGGCTTCCGCGCCCCGACCCTGGCGGAATCCTACTACTCGGCCACCAACGTCTCGCCGACCAGCGCCTTCGTGCAGCTGGCCCCGAACTCGGCGGCCGCTCGCCTGCTGGGCATCGACGGACTGAAGCCCGAGAAGTCGAAGAACTACAGCCTGGGCATCGTGGCCCACCCGATCCCGAAGATGACGGCGACGATCGACGCCTATCAGATCAACCTGAAGAACCGCATCTTCGGTTCCAGCTCGGTCTACGGTCTGCGCAACGGCGTGGTGGTCAACAGCAACGTCAACGCCGCGATCGCCGCCAATGGCAACGTGCTGGACAGCACGGTGGCCAGCACCGGCATCAACATCTTCTCGAACGGCCTGGACACCCGCACCCGCGGCCTGGACTTCGTGGTCGCCTATCCGACCGACCTGGGCGACATGGGCCGCATCGACTGGACGCTGTCGGGCAACTTCAACAAGACCAAGATCACCAAGGTCAAGGCCGCCCCGACCGCCCTGGCGACCACCAGCACCGCCTTCCCGTCGGGCCAGGTCCTGTTCGCCGGCAACGCCGCTTCGCTGCTCGAAAAGGCCGCGCCGAAGTACAAGATCGGCCTGAACGGCCTCTACACCTTCGGCAAGGTCTCGCTGTCGCTGACCGAAACCTTCTACGGCAAGGCCTCGGCCCTGTCGGATCCGGGCACCGGTCCGCTGCTGGACACCGTGGCCAGCAGCGCGGCGATCACCGACGCCGAGCTCTCGTACAAGTTCCCGGTCGGCGTCACCGCCGCGATCGGCGCCAACAACCTGTTCAACAAGTATCCGGACAAGTTCTCGGCCGCGTTCCAGACCGCCTGTGTCGCTTCGGGCGGCGGCTGCGTGACCCAGTACCCGGGCTTCTCGCCCTACGGCATCAACGGCGGCTACTACTATGGCCGCCTGACCTACGCCTTCTAGGGCTTGGGCTCAGACTGAACAGCGAAGGGGCGGACCGCGAGGTCCGCCCCTTTTGCTTGGGCGTCAGACGCTCCAGCCGCCGTCGATGGTCAGGCTGGCGCCGGTCATATAGCCCGCGCCGGGACCGGTCAGCCAGGCGACGAGGTCGGCGATCTCGTCCGGCTGGCCGACGCGGCCGAGCGGCAACCGAGGCCGGATGTAGTCCATAAGAGGCGCGGTCATGTCGGTCTCGACCGGGCCGGGCTGGACGTTGTTGACCGTGATCCCGCGCGGCGCGAAGTCCAGCGAGGCCCCGCGCACCAGCTGGGCCACCGCCGCCTTGGTCATGGCGTAGACACTGGACCCCGGGCTGCCGATCCGGTCGGCCGTGTTGCTGCCGATGGTGATGATACGGCCGCCGTCCAGCAGATGCGGCGTGGCATAGCGGATGGCGGCGAACACGCCCCGCACATTGACCGCCAGCATGCGGTCGAAGTCTTCGATGGCGAAATCGCCGATCGGGCCGCCCATCAGGATGCCGGCGTTGACCACCAGCACACCCAGCGGGCCAAAACGTTCGACCGCATTCTCGACCGCGCGGCGCACCGCCTCGGCGTCGGCGCTGTCGGCTTGGATCGCCAGGGCGGTCCCGCCAGCGGCCTGGATGTCCTGGACCAGGACTGCGGCCTTGTCGGGCGCGCTGACATAGGTGAAAGCGACCGGACGTCCCTCGGCGGCGAGGCGCCGGACGATGGCGGCGCCCATGCCGCGCGAGCCGCCGAAGACCAGGGCAGGCGCGGTGGGCGAGAAGGTGTCTGACATGATGGATTTCCGTTTTGGACTGATTGGTCCCAAATCCATGATCCATTCCGGACCAATCAGTCAATAACATTCTGGACTCATTGGTCCAGATCGCTAGGATGCGACAATGGCCAGACCCTCAGAGTTCGATCGGGATGAAGCGATCGCCAGCGCGATCAAGGTGTTCGCGCGCCATGGCTATGAGGCGGCGTCCACGAGCGACCTGCTGCAGGGCATGGGCATCGCCCGCCAGAGCCTCTACGGCGCATTCGGCGACAAGCGGCGGCTGTTCCTGGAAGCCCTGCGCCGCTACGCCGCCGACTCGCTGGCTCAGATGCGCGAGGCCCTGGACAAGGGAACGCCGGTCGAGGGGATCGAAGCCGCCCTGCTGGTCGGGCTGGGCTCCAGCGCCGATGTCGAGACCGGCTGCCTGGGCGTCGGCTCGATCGTCGAGTTCAGTCGCTCGGACACCGACGTCAACGCCCTGAACGACGCGGCCGGCGTCGCCGTGGTCACCGCTTTCGCCGAGCACGTTCGGGACGGGATCGCTGCCGGCCAGTTCGACGCCGGGCTGGATGCCGTGGCGGCCGCCAAGATGCTGCTGGCCCTACGCTCGGGCCTGAAGGTCTCGGCGCGCGGCGGCGTCGACGAGGCGGACCTCCGCGAGATGGCGCGCCTGGCCCTGCGTGGCCTGGCGCCCCGCTAGAGCCCCTTGCCCATCCGGATCAGCGGCACGCGGTAGCCCGTCGAGGTCACCGCCTCGAACGGCTCGATGTCGTGGTAGCCGCAGGCGCGGTACAGCGGCACGCCACCCATGGTCGCGGCCATCTCGACGCGCGTGAAGCCCTCGGCGCGGGCGGCGGCCTCGCAGGCGTCCAGCACGACGCGGCCGACGCCTTTGCGGGTGTGGTCGGGGTGGGTGTACATCGCGCGCACCCGGGCGGCGTCGATCTTCGGATCCAGCACGGCAGCGTCGCGGCCGGCCGAGTGGTCGCCGCCGAACAGGGTGGCGCGTCGACTCCATCCGCCACAGCCGGCGATTTCGCCACCATCTTCCACGACGAAATAGGTGCCGTCGGCGATCAGCTGGGTGTCCAGGCCCATGATCTCGAACGAGGCCTTCACGCCCTCGGGCGGCAGGAACGCTTGCAGCAGCTCGCCGATCGCGCGGTCCATCAGGGCCGACAGGACGGGCATGTCCTCGGCGCGCGCCAGGCGCAATTGAAGGGCGGGTTCGGACGAGTTCATCACGGTTCCATCACGTCGCGGCCGGACGCCAGCAAACAGGGATTCGCTGCGACGCCGGACAATGTTCCGCCCTCGCCCACCGATCGCTCACCCGCCGCCCCAGGCGCCCAATGCCAAGGCGACTGACATGTCACTTTGTGTCGCGATTGAAAACGGATTGCCTCGGGGAGGCGGTGATTTCGAGATGACGGCGTTCCGGCGCGACAGCGTCCGCCGGCCTCGAGCGCGACGTCCTCAGGCGCGCGCCGACAACAAGACGGGCGGGGATGTTATGAGCGGATTGGACGCGTCTTCGGCGGGTGGCGTACTCACCCGTCGTCGGTTCTTCGAAAGCCTGGCCGCGGTGGGCGGCATGTCGCTGGTGCTGTCGGGCATGGAGGCGCTGGGCTACGGCATGGCCTCGGCCACCGAGCTGCCGCCCGAACTGACCGGCGGTGCCAAGGGGACAAAGATCGTCATCCTGGGCGCGGGTCTGGCGGGCATGACCGCCGCCTACGAATTGAGCAAGGCTGGCTATCAGGTGCAGGTGCTGGAGGCCCGCGCCTATGCCGGCGGCCGCTGCCAGACGGCGCGCAAGGGCTTCAAGCACACCGACCTGATCGGCCACGAACAGACCTGCGAATTCGACGAGGGCCAGTACATCAACCACGGCCCGTGGCGGATCCCGTACCACCACCGCTCCACCCTGCACTACACCAAGAAGTTTGGCGTGCCGCTGGAGAGCTTCGTCAACGACAACGACGCGGCCTATATCTATTTCGAGAAGGGCCAGGGCCCGTTGGCCGGCAAGCCCGTCCGCAAGGGCGAGGTCGCCGCCGACATCCGCGGCTACACCGCCGAGCTGGTCGCCAAGGCCGCCAGCCAGGGCCAGCTGGATGCGCCGCTGAGCGGCATCGATCGCGAGAAGTTCGTCTCCTACCTGGTCACCGAAGGGCGCCTGTCCAAGGACCTGGCCTACAAGGGCACCGAGGGCCGTGGCTTCTCGGTCCACCCAGGCGCGGGCGTGGCCCCTGGCCCCGGCAAGGAGCTGCCGCCCTTCGCCTTCAAGGACGTGCTCGACAGCGGCGCGTGGAAGGTCCTGAGCTCGGTCACCGGCTACGAGCAGCAGCGCACCATGCTGCAGCCGATCGGCGGCATGGACCAGATCGCCAAGGCCTTCGAGAAGCAGGTCGGACCGATGATCCGCTACGGCGCGGTCGTCGAGAAGATCAAGCAGTCGCCCACCGGCGTGACGGTCTCGTACAAGGGCGCCGACGGCAAGGCGGCGGAGGTCACCGCCGACTACTGCCTGTGCACCATCCCGCTCAGCGTGCTGAAGCAGATCGACCTGGACGCCTCGCCCGGCTTCAAGGCGGCGATGAGCGGCGTGGCCTACGCCCCGGTCAACAAGATCGGCCTCCAGATGAAGAGCCGCTTCTGGGAGGACAACCACCACATCTACGGCGGCCACATCTATAACGACCTGCCCGGGATCAACACGATCACCCTGCCCTCCTATGGCTGGCAGGGTCAGAAGGGCGTGCTGCTGGGCTACTACGCGTTTGGCGGCGAGGCGGCGCGGATCAGCGCCAAGACCCCGGCCGAGCGCGCGGCCTTCGCGGTCGCCGCCGGCCAGAAGATCTTCCCGGAATACGCCGCCAATTTCGACAACGCCTTCTCCTTCAGCTGGCACCTGGCCGAGTACAATCTGGGGGGCTGGGCCGAGTGGGGCGAGACCGGCCGCAAGGATAGCTATCCCACCCTGTGCGAGCCCGACGGCCGCCTGTACCTGGCCGGCGAGCACCTCAGCTATCTGGGCGGCTGGCAGGCCGGGGCCATCGAGTCCGCCTGGCAGCAGATCGGCAAGATCCACGCCCGCGTGTCGCAAGCCTGAGCCCCGAGGACATGATGAGCAAAGCTATCCAACTCGCCGCCCTCGTCGCGGCGCTGACCCTTCCCGCGCTCGCTTCAGCGGCGACCCCGCAGTCGCAGTTCCTGGACAACTGCTCGGCCTGCCACCAGCCTACGGGCAAGGGCGTCAAGGGCGCCTTCCCGGCCCTGGCCGGCTCGGCCTTCGTGCAGGGCGATCCGAAGATCGTCATGACCACGGTGCTCAATGGCCGCGCCGGCATGCCGGCCTTCAAGGACGACCTGACCGACGCCGACCTGGCGGCCATCCTGACCTATGTCCGCTCGTCGTGGGGCAACAAGGCCTCGGCCATCAAGCCCGCCGACGTCCTGGCCGCCCGCAACGCCGCCAAGGCCGCCGCCAAGGCGCGCGGCCTGCAGGCCCACTAATCCAAATTCCAACGGGAGAAGATCATGAAACGCCTCATCGCCCTCGCCGCCGGCATCGTCGCCCTCGCCGGCTTCGACGCCGCCGCCCACGCTCAGGAGATCGTCCGGGGCGGCGATCCCAAGTCGCCGATCGCCAGTGTCGTCACCGTGCCGGCCGGCTTCGACACCATCTACGTCTCGGGCATGACCCCGCCGGTGATCGACGAGAAGGCCACGGGCGTGGCCAAGTTCGGCGACACCAAGACCCAGACCCTGGGCGTGCTGGGCCGCATCGAGGCCGCGCTGAAGACCCAGGGCGCGACCATGGCCGACGTCGTCATGATGCGCGTCCTGCTGGTCGGCGACCCGGCCAAGGAGGGCAAGATGGACTTCGCCGGCATGATGGAGGGCTACAAGACCTACTTCGGCACCGCGACCCAGCCCAACAAGCCCTCGCGCATCACCAGCCAGATCACCTCGCTGGTCCAGGACGGCATGCTGGTCGAGATCGAGGTCCAGGCCGCGAAGAAGAAGTAGCGCGGAGCCCACGCGGGGCTCCCATTTCACCGTTCCACGAAATAATTTCGTGACAACGTTGTCAAATCGCTTCCAGACGGCTATATGGAACTCAGCCCTTTCGGGCGTTTCCTCCCAATGACTCGGCCGCCTTCTTCTCCTGGAAGGCGGCCGTTCTTTTGTCTGGCGTCCGGCTCACCAGCTGCGCAGGCCCGGCGGAAGCTCCGACGCCGCGCAGTAGCGGAACGTCTCGCCCGCGCCGCCCCGCTTGAGGGTGAAAGTCAGATTGTCCTGGATGTCGATCGTCGCCGCCTCGGTCGAGCGCGGTCCGGGTCCCCGGCCCGCGTCGATGCAGGACTGCTCGATATCGTAGGACTTGCCCCGCTGGCCGACGATCTTGATCCGGCAGGCATGCGTGTGGGCCCCGCTCAGCCCTTCGCCATCATAGCGGCGCAGCGCCGCGTTGGGCGGGTCGCTGCAAGGGATGTCGGCCGAGACGAAGATGCCGTGCTTGAGCGGCAGGACGCCGCCCAGGTCACGCGACGGCTCGATCAGCGCCTCGCGCTCGGGCGCGGCGGCTGGCGCTGGCGCGGATGGCGCCGCGGGCGTCGGCGCCGCCGGGGCGCTCGCCGGCGCTTCGGCCTTGTCGGCCGGCGCGGACCGCTCGCCGCATGCGGCCAAGGCCAGGATGGAAAGCACGCTGGCGACCATGGCTCGTGAAGACATGCGGGATTCCTTTCTACGCGTCTCCCGTAGAGACGCGTAGAGGCCCGCGACCGATCCCCACCCCGGTCGTCAGCTTGACGCGCGCATCTCCGAGATCGCGCTCATCACGAGGGTGAACAGCGCCCCGGCCAGCAACCAGCCGCCGCCATAGACAAGGGCTGGCGCGAAGATCGCCGGCAACAGCTTGAACTGATACGCGATGAACAGCGCCACGCCGGTCACGGCCATGAGCTTGTTCCGCGTCTCCAGGAGCTCGTCGTCGAAAGGCAGCGCCAGCAGCCTTTGCAGGAGCAGGGCGAAGGTCGTGGCGACGGCGGCGAACGCGATCAAGGCGCCGTCCTGCGTCTTGGCGACCGTCAGGATCATGGCGACGGAGATCGCCAGCAGACCCGCTGTCGCCGCGAGAAGAGCCCATCTCGCCGGCATCGATCGACGCATGAGCCACAGATAGAGGCCAACGGCGCCGACCGAGAAGCTGTAGCACACCGATGCGGCCGCCATGGCCGGCAGCTCCCAGCGCCCGTCCGGAACGATCGGCCTCAGCGCCAGCCACCAGCCCACGATCGGGATGTTGAAGATCAGGACCTGATACGGATAGACGGCGATGGAGAGGTCCGGATTGAGCATGTGGCTCCGCGCCATGAAGCCCAACGCGATCATCCCCGGCAGCAGCAGCCCGATCTGGGTCGGGGGAATGAACGGGGAAGCGGCGAGAAGTCCGATCCCGAAGAGCATCCAGCCGCTCTTGGCCACGCGCGGTCCATCAGACACTTGAACGCTCCACCCACCCCGGAATCGAGCGGGTAAAATGGAGTGCTTCGAAACACCTCCGCAATGGGCTCGAAGCGCGCCTGGGCGATGACGAGCCAGCCATCACCCAAGACAATAGATAACAATAAAATCGATAGACATAGTTTGACACGATACAGCAAGCATCTGGAAATGTTATCATTTTCCGATGTAGAAATGTTCAACCATTGAGCCACAAGCCGCTCAATATTTAGCCCACAATCAGAAGATGGGCGCAGTTCAGCGCCACTATGCTTCGCCGAGACCCGCTCACGTCTCAGCCTTGGACATTCGACACGCCCTTCCGCTCGACCGGAAGACCGCGGTTGTCGTCGTCCAAGGGGATAGTCCGATGAAATTCACCAAGTCCGCCGCGCTCGCTGGCGCCGCCATGATGCTCGCCCTGGCCGCCGCCGGGTCGGCCTCGGCCCAAGCCATGACCACGCCGTCGATGAGTTGGCCCCTGGCCGCCAATCCCAAGCCGACCTCGATCGACGCCGGGCCGCTGGGCAATGTCTATGTCACCGGCGCGATCAGCGGCATCGGCTATGTGCAGGACCGCAAGGCCGGCAGCGACGTCAAATCCCGTGGCGACATCTCCAACGCCCAGGTGATGGTCCAGACCACCGAGGGGCCGATCCAGTTCTTCGCCCAGTTCGGCGCCTACTCGTTCCCGACCATCGGCGTCCCCTATGGCGAGGCGACCGACAACACCAAGAACACCTTCGGCACGGTGTCGCAGGCGTTCGTGAAGTTCGTGCCCAGTGAGAACTTCTCGATCATGGTCGGCAAGCTCCCGACCCTGATCGGCGCCGAGTACAGCTTCACCTTCCAGAACGCCAACATCACCCGCGGCCAGCTGTGGAACCAGGAGAACCTGATCAACCGCGGCGTCCAGGTGAACTACGCCGCCGGCCCGCTCAGCATCTCCGCCTCGCTGAACGACGGCTTCTATTCCGACAAGTACAGCTGGGGCTCGGCCCTGGTGTCCTACGCCGTCAACGACAAGAACGTCATCGCCTTCGCCGGCGGGGCCAATTTCGACAAGGCGGTCGACGTCTCCACCTCGGCCACGCCGCTGCTGCAGAACAACTCCGAAATCTACAACCTGATCTGGACCCACACCAACGGGCCGCTGACGATCATGCCCTACGTCCAGTACACGCGCGTGCCCAAGATGCCGTCGCTGGGCGTCACCGAGAAGGCCTCGACCACGGGCGTGGCGGTGCTGGGCAAGTACAGCTTCAGCGACACCTTCTCGCTGGCCGCCCGGGCTGAACACATCACCACCGACGGCAACGGCGTGACCAACCTGCTGTATGGCCCCGACAGCAAGGCCACGACCCTGACCCTGACGCCCACCTACCAGAAGGGCGCGTTCTTCGTGCGGGGCGAGGTCGCCTACATCAAGCTGAACGACTACGCCGCTGGCTCGGGCCTGGGCGCCAATGGCGACAAGAAATCCCAGACCCGCGCGCTGATCGAGACGGGCATTCTGTTCTAGAACTGGAACTGGCCCCGTCTTCTCTCGTGGGAGACGGGGCGGTCTTAAGCTGCTCAGGCCGAGATGTTGACCAGCGTGCCGGTCAGCTCGCCCGTGGTCTGCGCCAGGGCCGCGCCGGCCGAGGCCGTGGCCTGGGCGTTGGTCTGAGCCACCGCCAGCTGCGTCAGGTCGACGATCTTCGCGGCGGCGTCGCTCGAAGTGGCCGGGCGCGGCGTGTACTGGGCGGCGTTGGAGGCGGAAATCTGCACGACGCGTTCCTCTGCGGATCGCGGGCAATCTGGGCGGCAAGCCTTAAGCAGGCCTGACCAAACAGGGTTAACCCTCAGGCCGTGACAATGCGTCCTTCCCGCGCCTCGACCGGCCACGGCGAAAGCTTGGCGCCCACGCAGGGACCGCCGACGCAGGCCCCCTCCTCCACCGTGAACACGGCCCCGTGCCACGAGCACATGATCAGCTCGCCGTCGGGGGTCAAATAGCGGTCCAGTTCCTGGGCCAGCGGCAGGCCGGCGTGCGGGCAGCGGTCGACATAGCCGAACACCGCCTCGCCCCGGCGCACCACGAAGCCGTGGAAGCGGTTCTCGCCGATCTGCAGCACATAGTTCCGCGCCTTGCCGTCGGCGATCAGGTCCAGCGGGCCGAGATTGATCCCGGCGCGCGTCGACCAGATCCGTCCGACCGTGGCAGGCGCGTCTTCGCTCAAACCCGCTCGACCGTCTGCTCGATGGCGCCGAAGATCGTGTGGCCCTTGGCGTCCTTCATCTCGATGCGGATGGTGTCGTCGCCCAGCAGGAACGGCGTCTTGGCCGCGCCGTGCAGGATGGTCTCGACCGTGCGCAGCTCAGCCAGGCACGAATAGCCCAGGCCGCCCTCGCTGATCGGCTTGCCGGGACCGCCGTCCTCGCCACGGTTGCTCACCGTGCCCGAGCCGACGATCGTGCCGGCGCTCAAGGACCGGGTCTTGGCGGCGTGGGCCACCAGGGTGCCGAAGTCGAAGGTCATATCGACGCCGGCATTGGCCTTGCCGAAGTCCTTGCCGTCCAGCTCGACCAGCAGCGCGCCGTGCAGCTTGCCGTCCTTCCAGGCGTCGCCCAACGCTGCGGGCGACACCGCCACCGGCGAGAAGGCGCTGTGCGGCTTGGATTGCACGAAGCCGAAGCCCTTGCCCAACTCCGCCGGGATCAGGTTGCGCAAGCTGACGTCGTTGCACAGCATGACCAGGCGGATGGCCGCCAGAGCCTCCTCGCGGGTCGCGCCCTGCGGCACGTCGTCGACGATCACGGCGACCTCGCCCTCCAGGTCACAGCCCCAGCTGGCGTCCGCCAGCGGGATCGGGTCACGGGGGGCCAGGAAGCCGTCCGACGCGCCCTGGTACATCAGGGGATCGGTCCAGAAGCTCTCGGGCATCTCGGCGCCGCGCGCCTGACGCACCAACTGCACGTGGTTCACATAGGCCGAGCCGTCGACCCACTGATAGGCGCGCGGCAGCGGGCTCAGGGCGTCGTGCTCATGGAAGCGTTCCTGCGGCACGGCGCCGTGCTCGAGGCTGTCGGCCAGCCCCTGCAACATCGGCCCGCAGCGCTCCCAGTTGTCCAGCGCGGCCTGCAACGTCGGCGCGATGGTCCCGGCGTCGGTGAACCAGGCCAGGTCGTTGGAGACCACCACAAGCCGGCCGTCGCGGCCGCCCTTGAGAGACGCGAGCTTCATCGGCGCTTCCTCTTATTCTGTTCTCGTTACGGCAGGCGGGCTTTGGGGAAGCCCGTCCAGCACGCGTCATAGTCACCCTGAAGCGCCGAAGTCTCCAGCGCGAACTTCGTCGGCCGGATCACCCAGCGGCTTTCGAACATGAAAGCCATGGTCCCGTCGATCTTGTGCGGCCCCAACTCGGCCTCGGTCGCCTTCTTGTGGCTGGCCACGTCCGGGCCGTGATCACTCATGCAGTTGTGCAAGGACGCCCCGCCCGGCGAGAAGCCGCCCTCCTTGGCGTCATAGGCGCCGTGGACCAGACCCATGAACTCGCTCATCACGTTGCGGTGGAACCACGGCGGGCGGAACGTGTGCTCGGCCACCATCCAGCGCGGCGGGAAGATCACGAAGTCGCAATTGGCCGTCCCAGGCGTATCGCTGGGCGAGGTCAGGACCGTGAAGATCGACGGATCAGGGTGGTCGAAGCTGACCGTATTGATCGTGTTGAAGCGCGACAGGTCGTAGCGGTACGGCGCGAGATTGCCGTGCCAGGCCACGACGTCCAGCGGGCTGTGATCCCACTCGGCGGTCCAGAGCGCGCCCTGGAATTTCTGGATGACCTGCGTCGGCGCATCGACATCCTCGAACGCCGCCACGGGGGTCTCGAAATCGCGCGGATTGGCCAGGCCGTTGGAGCCGATCGGTCCCAGGTCCGGCAGCTTGAACGCCGCGCCGTAGTTCTCGCAGACATAGCCGCGCGAGGGGCCGTCGACCTCGACGCGGAAGCGCACGCCGCGCGGGATCACCGCGATATGGCCGGGGCCGGCCTTCAGCACGCCGAACTCGGTGACCAAGGTCAGCACGCCCTGCTGCGGCACGATCAGCAGCTCGCCGTCGGCGTCGTAGAACACGCGGTTCTGCATCGAGGCGTTGGCGAGGTAGAGGTGGACACCCATGCCGTTCAGCGTCGCGGCGTCGGCGTTGCCGGCCAGGGTGACGAGGCCGTCCACGAAGTCGGTCGGCGCGGCCGGGATTTCCAGCGGGCTCCAGCGAAGGCGGTTGGGCGTCACCGGGCCGTCGAAGCGCGAGACCAGCTTGTCCTGGGCGTAGGGCGCGTACGGCCCGTGGCCGGCGCTGGGCCGCAGGCGGTAGAGCCAACTGCGCTTGTTCTCGTGACGCGGGGCGGTGAAGGCCGTGCCGGACAGCTGCTCGGCATAGAGCCCGAACGGAACCCGCTGCGGCGAGTTCTGGCCCACCGGCAGGGCGCCGGCCACGGCCTCGGTGGCGAAGTGGGCGCCGAAGCCGGTTTGGTATTTGAGCGCATCTGTCATGTGGTCGGAATCTCTTCGCTTCCTCCCCACGCCGTTTCCCCGGCGAAAGCCGGGGCCCAGATTCATCCTGAGCTGTTCGTGGGTTTCACCTGGGTCCCGGCTTTCGCCGGGAAGACGGGAGAGAGGTAAGCATCCTCCCTCCCCGACCGGAAGGCCTACGCCTCGACCGTGATCACCCCACGGCGGATCTGGTCCAGCTCGATGCTCTCGAACAGGGCCTGGAAGTTGCCGTTGCCGAAGCCCTGGTTGCCCTTGCGCTGGATGATCTCGAAGAAGATCGGGCCGAACAGGTTCTCGGTGAAAATCTGCAGCAGCAGACCTTCGTCGCCGACATTGCCGTCCAGTAGGATGCGGTTCTTCTTCAGGCGCTCCAGGTCCTCGCCGTGGCCGGGGACGCGCTTGTCGACCAGCTCGTAATAGGTCTCGATGGTGTCCTGCAGCTTCACGCCGCGGACGCGCAGCTTCTCGACCGTGCCGTAGATGTCGTCCGTGGTCAGGGCCAGGTGCTGGATGCCCTCGCCGTTGTACTGGCGGATGAACTCCTCGATCTGGCTCTTGTCGTCCTGGCTCTCGTTCAGCGGGATGCGGATGGCCTTGTCGGGCGCGATCATCGCCTGGCTGAACAGGCCCGTGGCCTGGCCCTTGATGTCGAAGTACTTCTGCTCCTCGAAGCCGAACACCGAGTTGTAGAAGGTCGACCAGGTGCGCATCTGGCCGCGCTTGACGTTGTGGGTCAGGTGGTCGAGCAGGTCGAGGCCGACATTGTTCTTGGCCTCTTCCAGGGCCGCGCCCGGAACCTGCTCCCAGCTGTCATAGATGGTGCCGCCGTCGCCGTAGCGGTCGACGAGATACAGCAAGGACCCGCCGATGCCTTCCAGCACCTTGGCGTCCGCGCCCAGCAGCGAGCGCGAGGCGTCGGCGGCCTTGGCGCCGCGCGCCAGGGCGTCGGCATAGGCCTGCTCGACGTTCTCGACGCGGAAGGCCATGCCGTTGGCCGACGGGCCGTGGGCTTGCCGGAAATCGGCGACCTGGCCGGCCGTCTCCTGGTTGACGATCAGGTTGATGCGGCCCTGCTTGTAGCGGGTCGCGGCCTTGGTCGGGTGCTTGCTGGCGGCGACGAAGCCCAGCTGCTCGATCAGGCCGATCATGGCCGCCGGATCGGGGCTGGTGAACTCGACGAACTCGAAGCCGTCGAGGCCCAGCGGGTTCTGTTCAGTCACGAGGGTCATGCGGGTTCTCCCTGCAGGCAGGCGTTCAGCGCCCGCGCGAATGTGTCGATGTTCTCAACGGTCAGGCCGGCCAGATTGATGCGGCCGGAACCCGCCATGTAGATCGCGTGGTCTTCACGCAGCTGGGCCACCTGGGCCGGCGACAGCGGCAGCAGGGCGAACAGGCCGTGCTGACCGGCCAGCGGCGCCAGCACCGGGACCGCCGTCGCCAGACGCTGGCGCAGGTCGGCCACGCGGGCGCGCATGGCTTCCAGTTCGGACTTCCAGAGCGTCGTGAGGGTCTCGCTCTCGAGGATAACACGAACCGTGGCGGCGCCGTGATCCGGCGGCATCGACCAGTTGGTGCGGGCCAGGGCGCGGATGTTGCTGGCGGCCAGGTCCAGGGTCGCGGCGTCACGGGTGAGCGTGTAGAGCGCGCCGACCCGCTCGCGGTACAGGCCGAAGTTCTTGTCGCAGGAATAGGCCAACAGGCCGTCCTCGGCGGCGGCCAGGACAAGGCGCATGCCGGCGGCGTCTTCCTCGAGGCCCAGACCCAGGCCCTGATAGGCCAGGTCGATCAGCGGCGTGATCCCCTTACGACCAACGAGCTCGGCGATCGCCGCCCATTGCTCCAGGCTGTAGTCGGCGCCCGATGGGTTGTGGCAGCAGGCGTGCAGCAGCACCGCGTCGCCAGCACGCGCCGTTTCCAGCGCCGCCAACATCTCGTCGAAGGGCAGCTTCTGGGCGCGCTGGTCGTAGTGGCGGAAGGTGACCGTCTCGATGCCCAGTTGGTCCAGGATCTGGGTGTGGTTGGGCCAGGTCGCCGCGCCGATGAACATGCGGATGTCGGGCTTGGCGGCCTTCAGCAGCTCGCAGGCCAGACGCACCGCGCCGGTGCCGCCCGGCGTCTGGACCCCGAACATCTCATGGCCGACCGCGTCGCCGAAGATGATCGGCTTCAAGAGGTCCAGGAAACCGATGTCGCCCTCGGGGCCGAGATACGACTTGGTGGTCTGGGTGTTCAGCAGGATCTGCTCGGCGGTCTTCACGCATTCCAGCACCGGCGTCGCGCCGGCGTCGTCGCGGAACACGCCCACGCCCAGGTCGATCTTCGCGGGGCGCGGGTCGCGGCGATAGAGGCCGATCAACGACAGCAGGGAGTCCGGCGCCTGAGGCGTCAGGCCGGTGAACACGGAGGAGGTCATGGCGCTTTCCGGACGGCCCGCCGGCCTGGAGGCCGGGGAAGTTTCGACGGAAAGCAGCTTATCGCGGTCCTGAAGTCAGAACGTGGCGATGATGACCATGGTGGATGTCAATTCGGTCACATCATGCCAACGGATAACGCCGAACTCGGCACGACATGATCAATCCATATAGTCCAGCGGCAGGGCCGTGGAATCCTTGACCGTGTCCAGCACGAAGGCCGAGCGCACGTCCTTCACGGCGGGCATCTTCAGCAAGCGCTGCATCATCAGGTCGCCATAGGCGTCGAGGTCCGGCGCCACCACCCGCAGCAGGTAATCGTAGCTGCCGGTCATCACATAGCAGCCGACCACCTCGGGCTCGCGCAGCACCGCCTGCTTGAAGGCCTCGGCCGCCCCCTCGGTGTGGTCGACCTGCACCTCGACATAGGCCAGCACGCCCAGCTGGGCCTTGCGCCGGTCCAGCAGCGCGACATAGCCGCTGATCAGCCCCGAGGCCTCCAGCTGCTTGACCCGCCGCAGGCACGGACTGGGCGACAGCCCCACCCGCTCGGCCAGGTCGACGTTCGAGATCTTGCCGTCCTCCTGCAGGATCTGGAGGATTTTCCGATCGGCGCGGGTGAGCTTCATCGTGACCGGTTCAGGCTAGGCATTGGCAGGATGTGCCAAGCTAGCGCATTTCCAAGTCCGTAGGGAGACGAGCCTTGCGTAAGGCTCCGCTTGACGCTCTACCATCGGGCGAGACGCACAGCGCCAGGACCCCGCCATGACCGACAGCCCCTTCGCCTCGCCCAAGAAGCTGAAGACGCCGTTCCAGCAACAGGGCCAGCGGGTCCTGGGCGGCGCGACGATCGTGCTGATCCTGCTGCTGGGCTCGTGCAGCGTGCTGTCGCACAGCACCACGGTCGAGCCAGGCAATGTCGGCGTGAAGATTCGCACCCTGGGCGCCTCGGCCGGCGTCGCGCCCGAGCCCCTGCCCGCCCGCTGGTACTTCCGCGGGATCGGCGAGCGGATCATCCAGTATCCGGTGATCCAGCGCACCTACAGCTACACCCGCGAGAAGGACGAGCGCGGCAACGAGAACGAGGAGATCACCTTCTCCGACAACACCGGCCTGCCGATGACGGCCGATATCTCGGTGACCCTGCAGGTCAATCCGGCCTCGGCCCCGAACCTCTACCAGACCTACCGCCTGTCGTTCGACCAGCTGTTGGACGGACCGATCCGCAACGACGTCCGCTCGGCCGTCGCCGCCGAGGCCGAGAAGGTCGGGGTGGAGACCCTCTACAGCGGCGGCCGCCAGCAGGTGATCCAGCGCGCCTATGCCCGGGTGTCGAACAAATGGGCCCGCCACGGCGTGACGGTCTCGCAGCTCGACTGGATCGGCTCGATCCGCTACCCGGCGGCCATCATCCAGCAGATGCAGGCCAAGACCCAGCTGGAGCAGGAAGCCCTGGCCGCCAAGGCTCTGGAAGCCAAGGAAACCGCCCTGGCCAACGCCGCCATCGCCAAGGCGCGCGGCGAGGCCGAGTCGATCCGCATCAAGGGCGAGGCGCTGCGCGCCAACCCGCAGGTCCTTCAGCAGCTGGCCATCGAGAAGTGGAACGGCGAGCTGCCAAAGGTCACCGGCGGGTCCACGCCGTTCGTGAAGATCGACTAGAGCTGATACCCGTTCGCCGTCAGGCAGCGGTCTGTCGCTGCCTCGATGGCGGCGTCGCGGCCGTGGCGGGACTTGCCCTTGGTCCGGTCGTAGGGGGCCTTCAGGCGCAGGCCGGTGTCGCCGCCGGGCGTCGCCTGGGCGGCGGGCGAGGCCGACGAGATCTTGAAGTTGTCGGTCTTGCCCGCCCGCACCTGGTCGCGGCACGAGGCGAAGGTGGTGGCGAACATGCGCTCGTCGCTGCTGGGCCCGCCGCTGGCCATCCGGCCGCCCATCGCGCAGCCGCTGACCGCGACGGTCAGCATCAAACCGGTGGTCACACGCATCACTAGGCTCATGGCCGCCTCCAGGATTGTTCCTGAAGGCAGCGTATGAGCGTCGGTATCGGTTCCTACTTCGCCGCTTCCATCTCCTCGCCCAGCCACGCCTTGCGGAAAGCCAGCTGCGCCTCCGTGGGCTTCAGGTCGGCCTTTTCGTAGCGGACGACCTCGATGGTCGGGTCGGCGGCGATCTTCAGCGGGGCTTCGCGGGTCTGGCCGCGTTGGACGAACTTCACCGTCGTGGCGTCGTCTGGCTTCAGGCGGTCGAGGGCGTCGGTCCAGTCGCCGTCGTTGGCGAACTCGAAGCGACCGATGCTGACGATCCGGTCGCCGATCTCGACGCCGGCCGCATAGAGCGGGCTGTTCGGGACCGGCGGGGCGTCCAGGATCACGTCGGTCCCGCTGACCTTCACGCGCGACGCGCCCAGCCAGGCCTTCTTCGGCGACTTGGGCCGCAGCTTCAGGCCGGCCTTGTCGAGGAGCGGCGCGAAGTCCGGCAGGGCCGAGCCTTCGATGCTGGCCTTGAAGAAGGTGTCGGCAAAGGCCTGGTCACCGGTCGTCTTGGCCAGGGCCGCGCGGATGTCGGCGGGCTTGTAGGGCTTCTCCGGCGCGCCGTGGACGCGCCACATCTGCTTCATGAAGTCGTCGAGGGTCACCGGCGTCTCGCGCCCGCGCATCTGCAGGTCCAGGGCCAGGCCGATGATCGCGCCGTACGGATAGTACGAGGTGAAGATGTTCGGATTGGTCGGGTCCAGCGCGGCGGCGGCGTCGACGAACGGGGCGCGCAAGCTCATCTCCTGCGGCGAGCCATAGAGGCGGCCCGGGCCGGTCACCACGCCATTCAGCGTGCCCGACAGCCCGGTAAGGAACTCGTCTACGGTAGACTGGCCCGCGCGGCGGATCAGCAAGGGGCCGTAGTACTGGGTGAAGCCCTCGGCCAGCCACAGCGACGGGGTCGGATTGGCCTTGGTGAAGTCGAACGGCTCCAGCTCGGCCGGGCGGATGCGCTCGACGTTCCAGGCGTGGAAGAACTCGTGGCTGGCCGTGCCCAGCTGGCTGAAATTGCCCCGGAACAGCGAGCGCGGCTGGCTGATGAAGGTCGAGTTGCGGTGCTCCATGCCGTCGCCGGTGATCTGCGGCATGTAGTCGGCGATGAACGTGTACTGGCCGTGGTCGAACTTCGGCAGCTCGCCGAACACCTTGATGTGCTGGGGCACGATGGCCTTCAGCTTCTCGACGAACTTGTCGGCGTCCTCGTCCGTGCCCGGGTTATGCAGCGCCAGGCGGAAGGTGTAGGTGCGGCCGCTGTCGGTCACCTGCCACTCGCGCACCGTCAGGGCGGCGATCTCGGTCGGGCTGTCCATGAAGTACTGCAGGTTCGGCGCCCAGTAGGCGTCAGCCTGACCCGCCACCGCCGGCAGCTGGGTGGCGATCTTCCAGCTGGGGTCGGCGCGCTTGAAGGTTACGCGGATCGGCTTGGCGTCATAGCCTTCGGCCCACAGGAAGGTGGCCGGCATGTTCAGGTGGGCGTGGGTCGTGTCGACCTGCGAATAGGTGCCGTCGCCGCGATCGGCATAGAGCGTGTAGGTGACCTTCACGGTCCCGTCGTGGCCCGCCACGGTCCAGCCGTAGGGCTCGCTGCGCTCGACCTTCAGCGGCTTGCCAGCGCCGTCGACGGCGCTGACCTGGTAGACGTTCTTGGCGAACTCGTGGATCGCGTAGCGGCCCGGCGACGAGCGCGACATCCGCACCTTCAGCGGCCCCTTGGGCACGCCGCGATAGGTGGCGACGATCTGGGCCTCGTGGTGGCGGGCGTTGTCGAACGAGACCTCGTACTGGGTCGGCGCGTTGACGCCCGGGTCTTGAGCCGCCGCGGCCCCGGTCGCGACGAAGGCCAGGCCCGCCAGGCCGAACAGAACTTTCCGCATGAATTTCCCCCGCCGCGAACCGTCGCGATCGAAGGCGGCACTCTGGCCCAGGCGGAACGGGAGTCGCAAGGCGAAGCCCGCAAAGCAAAACGCCCCGGGTTTCCCCGGGGCGTTTCGTAGTCACTTAGGTCGTTTGGAAGGATCCCGCTTGGGGTCTTCCTTTCAATTGGCCAGGCGACGCAGGAACGACGGGATTTCCAGGTCCTCGCCGTCGTCGGTCTGCGGCGTCTCGATCGGCTGCAGCTGCGGACGGGCGCTCTGGGTCGAGCGGGCCTGCGGCTGCGGAGCCGCCGAAGCCTGCTGCTCGTAGCGCTGACGACCGCCGCCGAACATCGAGAAGAAGCCACCGCCCTGCTTCTGGGGACGACGCTCTTCGTAGTAGTTGTTCTCCGGGAACAGCGGCTCTTCGGCGGCGACGTCATCGACCATCGGGTCGACGATGCGGGTCACCGGCCGGGGCGCAGGCGCGGAAATACGCGGTTCTTCAGCTACACGCGGCTCGTCGTAGTACAGCTCGGCTTCCGGCTCCGGCTGGGGCGCGGACATGACGATCTCGGGCTCCGGAGCCGGCATGGGCTCGGGCGCGAAGGCCGACGACGGACGCTCGACGGGACGAGCGGCTTCGTAGCGGCCGGTCGGACGGGCCGGTTCCGGCTGCGGGGCCGGACGGGTGGTGTCGGCGATCAGCGGCTGGGTCGTGGTGTTGCGGGTGACCGGCTTCGGCTCGATCTGGGCGATCGAGGCGCCGTCCATGCCCGTGGCGACCACCGACACGCGGATCACGCCTTCCAGCGACGGATCGAACGCCGCGCCGAAGATGATGTTGGCTTCCGGATCGACCTGGTCCGAGATCGCGTTGGCGGCCTCGTCGACTTCCAGCAGGGTCATGTCCATGCCGCCGGTCACGTTGACCAGCACGGCCTTGGCGCCCTTCAGCGAGACTTCGTCCAGCAGCGGGTTGGCGATGGCGTTCTGAGCGGCCATCAGGGCGCGGTCTTCGCCCGTGCCCTCGCCGGTGCCCATCATCGCCTTGCCCATCTCGGTCATGACCGTGCGGACGTCGGCGAAGTCGAGGTTGATCAGGCCCGGCAGGACCATCAGGTCGGTGATCGAACGGACGCCCGAGTGCAGCACCTGGTCGGCCATGCCGAAGGCTTCGGCGAAGGTCGTGCGCTCGTTGGCGACGCGGAACAGGTTCTGGTTCGGAATGACGATCAGGGTGTCGACGTAGCGCTGCAGCTCCTGGATGCCGCTATCGGCCAGGCGCATGCGGTGACGACCTTCGAAGTGGAAGGGCTTGGTCACGACGCCAACGGTCAGGATGCCGCGCTCGCGAGCGCACTTGGCGATGATCGGGGCCGCGCCAGTGCCGGTGCCGCCGCCCATGCCGGCGGTGATGAAGACCATATGGGCGCCGTCGAGGTGCTCACCGATCTCCGGGAACGACTCTTCGGCGGCGCTCATGCCGACTTCGGGATGGGCGCCAGCGCCCAGGCCCTGCGTGATCTGCACGCCGAGCTGGATGCGACGGTCCGTCTTGGCGAACTGCAGCTGTTGCGCGTCGGTGTTGGCCACCACGAACTCGACACCTTCGAGGCCCGCCTCGATCATGTTGTTCACGGCGTTGCCGCCAGCGCCGCCGACGCCGAACACCACGATACGCGGCTTCAGTTCAGTCGTACGCGGCGCAGAAAGAGAAATAGCCATGGGACCCTCGCGTCCTTAACGCCGAAATCGTCGAATGTAGACCTCGGCGACACCCAATCGCCGGGGATGCCTCGACGATCGTGTTAACAGAACAACCACCATCGTTAATCGGCAGTTAACTGCATAATCTGAGTCGTGGTCTGGTCGAGCGCGACCGTGGGATAAATTGTGGTCTATCAACAGAATCTCCAAAGGAACCAAGGGTTCCACCGGGGATTCACAGACGCGTGCGACCGAACGACGCTAAGCGCGAATTCTGGCGAATATACGCTGACTCGGACAGCAAAAGGCCCGGCCGAGAAGCTCGGCCGGGCCTTTAAAGTTAAGCAGTACAGTTAATCACGCTTAAAACTTAGAAGCTTGGCTACTGGTCCAAGCTAGAGGTTGTCGCGCAGCCACGCGGCGGCCTTGGCCATCGGCGAAGCATTGGGATCGAGCGGACGCTTGCGGACCGGGCCACCGGCTAGGGCCTTCGAGGAAACGGCTTCGCGCGGCCCGAAGGCGGTGCGGTGCAGGGTGCCGGCGGCGGCGCAGAAGGCGGGACCCGAGGCCGCGTCGGCCAGGTGCGGCACGCGGCGCGGACGACCCAGGCGGACCGGGCGATCGAACACGCGGACGGCGACTTCGCGGACGCCGGCCAGCTGGCTGGCGCCGCCCGTCAGGACGATGCCCGCGCCCGGCTCGACCGGCGCGCCCGAGGCCTTCAGGCGCTCGCGCAGCAGTTCCAGGGTCTCTTCGACGCGCGGCTGGATGATGCCCTTGAGCAGGCTGCGGGGCGCGATTACCGGACCCGCGCCCGGATCGTCGCCGCGCGGCGGGGCCTCGATCATCTCGCGATCCTCGTTGGCCGAGGCGATCGCCGAACCGTGCAGGGTCTTGATGCGCTCGGCGCCGACCACCGAGGTCTGCAGGCCACGAGCGATGTCCTGGGTCACGTGACCGCCGCCGACCGACAGGCTGTCGACGTGGCACAGGGCGCCGTTGTTGAACACGGCCACCGAGGTCGAGCCGCCGCCCATGTCGATGCAGACGGCGCCCAGATCCATCTCGTCCTCTTCCAGGGCCGCCAGGGCCGAGGCGAACGGCGCGGCGACCACGCCCTCGAAGGACAGGTGGGCGCGTTCGACGCAGTGGGCCAGGGTGTGGAAGATGTTCTCGTTGACCGAGACGACCAGCAGCTCGAGACCCAGCGAGCGGCCGAACATGGCGCGCGGGTCGCGGATGCCGCGCTGGCCGTCGACCGACCAGGCGATCGGCAGCAGGTGGATCGGCTTGCGGCCGGGAATGCGGACCTGGGCCAGGGCCGAGGTGATGGCGCGCGACAGGTCGCCGTCGCCGATCGGGCGGGCGCCCAGCGAAACCTGTGTGTGGACGCGGTTCGACGCCAGCTGGCCGCCGGCCGTGCAGACCGACACGCCCTGGACGTTGACGCCGGCCACGGTCTCGGCGCGCTCGACCGCCTGGGCGATCGCCTGGGCGGCCTCGTCCAGATTGACGATCGCGCCGCCGCGCACGCCGCGCGACTGGACGTAGCCGACACCGGCCGTCGTCAGGGTGCGGTTGTCGCGGTGGACACCGTCGGCCTTCATGATGAAGCACGTGACCTTGGACGCGCCCAGGTCGACGGCCGCGATGGCGGGCTGGCGCACGAGCGTGGCCTTCAGGCCCTCGCGAGCTTGCTTCCGTTCCTCCAATCGCGACATCGCTATCGTCACCTCAGCACATCATTTCGTCGTCTACGCCCCGTCAGCCGCCGGTGCTCCGGGGAGCACGGCGTCGCGGGGTCTGACAGCCACCATTTCGGGGTCGCGCAGATCGATCCGCGCAAATCCCATGTCGAGGATTCGCTGTCGTTGGTCGAGCTGATCCAATTGAATCAGCGCGGATTCTTCGTCAATGGCCGGCAGCTGGATCAGCGAACCGTCCTTCAGTCTCAAGTCCCAGCGGCGATCGTCGACGCGCACCAGCGCTTCGAGACGATCCCGCAGGCGCGGCCGGGAGGCCACGGCCGGCAGGATCAGGCCGGCCGCCTGGTCGGCGCCCTGCCCCACCACCAGCGGCAAGGCGGGGAAGCGGGCCGGATCGGCCTCGCTGATCACCCGGCCTTCGCCGTCGATCACCTTCATGCGGCCCTGGTTCTGCCAGACGGCGAGAGCCGGGCGTTCCTCCACCGCGATCAGCACGGTGTCGGGCAGCATGCGCACGACCTTGGCGTCCTTGACCCAACCCACGCCCTGCACCCGCGTGCGGACGTCGTTCAGGTCCATGCCCAGCGTCGGCTGGTTCAGATAGAGGCCCGAGGCCGCCAGAATATCGCCTTGCGCGGTCGCCGAGGCGCCGCGGATGTGAACCGTCTTCAACTTGAAGCCCGCCGAAGCGAACGAGTTGTCGACGCCGTGGACCATGGACACGCCGATGCGCTCGGCCCGGTGGCCGGTCGCCAGCATGATCACAAGACCGAGACCCAAGGCCGCGCCCGCAACGCTCAGGGCCACCGTGGGCGACAAACCCACGCCCTTGGCGGCGTGCAACTTCGCGGCCGGCTGCGCCCCCCGGGGCGCCGGCTTGCCTTTGCTCGGACTTGCGGGCGCTTCGGCCCGGGGTCGCCTAGGCTTAGGCGGTCCCCCCCGCACTACAGCGGGCATAAGCGTCCTCCACGATCCATAGAACTAGTTGGTCAAAAGGGATCCCGACGTGATCGGCCTGCTCGGGAGCGAGCGAGGTCGGCGTCATGCCGGGCTGCGTGTTGACCTCTAGAAGGACCAGAATGTCGTTAATGTCGTCATAACGGAAGTCGGACCGGGTCACCCCTTGGCAACCAAGAGCGGTATGGGCCAACTCGGCCATCCGCATCGCTCTATCCCTTACGCCATCAGGGATTGGGGCCGGCAGGACGTGGATTGAACCACCTTCGGAGTACTTGGCTTCGTAGTCATAGAAACCTGTGGATGCACGGATATCCGTTACCGCCAGCGCCCTGGGACCTTTTGACTCACCCATCACCGCGACGGCCAATTCCAACCCCCGGATGTAGGGCTCAACCATCACTTCCTCGCCGTAAGTCCACGACGGAGAGGCAAGTTCTTCCGGCGGACGGTTCGCGCCCTCGAACACCAGGAACACCCCGACCGACGATCCCTCGGCATTGGGCTTAACGACATAGGGGGGCTGCAACACATGGTCGCGCGCGACATCGTGTCGGTTGTAGAGGCCGCCGCCCGGGACGATCACGCCGGCGGCCGCCAGCACGGCCTTGGCCTTGGCCTTGTCCATGGCCAGCGCCGAGGGCAGGACGCCCGAGTGGGTGTAGGGCAGCTTCAGCGTTTCCAGGACGCCCTGGACGCAACCGTCCTCGCCCCATTCGCCGTGCAGGGCGTTGAAGACCATGTCGGGCTTGGTGGCGGTCAGGACCTGGGCGATGTCGATGCCGGGGTCGATCCGCGAGACCTTGGCCCCCAGCCGCTCCAGCGCATCGGCGCAGGCCGCGCCCGACACCAGGCTGACCTTGCGTTCCGACGAAGGGCCGCCGAGCAGGACGGCGATATGGCGGCCGGAGAGAGGGAGGGTCATGGAGGCGCTCTATGAGCCCTCCCCCTTGATGGGGGAGGGTTGGGT
>NZ_JBWKZF010000012.1:0-153330 GCF_059424195.1 Caulobacter sp. GW456-12-1-14-TSB4
CTTCTCTCCTCCCCCTCTTGGGGGAGGGGGACCGCCGAACGGCGGTGGAGGGGGCCAGCGCCGCGCCCATCAAAAAGGAGAACCCCATGCCCAAGTCCAAGCCCCCGCGCCGCAAGCGCCCGCGCCACGTCGTCTCCCGCACCCGCTCGCTGCTCGACTTCTACGACGATCTGGAACGCCTCACCGCCAGAGCCGAACGCGAGGCCGAGGCGCTGGCCGGCAAGGTCCCGGCCGAGGAGCTGGCGATCATGCGGGCGACCTGCGCCGAGAACCGGCGGATCTTCGCCGAGGGCCGGGCCGACCTGCTGGCGCCCAGTCGCACCCCGGTGCTGGACCGCCTGGCGACCGAGGCGCGGAAAAGGACCAAGTAATCGCCGTTCAGACGTGCGCTGTCCTTGGCCTGTAAATGCTTTCTTAAGTCAAACCCGATCCGGGCCAGACTTATCCACACACCCCTCCGGTATAACCAACATGAACGCCCTGTAATGTGACCTAGAAGTAATGCACATTTCGGTCTTGTAACTTGAGATGAACACCCTAGCCCGGCACTGCTTCCCCCACAGAGGGGAACGTTGATGACCAAGACCATGCTGATGGCCACCGCGGCCATGTTCTGCATCGCCAGCGCGGCTCACGCCGGCGACGCGGAAAAGCCCACCACCGCTCCCGCGCCGGCCGGCCAGGAAGCCGCCCAGACCCCGGTTCCGACCGGTCCGACCGACAAGGCGCCGCTGGACGACGCGGCCCAGCGCGGGGTGCTGGTGTTCCAGCCGGAGTTCTTCGCCGCTCAGCGTCCGAACACCGCCCTGGACATGGTCCAGCGCGTGCCAGGCTTCATCATCAATGACGGCGCCGGGACGCGCGGCTTCGAGGGCGCGGTCGGCAACATCCTGATCAACGGCGACCGTCCGGCGTCGAAGAACGACACCGGCTCCAACGTGCTGGGCCGCACCCAGGCCAACCGCGTCGAGCGCATCGAGCTGATCCGCGGCGGCGCCCCGGGCGTCGACATGCAGGGCTATGCGGTGATCGTGAACGTGATCCTGAAGAAGGGCGTCAGCCGTCAGTCGATCGCGACCTGGAACGCGATGATCTTCGACGGCGGCCACGACATCTACGGCGGCAGCTACCAGTTCACCGCCACCAACGGCGACAAGAGCTGGGGCGTGACCCTGAGCGACGGCATGGGCAGCAGCGACAGCAACGGCCCGGGCACGAACGTGCGCCACGACGGGACCGGCAAGCTGATCCGCGACGAGAAGTTCGTCAACGACGGCTATGGCGGCGGCGACTCGATCCGCGGCAACTACAAGTCGCCGTTCGCCGGCGGCAAGATCGAGGCCACGGCCCGCTACGGCGTCAACGACTGGCAGAGCTGGCAGGAGTGGAGCTCGGCCGCCGCCTTCCGCCGCAGCGCCTATGAGGAAAAGTACCACTCGGGCGAACTGGGCCTGACCTTCACCCGGCCGCTGGCTCCGAACTGGAACCTGGAAACCCGCGCGATCTATTCGGGCGAGACCTTCACCAACCTGTCGACCAGCGACGAGACCCTGAGCGGCGTGAAGGGCGGCCAGCAGAAGTTCTCGGCCGACGGCAAGGACTCCGAGTCGATCTTCCGCGCCCTGGTCCGCCACGACTACAGCAAGGCCATCACCGTCGAGGTCGGCGGCGAGGTGGCCTACAACATGCTGGACGTGAAGCAGGCCTTCACGGTCGGCGGCGCGCCGGTGGCCCTGCCCTCGGCGTCGGTCAAGGTCGAGGAGCTGCGCGGCGAGGCCTTCACCAAGGCGACCTGGCGGGTCAATCCGAAGCTGACCCTGGAAGGCGGCCTGCGGTTCGAGAAGTCGCAGCTGAAGCAGTCGGGCGACGCCGACAACAAGAAGAGCTTCTTCTATGCCAAGCCCCGGTTCCTGGCGACCTGGACGCCGGTGGCCAACAACCAGGTGCGCGTCCGCTTCGAGCGCGAGCTGGGCCAGCTGGACTTCAACGACTTCGCCGCCTCGGCCGAGCTGTCGGACGAGACCGTCTACGGCGGCAATGTCGATCTGAAGCCCGAGCAGCGCTGGATCTCGGAGATCAGCTACGAGCGCCGCTTCTGGGGCGAGGGTATCGTCTCGATCGGCTATCGCCACGACGAAATCATCGGCGTGATCGACCGCCTGCCGCTGCCGGGCAACCTGTCGGCGACGGGCAATATCGGCGACGGCACGCTGGACCGCCTGTCGCTGAACATCGTGGTGCCGACCGACAAGCTGGGCATCAAGGGCGGCCGGTTCACGTTCAAGAACGACTGGAACGAGACCCACGTGAAGGATCCGACGACCGGCAAGGATCGTCCGATCACCCAGGTGCGCCCGACCCAGGCCAATATCGGCTTCCAGCAGGACCTGCCCAAGTACAAGACCCAGTGGGGCATCAACTGGCTGCCGCTACTGGGCCAGGGCACCTACGACGTCGACCAGACCAATGTCTGGCGCGGCTCGAACTATTACGAGGCCTTCGTCGAGTACAAGCCGACCCCGACCTGGGCGATCCGCACCCAGCTGAACATCTGGGACGACTACACGATCCGCCGCACGGTCTTCGCCAACCGCGCGACGGAACGGGCCGTGGCCTATGTCGAGGACCGGGCGATCAACCCGCGGACCTTCGTGTCGATCCGGGTGCGGAAGACGTTCTAGGAGAAGCGCCCTTCCCCCTCGATGGGGGAAGGGTCGGGGATGGGGGTGACCTACTGAGCTGGACGCAGCGCACGGCATCAACCGCCGCATCACCCCCCTCCCCCATCGAGGGGGAGGGAGCAGACTGGGCTACTTCTTCAGGCGCTGAATGAGGGCGCTCGTCGACGGGTCATGCTGGCCCGTCGCGCCGCTTTCCAGTTCGGGCAGGATGCGGCCAGCCATCACCTTGCCCAGCTCGACGCCCCACTGGTCGAAGCTGTTGATCCCCCAGATCACGCCTTCGACGAAGGTCTTGTGCTCGTAGAGCGCGATCAGGGCGCCGAAGGTCTGGGGCGTCAGGCGCTCCAGCACCACCAGGGTCGAGGGCCGGTTGCCGGCGAAGGTGCGCTGCGGGGCCAGGGTCGCGATCTCGGCTTCGGAGACGCCCTTGGCTTGCAGCTCGGCGATCACGTCCTCGGTCGAGCGGCCGACCATGAAGGCTTCAGCCTGGGCCAGCAGGTTGGAGAGGAGCTTCTCGTGCATGCCGGCCGGGCCTTCGTCCGACTTGGCGACGCCGATCAGCTCCATCGGCGTGATGTCGGTGCCCTGGTGCATGCACTGGAAATAGGCGTGCTGGACATTGGTGCCCTCGTCGCCGAACACCACGGTCGCGGTGCCGCGCTTGGCCGGCTGACCGTTCGGACCGACCGACTTGCCGTTGCTCTCCATCTCCAGCTGCTGGAGGAACGAGGCCAGGCGGCGCAGGCGGTGCGAATAGGGCACGACCGAGCGGGCGCGGCGGTCCAGGCCATTGCGGTTGAAGATCTGGGCCAGGGCCACCAGCACCGGCGCGTTCTTCTCCAGCGGCGCGGAGCGGAAGTGCTCGTCCATGGCCGCGCCGCCGTCCAGGAAGCCCTGGAACGCGTCCCAGCCGGCCGCAACGGCGACCGACAGGCTCACCGACGACCACAGCGAATAGCGGCCGCCGACCCAGTCCCAGAAGCCGAACACGCGGTCATCGGGCACGCCGAACGCGGCGGTCTTGTCCAGCGCGGTCGAGATGGCGGCCAGGTGCTGATTGGCTTCCTTATCCCCGAGGGCGGCGGCCAGCCAGGCGCGAGCCGCGGCGGCGTTGGACATGGTCTCCTGCGTCGTGAAGGTCTTGGAGACCACCATGACCAGGGTCTCTTCCGGATCCATGTCGGCCGTCGTCAGGGCGAACTCGGCGCCGTCGACATTGGCGATGAAGCGCAGGTCGATGTCGGGCTTTATCGGGCGCAGCGCGTCCCACAGGAGACGCGGGCCAAGGTCGCTGCCGCCGATGCCGATGTGCAGGATCGCCTTGAACGGCTTGCCGGTCGCGCCCTTGATCTGGCCCGAACGGACCGCCTCGGCGAAGGCCTTCATCCGGACGCGGACGGCCTCGACATCGGCCATGACCGGCTGGCCACCGGCCTTGAAATCGGCGTCGGCGGGAGCGCGCAACGCCGTGTGCAGCACCGCCCGGCCTTCGGACGAATTGATCGCCTCGCCGCCGAACATCCGGGCGCGGGCGCCTTCGACGTCGGCCGCGTGGGCCAGGTCGAGCGCGGCTTCCAGGCCGGCCTCGTCCCAGGCTTGCTTCGAGAGATCCAGATGCAGGCCGGCGACGTCGAGCGTCAGGCTGTCCAGCCTTCCAGGCTCGGCGTCAAAGAACTCGACGATGCGCTTTTCGCCCGCGGCCTTGGCGGCGTCTTCCAGGCGGTTCCAGGCGGTGTCGAGATCGGCCATGAGCAGTCCTCTGAATCTTGGTAAATCGCTGTTTACGATAGCGGGCTTATCAAACGCCTGCCGCCACGTCATGGCAGACCAATGACGTTTTTTGCGGGAGTACCAGATGTCCTGTGACGCCGTCGCCTTTTCCGCCATGCTTTGGATGGCTTCGTTCAATCCGGGGCAGGCCGCTGGCCCGGCGCCGGCCGTGCTGCAACAGCCCGCCGTCCCGCAATCGGTGGCCGGCGAGCCCTTGTTCCAGGACATCGTCAAGCGCGCCAAACAGCTGAAGGCTCAGACCGAGGCCTATCGCTCGGCCCTGGCCAAGGCCGATCCGGCCGGCGCGGCGTCCAAGCTGAAGAACTTCGACGCCTTCTCCGCCAGCATCGGCGACCTGTCGGCGCTGGACATGAAGGGCCACGTGACCCTGAAGGAGCGCGGCGCGGTCGACGACCTCAAGTGCATCCTGCGCGGCATCAGCCAGGACCTGCCCGAGAAGCTCTCGGCGGTCACGGCGGCCACGACGATCAAGACCCAGGACCTGGCCCTGCGCGACATGGTCTATCTGCTGAACGACAATGTCGAAGTGATCACCGCGCCGCCGCAGCCGGCGGCTTAAGCGTCCTTGTATTTCACTGAGCAGCCGTAAGGCGTCGCGAACGGCGTGGCGACCTTGCGGCCGGCCTTCACGTCAGCCAGAGCGGCGGCGACCAGGTTCTTGGCCTTGCCCAGGTCCTCGACCTTGGCCGTCGGGATGTCGTCGATCGCGCCCTCGTAGACGACCGCCCCGGTCTTATCGATGACGAACATGTGCGGCGTGGTCTTGGCCTTGTAGGCCGTGGCGATCTTGTTATCCCCATCCAGCAGCAGCGCCGTCGGCTTGGCGCCCTTGGCGTCCATCCAGGTCTTGGCGGCCGGCCCGTCGAAATAGCCCTGCTTGCCGGGCGCCGACGAGGCGATGGTCAGCCACACCACGCCATCGGCGCGGGCGGCCTGCTGCAGGCCCTGCATGTTCCCCGAATAGTGCTTGCGGACATAGGGGCAGCCTTCGTTGACCCACTCCAGCACCACGGTCTTGCCGCGGAACTCCGACAGCGAGCGGGTCTTGCCGTCGGCGTCGATGGCGGTGAAGTCAGGCGCGGGCTTGGCCCAAGCAATACCGGGAGCGAGGGTCGGGACGAGTGCGGCCAGCGGCAGGGCTGCGGCGACGAGACGGCGGGTGATCGACATGTCGGTTCTCCAGCTCCAGGACTCCCCCGCAGAGACCTTCTCACGGATCGAGGTTTTGCGAAACGGTCGCAGGCTCTATCCTGGCGACTGTCGAAACTCCGCCATTCTTGCTTGATCCAATGGGCCCCGGCGCTCAGAAGATCGCCCAGTCCTCCCCTGCTCTCTCGGCTCGATGTCCCGCACCAAGACCCTCGCCGCCGTCGTCGGCTCCGGCCTGCTCTTCGCCGCCTGCGCCAGCGAGACGAACACCACCGTCTTCGTGCCGGTCGTTGCGCCCGTGCTGCCCAGCTCGCTGACGCCGCAGCCGATCATGCTGTTCAACCAGACCAAGGACGGCCGCAAGCTGTTCACCCTGGACGCCGAGTTCCCCTATTGCGACGTCGAGACCGGCAAGGTGATCGTGGTGCCCCGCTGGTATGTCACCGACTTCGCCAGCGTCCCCTGGTACGGCCAGGGGTTCGTGGACCCGCAGGGTCCGACGGCCCGCGCCGCCATCGTCCACGACTGGCTCTACACCCTGGGCGAGCCGGGCAAGCGCGAAGAGGCCGACCAGATCTTCCTGCGGGCGATGCTCAAGTACGGCGTCACGCCCTTCCAGGCCAACCTCGCCTACCAGGCCGTGCGGCTGGGCGGTGAGAAGGGCTACGGCCTGCCGACCGACTGGCGCTTCGTCGATCCCAAGCAGCAGAACCTGACCCAGCCGCCGCCGTTCGCCAAGCCGCGCACCGGCATGGTCCGCTACCTGCCCAAGTGCCAGGGCTTCGGCGCCCTGATCCAGACCGGCTGGCGCGCCTATCCGCTCAAGACCGCCGCCCCGGTGATCCCACCGCCGCTGGTCGTGACCAAGACCCCGCTCGACAAGGTCAAGGACAGGCTGCCGTTCGGCGGCGACAAGAAGAAGTAGGGCCTAAGCCCCCGCCTTCTCCATCGCCTCGATCACCAGGCCTTCGGTCAGCAGTTGGGGCAGGATGACCGGCGCGCCGCCGTTCTTGGGATAGACCACGTAGAGCGGTACGCCGACCCGATCGAACTCGGCCAGGGCCTTGGCGATGGCCGGGTCGCGGTTGGTCCAGTCGGCCTTCAGATAGACCGCGTTCTTGGCCTTGAAGGTCTCGACGACTTTCGAGCCCGACAGCGCCACCTTCTCGTTGACCTGGCAGGTCACGCACCAGGCGGCGGTGAAGTCGACCAGGATCGGACGGCCCTCGGCCTGCAGCGCTTTCACCTTCTCCGGCGACCAGGCCTCGGCGGCCAAGCCCGGGCCGGACGGCGCCTCGGCCGAGGTGGTCGCGGCGGCGGTCGGCGGCTGGGCGGCCAGGGCCCCGAAGGTCGCGACGGTGATGGCCAGCGCCAGGGCCAGCAGGGCGATGATCGTCGAGACGACCCCGCCCTTGCCCATCGCGCGGCGATTCTGCGCCAGGCCGTAGAGCCAGGCTCCGAAGGCGGCCAGCACGCCGGCGGCCAAGAGGTGCGCCAGCGACAGCGGACCCGACTGCTGGGCGAACACCCAGACCAGCCACAGGGCCGCGCCGTACATCGGGAAGGCCAGGCCCTTCTTCAGCACGTCCATCCAGGCACCGGGACGCGGCAGCAGCTTCAGCAGGCCTGGGATGAAGGCCACGGCCACGAAGGGCGCAGCGAAGCCCAGCGCCAGGGCCAGGAACACCGCCAACGAGATCACCGCCGGCTGGGTCAGGGCATAACCGAGCGCCCCAGCCATGAACGGCGCGGTGCAGGGCGCGGCCACGACGACGGCCAGGGCGCCGGTGAAGAAGGCTCCGGTCGCGCCGCCCTGGGACGAAGCGCCCGAGCCGACGTTCTGCACCGAGGTCCCGATCTCGAAGACGCCCGACATGTTCAGGGCGACCAGCAGCATCAGCAAGGCGAGACCCGCGATGACCAGCGGCGACTGCAGCTGGAAGCCCCAGCCCACGGCCGCGCCGCCGGCCCGCACGGCGAGCAGCAAGCCGGCAAGCGCCAGGAAGGTCGCCACGACGCCGAGCAGGAAGACGAGGCCCTGCAGGCGGGTCTTGCCCGCGTCGTGGGCGTGACCGGCCAGGCTCGCGGCCTTCATCGACAGCACGGGGAAGACGCACGGCATCAGGTTCAGGATCAGCCCGCCGACGAAGGCGAACAGCAGGGCGCCGGCCAGACCGCCAGCAGCTTCACCGCCTTCAGCGGCCTTGGCCTCGGCCGGCGGCGGACCCATGCCGGCGGCGGTGGCGGGCGGTTCGCCCGGCGTCGCGGTGACTTCCCAGGCCCCGGCCTTGGTCGAGATCACCCCGGCCAGTTCGGTCGGCGCGGTCCCGCCGCCGACGAAGTCGTAGCCGGGCTTCAGCGAAACGGTCAGGCCCTCGGGACCGCGATCGACCACCTGGTCGGCGGCGTGCTCGATGACCTTGGGCGAATAGGGGAAGAAATAGGCGCCGGCCATGTCGGCGCCCTTCAGCGGACCGCCGGTGACGGCCAGTTTCAGGGTTTGGCCGTCCAGCTTGAACACGGCCTTCAGACCAGCGGGCTTGGGCGCCTTGGCCAGGGCCTCGCCGACGATCGCGCCCCACTTGGGATCGGCGGCCGGCGCGGCCACCACGGGCAGCAGCAGGGAGAGCTTGGCCTCCTCGGGCACGCAGACGTCCTTGCAGACCAGATAGAAGACGTCGGCGCTCAGGCTGATCGTGGTCCCGACCTGGGCGTTCGCCGCCGCCGTGATCGGCACGGGGATCAGCACCTCGCCCTCATAGGCGTAGTCCAGCAACGGACCCAGCTTGGCGGTCCGGGGCGTCGGCCAGACCATGTCGCCGGCCTTCCAGCCGGCCGGCAGGGTCCAGGTGATCTTGGTCGCCTCGCCCGCATCGCCCGGATTGCGCCAATAGGTGTGCCACTCGGGGATGATCTTCTGGCGCAGGGCCACATAGACCGTGCCGCCCGGCGCGATGCCGGTCTCCTGAGAGACCAGTTCGGACTCGATGTGCCCGGAATTGACCACCGGCCCGGCCAGCGCGGCGCTGGCCAAGAAACTCGCGGCCAGCAGGGCTTGCAGGGCGAGGACGGCTCTCTTGAGGAACATGCGCGGGTCCGGAGGCAGAAACGACGGCGGACGCACACATGGCCCGGCCAAGTTGGCTCGACAATGGCCAAGACGCGGCCGACAGTACATTCCGGAATCACCCGGAGACGTTCATGCCCGCCGCGTTCGACGATATCGAGATCGGCCAGGTCGTGAACCTGGGCTCGCGGGCCGTGGACGGGAAGGCTCTGGACGCCTTCATCGCCGCCTTCACCCCCGGCTGGCCGGTCGAGAACGGCGCGCCCGACGGCATGGTCTTCGCCATCTGGACCCGCCTGGACGGCGAGGCCAGCGCCGCCTGGCCGCAGACCAAGCGCCTGGGCGTCGACGCCCTGCGCTGGATGCGCAACCCGCCCGTCGGCGAACTGCTGCGCGGCCGCATGACCGTGATGGGCAAGGACCCGGTCGGCGAAGGCAAGGGCATCGTCATCGCCCAGCACGACCTGCTCGACGAGGCCGGCCGTCTGGTCTTCTCCTGCCTGACCCGCAGCATCTTCGCGCGGTAGCACCAGCCAAAGAAAAAGGCGGCGGAGCCGAAGCCCGCCGCCCTCTCATTCTCAGCTGTCGCCGAGCCTTAGTTCAGGCTCGTGGCGGCGGCTTGGGCTTCGGCCTGGCGCATCACGGTCTTGTTGACCAGACGGTCCCAGCCGAGCAGCGACACCAGGTGCGCGTAGATCTGGGCCAGGGCGCCGTTTTCCTGCAGTTCCTTCAGCTTGGCGGCCGGCAGGGCGTTCAGCTTCTCTTCCGAGACGCCGTAGTACTCGGCGACCACGACCGGCTCGCCCGAAGCGGCGCCGGTTTCATCCTGCGGCTGGAAGGTGGCCTTCTTCAGCTCGAACAGGTCCAGCTCCTTCAGCAGGGCGATGAAGTTGTCGGTGCGGCGGCGCTCCAACTCGAAGTCGTCGCAGAACTTGATGCAGCTCTGCGTATATTCGGTCGGCTCGCCCTTGGCGTCGAACAGCGGGGTGTCGCCCTTTTCCGACAGCAGGTCCGAACCGCGGTCGATGCAGACGATCAGACGGTCTTGCGTGTCGTCATTGGCCAGCACGAACGGATAGCGGCGGATATAGGCCGGGATGTAGACGTTCGGCTCGACGACGCCTTCGGCGCTGATGAACAGGTTCTCGGCGTTGTTCAGGCCCATCACGGCCAGCGGCACGCGGTCGTCGCCGGCGAAGATCACCGGGAAGGTCAGGGCGGCCGGACCGAATTCCGAGACGGTCAGCGGCACGGCGGTGCCGGCGGCGGCGAAGCCGTAGGGGTTTTCCTTGTGGACCAGGGCCAGCTTGGCGTGCTGCTCGCGGTTCAGCGGCTCCGGCGAATTGTAGAACAGGACGTTGCCGGAGATTTCGCCGGTGGACTGGGTCGTGGTCATGAACAGCTCTACGACAGAATAGGAAACGGACGCTCGAACGCTTCAAGACGACCGCAAAGGCTCGGCGTTCTAGCCGATCCAACGGGAACCGGCAATCTAAGCCGCTGTCATAGCGGGACTCGACGACCGTTATTCACCGTCCGCGCGAACCGTTAGGCTTGATATCCGCCCCGTGGGGCGAGCCGGAGCCCGGCGGAAGGGGCCAGGCTCCGGCGCGCGGCGGGACCTCTCTCTGGGGCTGGTCGAGAGGCCCGCTTCTTCACCTGGCTTAGAAGCGCCAGGCGAAAGTGTGAGCGGTTTCGCCGCCTAGGCGCTTCAAGGATCAGAAGCGCCAGGCGAAACCGGCGCGGACCGAGCGGCCCGGCGAAGGCGCGAAGTCCTTCAGGAACGAGACGTGCTCGCGGATGGTCTCGTTGGTCAGGTTGCGGCCATCGAGGAACACCCGCAAACCGGAGTCGCCGACCTTGTAGGTCGCCATGGCGTTGAACGCGGTGTAGCTGTCGGTCGGCAGTTCGAAGGTCGAGACGCGGTTCTGGCTGGCCACGTGACGGACCTCGCCCTGCACCTCCAGGCGCTCGTTGCTCCAGATGGCGCGGCCGGTCACGGCCCACGGCGGCACGCGGGCCGGGATGCCCAGGTCGGTCGAGCCACGCACCCAGTCGTAGCTGCCTTCCAGCTTCAGCGACTGCTGGCCCTCGCGCCAGGCGACGTACGAGGTCTCGACCTCGGCGCCGTGGAACTTGGCGTCGGTCTGGCTGTACTGGAACACCGGCAGGCCGTCTTCCTCGGCGCCCGTGCGGGCCTCCTCGATGAAGCCGTTGTACTGGGCGCCCCACAGGTGGGCCTCGGCGCGCAGACGATCGCCGGTGTAGCGGTAGGTCGCCTCGACCGAGACCACCTTCTCGGACTTCAGGTCGGCGTCGCCGACCTCGAAGCCGCCGGTGCCCGGGTGCGGACCGTCGGCGAACAGCTCGGCCTCGGTCGGGGCGCGGCCGTTGCGCGACACCGTCAGGGCCACGAACTGGTGCTCGGCCGGCTTGTAGAACACGCCCAGCGAGCCGGAGACGTTGTCGAAGGTCTTGTCGGCGAAGCTGGTCCTCAGCTCGCGGCTGTCGAAGCGCAGGCCCGCGTCGACGCCCCAGTTACCCTTGTCCAGGCGCTGCAGGGTGAAGACGCCGTATTCGGTGATGTCGGTCGAGGGCACGAAGGCCTCGTCGCCGATGGCCTCGAAGTGGCGCTTCAGGGCCTGGAAGCCCACCGCGCCCTGCCAGCCGTCGCGCTCCTTCTGGACCAGCTCCAGGCGGCCCTCGGTGCCGTCCGACAGGAAGCGGGTGCCGACCTCGCCGCTGTCGACGCCGATCTCCGCGTGCTCGTACTTGGCGTGGCCGACCGACAGGCGGACCTTGTCGAACGGGCCCAGATCGACGTCCTGCTCGCCGCGCAGGTCATAGCGGGTCTGCTGCAGGTGGATCTCGACGGGGCCTTCGGCGGCCGGATCGATCGGAGCCAGGATCTGCTCGTAGGGCACGCCGTAGGTCGTATCGATCTTCTTGACCGAGACCCCGAAGAAGCCGCTGTCGTGGACGTAGGAGACGCCAGCGCCATAGGCGTCGACCTCGACGTCGGCGTTCTTGACCTTGTGGTCCGGATCGACGGTCAGGCCCTCGGAGGCGGCCAGGCGGGCCGAGACCGGGGCGGTCGGGACGTCATAGTCGCTGCTCTTGCGATGATCGGCGTCGATGGCGAACACCAGCGGGCCTTTGCCGAACTTGGCCGAGCCGTTGATCGACTTGCCGTCGTCCACCGACGAGACCGAGCCGGCCAGGCGGCCTTCGAAGCCGTTGGCGGGCGCCGACGAGGGCACGCGGTCGTCGATGACATTGACCACGCCGCCGATGCCCGAGCCGCCATAGGCCAGGGTCGAGGGGCCGCGCAGCACTTCCACCCGCGAGGCCTCGCCCGGATCGGAGGCCACGGCGTGGTCGGGCGACAGCGACGAGGCGTCGACCTGGCCGACGCCGTTCTGCAGCACCATCACCCGAGGGCCCGACAGGCCGCGGATCACCGGACGGCTGGCGCCGGGACCGTAGAAGGTCGAGCGCAGGCCCGGCTGGCCGTTCAGCATGTCGCCCAGGCCGGCGGGCGGCAGGACGTCCAGCTTGTCGCGCGTGATGACGTTGACGCTGCTGGTCACCGTATCCAGCGACACCGCGTACGGCGCGGCGGTGATGACGACCTTGTCGACCGCGTTAGCCTGATCTTCGGCGGTCGCGGGCGCGGCGGGCTCGGCGGCATGAGCGGAAACGGCGACGGCGAGCGCGATGAGGCTCGCTGCGGAGAAGGCGACGCGACGGAGCATGGGCGGTCCTGAAACGACTGAAACTTGGCCGGGGGAGCGGCCGAGGTGGAGTGTTATGAAATAACATATCTCCTCGTCAATCCGCTTTCGCTTGACGCACGACTTTCCCGCCGCTCTGTGGGCGAATGACCTCACGGAAGCATTCGATGGCCCGTTTCGCGCTCATCGCCGTCGTGGCCTCGGGCCTGGCCCTGGCGGGCTGCTCGGCCACGGACGGCCTGCCCAATCCGTTCGCGAAGGGCGCGGCGCCGGCCGCTCAAGTCGCCACGACCGCGCCCTCGGCCGGCTGGGTGAAACCCCCGCCGGGTTACCTGCCCGCCGGCGCGATCGACGCGGCGACCATCATCGGCCCGCCGCCCGCGCCCGACAGCCCGCGCGGCAAGGCCGAGCGCGCCCAGTTCGACGAGACCCGCAAGCTGGTCAACACCGAGGCCTGGAGCCGCGCGATCGCCGACGCCGACCTTTCCGGCAAGAACGGCATGAAGGCCTTCTCCTGCGCGGCCGGCGTCACGCTCAGCGCCGAGGCGACCCCGACCCTCGCCAACCTGCTGCTGCGCCTCACCGACGACGCGGCCAAGATCTACCAGCCGGCCAAGGCGGTCTATCAGCGGCCGCGCCCGCCGGTGGGCAACACCGCGCCGATCTGCGTGCCGCGCGAGGCCTGGATCGAGACCGACGGCTCGTATCCGTCCGGCCACGGACTGATCGGCTGGGCCTGGGCCTCGGTGATCGCCGAGCTGGTCCCGGAGAAGGCTTCGCCCATCCTGGCGCGCGGCAAGGCGTTCGGCGACAGCCGCATCGTCTGCGGCGTCCACTTCCAGAGCGACGTCGAGGCGGGGCGGTATCTGGGCTCGGCGATGATGACCCGGCTGCATGACGATCCGGCGTTCATGGCCGATCTGGCCAAGGCGCGGGCGGAGGTGGCCGCGTCGAAGGCCAAGGGCGCGCCGGAGGGGTGCGGGGCTAGCTAGGCTCCCCATCCCTTGTCATCCCGGAAGCCTCGCAGAGGCTGTCCGGGACCCAGGGGCCACCGCATTGCCATTGGCCCCTGGGTCCCGGCTCTCCGCTTCGCTGCGGCCGGGATGACAAGCTTTTTGGGCGTTAGGCCTTGGCCACGAACACCACATGCGCCCGCAGCGGATGATCCTCGGCCAGCCCCGGATGATCGAAGTCCCGCGCCGGATCATGCTCCATCCCGATCCGCCGCATGACGCTCTGCGACGCCAGGTTCGTGCGGGCCGTGAAGGCGATGATCTCAGGCAGCTTCAACGTCGTGAAACCATAGGCCAGCGCGGCGCGCGCGGCCTCGGTGGCGTAGCCCTGGCCCCAGGCCTCGGGATGGAAACGCCAGCCGATCTCGACGACCGGGGCCATGCCCATCTCGGGAGGAACCCACCAGACGCCGGTCATGCCGACCAGGCGCGTATCGGCCTGGCGCTCGACGACCCAGAAGCCGAAGCCATGCTGAGCCTCATGCGCCTGGACCCGGTCGACGAAGGCGTCGCTCTCAGCGCGGCTGCGCATGCCGCCCAGCCAGGCGCCGACCCGCGCATCGCCGTTCAGGGTGGCGATGGCGTCGCGGTCGGTATCGACCGCCGGGCGCAGGACCAGGCGGTCGGTGCTGATCACGCGGGGCGGCCGGTGGCCAGCGACGTGTAGAACTCCGGCCGGCGATCGCGGAAGAAGCCCCAGGCGGCGCGGTGCGTCGTCAGGAAATCCAGGTCGAAGGTCGCGTTGACCAGGCCCTCGTCGGCCCGGCCCAGCTCGCTGACCAGATCGCCACGGTGGTCGGCGATGAACGACGAGCCGTAGAAGGTCTGGCCGCCGTTCGGATAGCCGTCCCACGGCTCGAAGCCGATGCGGTTGGCGCCGATCACCGGGATGACGTTGCTGACCGCGTGACCTTGCATGGCGCGCCGCCACGGCAGGGCGGTGTCCAGGCTGGGGTCATGCGGCTCGCTGCCGATGGCGGTCGGGTAGAACAGGGCCTCGGCGCCCATCAGCGCCATGGCGCGGGCGGCCTCCGGGTACCACTGGTCCCAGCAGATGCCGACGCCCAGACGGCCGAAGCGCGTGTCCCAGACCTTGAAGCCGGTGTCGCCGGGCCGGAAATAGTACTTCTCCATATAGCCCGGACCGTCCGGGATATGGCTCTTGCGGTAGACGCCCAGCAGCGAGCCGTCGGCGTCGGCCATGACCAGGCTGTTGAAATAGTGCGGGCCCTCGCGCTCGTAGATCGAGATCGGGATCACCACGCCCAGCTCGCCGGCCAGCGGCGCGATGGCCTTGACCACCGGGTGTTCGCGCCACGGATGGGCCTCGGCGAACCACCGCTCTTCCTGAGCCACGCAGAAGTACGGGCCCTGGAACAGCTCCGACGGCAGGATGACCTGCGCGCCCTTGGACGCCGCTTCACGGATGAAGGCTTCGGTCTTCTTGATGTTGGCCTGCAGATCCATGCCGTACGAGGTCTGGATCGCGGCGACGCTGAGGGTGCGCGCCATTAGACGGGCTCCTGCTGGCTGATGCAGTGGAACGAACCGCCGCCGGTCAGGATGGCGGTGGAGGCCAAGCCGATGACCTGACGCTCGGGGAACAGGCCCTTGATCACCTCGACGGCGAAGGCGCCCGACTCCTCGGCGTAGATCGGCACGATGACCGCCTCGTTGGCGATCAGGAAGTTCATGTGCGAGGCGGGGATCGGCTCGCCGTCCTCGTCCAGGATCTTGCCCGGCGAGGGGATGCGGGCGACCTGCAGCGGGCTGCCGCGGCTGTCGGTCATGCTGGCCAGCAGGCGGGCGGTCTCGGCATAGACCTCGGCGTTGGGATCGTCGGCGCCGAAGGCCATCGGGCAGGCCACCACGCCCGGCGCGACGAAGCGGGCCAGGTTGTCGACGTGGCCGTCGGTGTGGTCGTTCAGCAAACCATCGCCCAGCCACAGCACCTTCCGGGCGCCCAGGGCGTCGGCGAGCGCGGACGTGGCCGAGGCCTCGTCCCAGCCGGGGTTGCGGTTCTCGTTCAGCAGGCACTGGCGCGTCGTCAGGATCGTGCCGTTGCCGTCGTGATCCAGGGCGCCGCCCTCGAGGATGAAGGGATTGCGGACCAGCGGCGCGCCCGAGGCGGCGGCGATCTGCTCGGCGACGATATCGTCGCCCTCCAGGCTGTACTTGCCGCCCCAACCGTTGAACTGGAAGCCGGCCGCGCTGGCCGCGCCGTTGCGGTCGACGAAGATCGGACCGGTGTCGCGCAGCCAGATGTCGCCGAACTGGCCGCGGACGATCTCCACGGTCGTGTCGCCCAGCAGGGCGCGGGCGGCGGCCTCGGCCTCGTCGCCGACCACCATCAGGCGCACGCGCTCGCCGCCCGGACCGGCCAGGGCGCGGGCCAGATCGGCGACTTCCTGCTGCGCCTGCTCCAGGTCCTCCTGCCAGAGGTCGGCGTGGCTGGGGAAGCCTACCCACATGGCGCGGTGCGGAGCCCACTCGGCGGGAACGGTGACGGTCATTTCAGGGAACCCAGTGAAGGGGAGAAAAACGAAGGGGGCGCAGATGGCCCCCCAATGCGTCTAGGTCAAGGGGCCGGGGTCAAGCGGCCCTTCACTAGCAAATCCACGTGACAAAGAAAAAGGGCGGCCCGGAAGCCGGGCCGCCCTCGTCCTTAGTCGTTGCGTGGAGCCGGGTTCTTAGAACTCGGTGCGCAGGGTGAACTGCATCGTGCGCGGCGCGCCGATGAAGTAGGTCGGAGCGCCCGTGCCCGTCACGCCGGTGATCGGCAGCGCGTTGGTGCGCGAGCTGATCGAACCGAAGTAGGTCTCGTTGAACAGGTTGTTCACGTTCAGCTGAGCGTAGGTGTGCTTGGCGAACGGCAGGTCATACTTCACCGACAGATCCCACACGGTGTAGCGCGGAGCCACTTCGTCGTTCACGTCGGTCGAGAAGCGCTGGCCGGTGTACTTGCCTTGGACGCCAACGCTCAGAGCGTCGGTGATGTCCCAATCGACGCGACCGCCGAAGGTGTACTTCGGAGTTTCGACGATCTGCTTGCCCTTCAGCGGGATCACGTTGCCGGCGGCGGCGCCGTTCAGCAGGTCCTGCTGGATCTCGCTCTTGTTGTACGAGAACGAGGCCGTGAACGTGATGTACTCTTCCGGCTGCCAGGCAGCTTGCGAGTCGAAGCCATAGGCCTTCACCGCGCCGACGTTGCGGTCGATGCTGATGCCCAGGTCCGGATCGTACGATTGCACGATGCGGTTGGCGTAGTCGGTCTTCCACAGAGCGGCCGTGGCCATCAGGGTCGGGGCCGAGTAGCGATAGCCCAGGTCGTAGGTCTTCGTCGTTTCCGGACGGGTGTCAGCCGGGCGGCCGACGCCGTTCACGAGGGTGGCGGTATAGAGGTTGTCAGTACGCGGCGACGAGAAGCCCTCGGCGTAGCTGGCATAGACCGTGCTGCCCGAGCCCAGATCGAAGCTCACACCCGCGTTCGGCAGGACCTTGTCGTACTTCAGGGTCGAGCTGTACGGCTTGATGTACTTCAGGTTCGCGGCGGTGCCGGCGACGAACTGGACGCTGCCGTCGGCGTTGGTCACGACCGGAGCCTGGGTGGTGCAGCTCACGTTGAAGCCCGAAACCACGCCGGCCAGCGTCGAGGCGTTCAGGGTATAGCAGTACTGGTTCAGCTCGCGCTTGAAGAAGGGCGCGCGGACGCCGATGTTCACGATCAGGCGGCTGTCCATGAACTTGCCGCGGTATTCGGCGGCGGCCTGGTTCAGCTGGGCGATCGAGAAGCGGTCGCGGTTGCGCAGGAAGCTGCCGTCCGAGGTGATGACCTTGGCGCCGTGGCCGTCCTTGCCGCCGAACACGTTGGTCGTCGTGCCATCGGCGTTCAGGGTCGTGAACTCGCCGGTCTGGCGGTGACGGCCGTAGTCGCCGGTGTAGGCGACGCGGATACGGTGATCGTCGTTCAGATCCCAGATCAGCGAGCTGGTGACGGTGTAACGGCGGGTGTTGGTCACGCTCGGCGCGAAGAACGCGACGGTGTCACCGATGACGCCGTTGCCGTTCAGGTCCTTGCCCGTGGCGCTGGTGCCACGAACGCGGCCGTCGGTTTCGCTGATGGTGCCCAGCTGACCGCCACCGTCGGCCAGCGTGTACTGGAACGACGGGTCGACGGTCAGACGCACGTTGTCGGTCAGGTGGAACAGGGCCGAGCCGCGGACGCTGCCGGTGTTCGACGGGTTGACCTGACGGCCGTAGAAGTTGGTGCAGTTGCCGGGAACGACGACGCCGCTGACGGCCGCCGGGTTACAGACGTCGTCGAAGTCGTAGTTCTTGCCGAACGTACGGAAGTCGGCCAGCGTCAGCGAACGGATGTTGTTGTTGCGGTTCTCGTTGTAGTTCGCGGCGAGGCTGATGAAATCGCCACGGTCGCCGATGTCCTGCATGATGCGGGCGTTGAACTGCTTCTTCTCAAGCGTGCCCTTGCCCTTCCACTTGTCGTACTTCTGCCAGGAGCCGGCCACGAAGGCCTTGGTGCCCCAGGGACCGAAGCGACCCGAGTCCAGCATCAGGAAGGCGCGACGATAGTTGTTCTCGCCGATCGAGGCGTCGGCGATGCCGCCGAACTCGTTGCCCGGCTTGCGGGTCACGTAGTTGATCGTGCCGCCGGTGGCCGACGCGGTCGGGCTGTCGACGTCGGTCGTGCCCAGGTTGACGCTGGCGCGGCTGATCAGCTCGGCGTCCAGTTGTTGGTTGGGGTACACGGCGTAGTTGCCGGTGTCGTTCAGCGGAACGCCGTCGAAGGTGACCGAAACGCGGTTACCATCGAAGCCGCGCAGGCGCAGGTTGCCGCCCGACGAGCCGTACGGGTCGTTGTTGGTGAAGCTGACGCCCGGCAGCAGGTTCAGCGATTGGAAAACGTTCTGACCGGTCGACTGCGAGGCCAGGAAGGCGGCGTCCACCGAGGCGCGCGACTTCGGCAGCGTCTCGACGATCTGACCGGCGACGGCGCGTTGACCGGCGGCGCGGACGACGACGTTTTCGACTTCGTTAGCTTCCGTACCCGTCGATTGGGCCATGGCCGAACCGGCCGAGACCATGACGGCGACCAGCGCGGTCGTCGCCAGGGCGAAATTTCTCATGTTCATCTTGAAGATCCCCTCATTATTCGACACGCCCGCCGTGACCGGCATGTATGAGCGTCGTTGGGGCCGTTTAGCGAAAGTTTTAGAAGGTTTGGTGACGGAAAGGCCACGCCTTCCCCCAAACTGTCATAAACGGCGGATAACGCGGAAGAAATGGTCAGATTTTTCTTACTTGGCTAATTAGGCGTCATGGCAACCGCACACGAATCTTCGGAATTTTCGATCCAGGCCCGCGCCTGGCGGCTGACCCTGATCGGGGTCGCCGTGCTGACGCTGGTGCGGCTCGTCGCCCTGTTCGCAACGCCGCTTGAGCTGTACCCGGACGAAGCCCAGTACTGGCTGTGGTCCCGCGAGCTGGCCTTCGGCTACTTCTCCAAGCCGCCGATGATCGCCTGGCTGATCTGGGCCACGACCCATATCGGCGGCGACGCCGAGGCCTGGGTGCGACTATCCGCCCCACTCCTGCACGGGGCCACCGCCCTGGTCGTCCACCGCATCGCCCGCAAGCTCTACGGCGGCTGGGCGGGGCTGGTCGCGGCGGCGATCTACAGCCTGATGCCGGGCGTCGTGCTGTCGTCAGGCCTGATGGCCACCGACGCCCCTCTCCTCTTCTTCCTGTCGCTGACCATCTGGGCCTATGTCGCCCTGGCCGAGGAGACCGCGCCCCGCCGCTATTTCGTCGCCGCCGGCATGGGCGTGGCCCTGGGCCTGGCCTTCCTGTCGAAATACGCGGCCGTCTACGCCCTGGGCAGCATCGTCATCCACTACGCCATCTCCAAGCCGGCGCGCGAGCGCTGGTGCATCGCCGCCGCCGTGCTGTTCGTGACCGCCTTCGTCCTGACCCTGGCCCCGAACCTGGCCTGGAACGCCGCCCACCAGTTCGCGACGGTCAAGCACACGGCCTCGAACGCCAACTGGGGTTCGCACCAGCTATTCAATCTCCGTGAGCTGATCGAGTTCGTGGCCTCGCAGTTCGGCGTGTTCGGCCCCGTGCCGTTCGCGGTGCTGCTGGGGGGCGCGATCTGGCTCGGCGTGAAGAAGAAGCTGCAGTCGCCGGACCTCCTGCTGCTGTGCTTCTGCGCCCCGCCGCTGATCATCGTGGCCGGCGAGGCCTTCGTCTCGCGCGCCAACGCCAACTGGGCCGGGGCGGCCTTCGTCTCGGGATCGGTGCTGGCGGCCGGCTGGCTGCTGCGCTGGAACGCCCGCCGCTGGCTGATCGCGGGCCTGGGGTTCGAGGCCCTGTTCGCCGTCTTCTTCGTGGTCTGCATGGTCAACCCCAAGGCCGCCGACGCGGTGGGCCTGTCGAACGGCTTCAAGCGCGTGCGCGGCTGGGACCAGACCGTCCAGGCGATCATCGAGCGCTCGCGCGAGGAGCAGGCCCTGCGCGGCCCCTTGAGCGCCGTCGCGATGGACGACCGCTTCGTCTACAACGCCGCTGCCTATTACGGCCGCGACTATTTCGGCCAGCCGGGCGCGCCGCCGCTGCGCATGTGGGTGCACGAGGCCCATCCGCAGAACCAGGCCGAGACCGAGACGCCGATGGACGCCGACTACGGCCGCCGCGCCCTGATCGTCAGCCTGGAAGGCGGCTATCGCCCCGAGATCGAGCAGGACTTCAAGACCACCTCCGACATGCAGATCGCCCGCGTGCGCCTCGACAAGAAGCGCTCGCGCCGCATCGACCTGTTCATCGCCCAGGGCTTCGCGCCGCTGCCGCGCGATCCGGTGACGGGCCTGCCGCCGGCGCCGAAGAAGAAGTAGGCAGGTTTCGAGGGATCACCGTCCTTTCGTAAGCGCCGCCGTCGTCGAGACTTCCCGCGTGTTTCGGGAGGTTCTCCATGCTGCGTCTGTTCGTCTTCCTGCTGGCCCTGCTGACGGCCGCGCCGGCCCTGGCCAAGCCCCTGGTCGTGATCCTGGCCGAGCCTCGCGGGACCGAGGCCACCGACCTGATCGCGCCCTATGCGGTGCTGGCCGAGTCCGGATCGGTGGAGGTGCGGGTGATCGCGCCAAGCCTGACGCCCGTGCGGCTGATGCCGGGCCAGGCCTGGATCCGTCCGCAGACGACTTATGCCAGCTTGAGTCAGCGGCCGGACGTCATCGTCGTGCCGTTCATGATGCCGGCCGTCGATCCGGCCCGTGACGCCTGGCTGCGCGAGCAGGCCAAGGCCGGCGTGCGCATCGTCTCGATCTGCGCCGGGGCCGAGACCCTGGCCCATGCCGGCCTGCTGGACGGCCGCGAGGCGACGACCCACTGGTACGAGATGAACCGCCTGGCCAAGGCCTATCCCCAGGTCCGCTGGCGCAAGGACCGCCGCTGGATCGTCGATGGCGGCGTGACGACCACCGCCGGGGTTACGGCTTCGATCCCGGCCAGCCTAGCGCTGCTGCGCGACCTCGCAGGCGACGAGGTGATGAAGGCGACGGCGGCGCGGCTGAAGGTCCCCCTGCCCATCCAGGCCCACGACGGCGCGGCGTTCCGGGTCGGGACGGATGCGGCCATGACCGGCCTGGCGGGCTGGGCCAACGCCTGGCGCGGCGAGAAGGTCGCGGTGCGGATCGCGGACGGCTTCGACGAGCTGGCCTTCGCCACGGCGCTGGACGCGTGGTCACGGACCAACCGCTCGGAGGCCTTCGCCAGCCGGGACGCGGTGTCCAAGCACGGGCTGGCGGTGATCGCGCCGGCGAAGGCTCCGCGTGCGGGGCGGACGGTGGAGGCGGACGCGGGCGATCCGACTGTGGTGCTGGGAGAGATCGCCGGCGCTTACGGGAAGCCTATCGCTCGCTACGTCGCGCTGACGCTGGAGCATCCGTACTGGCTGGCGAAATAGCAAAATGGCTTGTCATCCCGGCCGCAGCGAAGCGGAGAGCCGGGACCCAGGGGCAACCGCGATGCGCCGGCCCCTGGGTCCCGGACAAGCCCTACGGGCTTTCCGGGATGACAAGTTGTGGGGTGTTAGACCGCGACCTCGAACGCCGCCTCGGTCTTGGCCTTCACTTCGTCCACGGTCACGCCCGGGGCCAGCTCGATCAGCGTCACCGGCGACTTGCCGCGGTTGATCTCGAAGACGCCCAGTTCGGTGATCAGCAGGTCCACCACGCCCGCGCCGGTCAGCGGCAGCGAGCAGGCCTTCAGCAGCTTCGGCGCGCCGGACTTCTCGCAGTGGTCCATGACCACCACCACGCGCTTGACGCCGGCGACCAGGTCCATGGCCCCGCCCATGCCCTTGACCATCTTGCCGGGCACCATCCAGTTGGCCAGGTCCCCGGTCTCGGACACCTGCATGCCGCCCAGGATCGACAGGGCGATGTGGCCGCCGCGGATCATCGCGAAGCTGTCGGCCGACGAGAAGTACGAGCTGGACTCCAGCTCGGTGATCGTCTGCTTGCCGGCGTTGATCAGGTCGGCGTCCTCTTCGCCCTCATAGGGGAAGGGGCCCATGCCCAGCATGCCGTTCTCGCTCTGCAGCGTCACGGACATCCCCTCGGGGATGTAGTTGGCCACCAGGGTCGGGATGCCGATGCCCAGGTTCACGTAGAAGCCGTCCTGCAGCTCCTTGGCGGCGCGGGCCGCCATCTCATCGCGGGTCCAGGCCATTACGCTTGTTCCTTTGCACGGGTGGTGACGCGCTCGATGCGCTTCTCGAACTTCGCGCCCTTGACGATGTTGTCGACATAGATGCCGGGCGTGTGGATGGCGTCCTTGTCCAGTTCGCCGATCTCGACCAGCTGCTCGATCTCGACCACGGTCTTCTTGCCGGCCGTGGCCATCATCGGATTGAAGTTCCGGGCGGTCTTCCGGTAGATCAGGTTGCCCTCGGCGTCGCCCTTCCAGGCCTTGACGATGGCGAGGTCGGCGGTCAGGCCGCGCTCCATCACGTACATCTCGCCGTCGAACTCGCGGGTTTCCTTGCCCTCGGCCACCAGCGTGCCGTAGCCGGTGCGCGTGAAGAAGGCCGGGATGCCCGCCCCGCCCGCACGGATGCGTTCAGCCAGCGTGCCCTGCGGATTGAACTCCAATTCCAGCTCGCCGCTGAGGTAGAGCTGTTCGAACAGCTTGTTCTCACCCACATAGGACGAGACCATCTTCTTGATCTGACGGTTCTCCAGCAGGATCCCCAGGCCGAAGCCGTCGACGCCGCAATTGTTGGAGATGACCGTGAGGTCCTTTGTCCCCGCCTCGCGGATCGCCGCGATCAGGTTCTCCGGAATGCCGCAGAGGCCAAAGCCGCCCGCCATGATGGTCATGCCGTCGAACAACAGCCCGGCGAGGGCCTCGACGGCGTCCTTCTTCACCTTGTCGACCATGGTGTCTCCCTGTCCCGGTGATGGTAGTCCGGTGTTTGGCGAACCGTGTCGCCCGAGCCGCGAAGAAATTCAACCCTTGATGAATTATTTTACCGAAGGGTCGTTTGATGACCGACGCTAGCACCGGCTCCGTGACGCCCGCCACCCCAAGGAGCGCCCCTGGCGTGTTGCTTGTGCTGGCCCACCCGGCGCTTGAACGGTCTCGCGCCAATCGCGCCCTGGCCAAGGCGGCCAAGGGCCTGTCGGGCGTCACCTTCAAGGACCTGTACGAGACCTATCCGGACTTCGTGGTCGACATCGAGACCGAGCAGGCGGCCCTGGTGGCCCACGACGTCATCGCCCTGCAGTTCCCGCTCTATTGGTACTCGACCCCCGCCCTGATGAAGGAGTGGCTGGACATCGTCTGGCTGCACGGCTTCGCCTATGGCGAGGACGGCGTGGCGCTGAAGGGCAAGAAGCTGTTCGTGGCCTGCTCGACCGGGGCCAGCGCCAAGGCCTATCACATGCACGGCTACAACCGGTTCAGCATGGACGAGTTCCTGCGCCCGCTGGAGCAGACCGCCCATCTGTGCGGCATGGAATGGGAGACGCCGTTCGTCGTGCATGGCGCTTCGGTGAAAGACGACGCGGCCCTGAAGGCCGAGGCTGAGCGCTACAAGGCGCGCGTGGCCTCGCTGCTGCCCAAGAGCGTGGAGGCGTAGACCGCATGGAGAACTTCCTCACCCAGACCCTGGTCTATCTGGGCGCGGCCGTCGTCTCGGTGCCGATCGCCAAGCGGCTGGGGCTCGGCTCGGTGCTGGGCTACCTGATCGCCGGCGTCATCGTCGGCCCGTTCGCCCTGGGCCTGATCGGCGCCCAGGCCGACGTCATGAAGTTCGCCGAGTTCGGCGTCGTCATCCTGCTGTTCCTGATCGGCCTCGAGGTGCAGCCCTCGATGCTGTGGGACATGCGCAAGGCGATCTTCGGCTTAGGGGGCGCGCAGGTGCTGGGCACGGCCCTGGCCATCGCGGCGGCCTCTCTCGCCTTGGGCCTGCCCTGGCAGACGGCCCTGGCCGTCGGCCTGGTGCTGGCCATGTCCTCCACCGCCATCGTGCTCCAGACCCTGGACGAGAAGGGCTTGAGACAAGGTCCTGTCGGCCGCGCCGCCTTCGGGGTGCTGCTGCTGCAGGACCTGGCGGTGATCCCGATGTTCGCCCTGCTGCCCTTGCTGGCCACCGGCGCGCCCGAGCACGCCGCCGACGCCGGCGGCCATGGCGGCGGGAGTCTCGTCGCCCACCTGCCGATCTGGGCCCAGACCCTGTCGGTGTTCGCCGCCGTGGCCGGGGTGATCGGCGGCGGCCGCTATCTGGTCAAGCCGCTGTTCCGCTTCATCGCCCGGGCCCGCCTGCGCGAGATCTTCACCGCCTCGGCCCTGCTGATCGTCGTGGCCGTGGCCAGCCTGATGCAGATCGTAGGCCTGTCGCCCGCCCTCGGGGCCTTCCTGGCCGGTGTGGTGCTGGCCGAAAGCGAGTTCCGGCGCGAGCTGGAGACCGACATCGAGCCCTTCCGGGGCCTGTTGCTGGGCCTGTTCTTCATGACCGTCGGGGCGGGCGTCGACCTGCCGCTGGTGGCGCGCCAGCCGCTGGTGCTGGCGGGTCTGGTCATCGGCCTGATGAGCTTGAAGTTCCTGGTCATGTACGGCATCGCCCGCCTGTTCGGCGCCCCCAAGCGCGGGGCCATGGCGGTGGCCACGGCTCTCGCGCAAGGCGGTGAGTTCGCCTTCGTGCTGCTCAGCTTCACCGTCGGGGCGGGCGTGATCGGCGCCCAGCTGGCGGCCCTGCTGACCGCCGCCATCGCCGTCTCCATGGCCCTGACGCCGGTGGCCATGATCCTCTACGAGCGCGTCGCGGCCCTGATGGACGCGGCCATTCCCGACGTCGTCCCCGACACCGGCGACTTCGACGAGGGCGAGCCGGACATCATCATCGCCGGCTTCGGGCGTTTCGGTCAGATCACCGGCCGCCTGCTGCAGGCCAACGGCTTCAAGTCGACCGTTCTGGACAGCGACATCGAGCAGATCGAGCTGCTGCAGCGCTTTGGCCGCCGGGTGCATTATGGCGACGCCACGCGCCTCGATTTGCTGCGCGCCGCCGGCGCCGAGCGGGCCCGGATGCTGATCGTCGCCGTGGACGACCGCGAGAAGACCGTCGAGCTGGTCGAGACCGCCCGCAAAGCCTTCCCGAACCTGACCATCCTGGCCCGGGCCTGGGATCGCCGCCACGCCTACGACCTGCTGGCCAATGGCGCCGACGCGGTCGAGCGCGAGACCTTCGAGTCCGCGCTGGCGCTCGGGACCTCGGCTTTGCAGAAGCTGGGTTTCCGCGCCCACCGCGCTCACCGCGCCGCCGCGTTCTTCCGCCGCCACGACCGGCGGATGTTCGAGGAGCTGCGGCCGATGTGGGGTCAGGAGGAGGCCTATATCCTGGCCTCGCGCGACGCGGCCCAGACCATGGATCGCCTGCTCAACGCCGACCTCCACCGCATGCGCCCCGGCGACGCCGGCGGCGCCTGGGACACGGCCAGCCTGGACGAGGAACTGCGCGAGCGGGCCGAGCAGGAGGGGGCGGAGTAGGCCGCGCGTGATCCTCGTTCGGAGTTTATCCGCGGGCCGACTTCGTCGGACCCGTGGGACAAGCTCAGGATGAGGATCAATGCCGAGGCCGTAGTAAAACCTCACCCTGAGCCTGTCGAAGGGCGAGGTTTCAGCCCCTACTCCGCCGGAATGGCCACGGGGTCGGGAGCCCGCTCGCCCGTGAACGCCTCGACGAACGGGATCGCCAGGCCGCCGGTCAGGCTGTGCGGGTCGGTGGCGACCGCGCCGAAGGCCAGGCCCCGGGGCCGCTCGCCCGGCATGTGCAGCGTGCCGAACAGGCGGTCCCAGACGGACAGCACGCTGCCCAGGTTCTTGCCGAAGTGGGCGGGGTCGGCCGAGTGATGGATCTGATGGTGGGCCGGGCTCATCAGCCAGCGCCCCCACGGCCCGAAGGTGATCCAGGCGTGCGAGTGCTGCAGGTGCAGCACCGTCAGGACGAACAGCATGAAGAGCGCGTTCTGGCCCAGCACCAACGGCGGATGCCAGGCGGGGCCAAAGGCCCAGGCCAGCAGGCCGCCGACCGAGCCGGTGGCCAGGGCCAGGATGTTGGCGAACTTCAGGGTCTCCATCGGATGGACCCGGAAGTTGGTCAGCGGCGTCAGCACCTCGGCCGTGTGATGGGTCTTGTGGAAGGCCCACAGGAACGGGACCTTGTGGCTGAGCCAGTGGTCGAACCAGTAGCCCAGCTCGTAGGCCAGGAAGCCCAGCACGGTGCCGACCACCGCCACGAGCGGCCACGGCGCATGCGGGAGCGGCCCAGCGCCGAGCGTCTCGCCCAGCCAGCCGCCGACGGCCTTGGCCACGACGCCGCTGGTCAGCAGGGCCGCGCCGATCATCAGGCCGGTGACCCAGGCGTTGAGGGCGAAGAAGACGAGGTCCGCGCGGGTCGATTTCGACAGCCAGAGCTTGCGCGGGAACATCGCCCGCAGCAGCAGGCGCGGCGAGGTCTTGCGGCCTCGCGCCCGGCGGCTCAGCACCAGGTGGACGGCGGCGATCAGCAGGGCGCAGCTCAGCGACAGGATCGAGAAGGTCGAGCCCAGCGGCAGCAGCAGCTTCAGCACCGGCTCGGCCAGCCGCGCGCCGGCTCCGGACAGATCGATCAGAGACGCCAGATCAGCCGGCATGAAGGGCCCCGTGGAACAGGCGCCCTTCTTAGCTGAGAGGCCTCAACCGCCGCTTAATGCGCCGGCTGCTTGGCGGCGTTCTTCTCGCCGACCCGCTTGAAGAGATCGGCCAAGGCCTCGAACAGGCCCTTCTCGGACGCGTGGTGATACGGCGAGTCCGGGCCCAGGGCCTCGGCCAAGCGCGCATGGGCCTTGCCCAGGTTGTGGTAGGGCAGGCGCGGCAGCAGGTGGTGCAGGGCGTGGTAGCGCAGGCCGACCGGGGCCCACAGCTCCGAGGCCAGGTTCGGCGGCGGCACGTTGACCGAGTCCAGGAACTGCTCGTCCAGGGTCATCTTGTCGCCCTCGTTGTCCCAGAGGTGGGCGACCAGGGTGCGGGCCTGGTTGACGAAGGTCGCGACGGCGAAGATGGCCAGGCCCGTCAGCAGGGCGCGCAGCGGCAGCACGCCGGCGATCGTGGCGGCGATCACCGCCCACGACCACAGCCAGCAGCCGATGTCCTGCAGCACCCAGGCGGTGCGCCAGCGATTGAGGTCCTCGCGCACGAAGTCGGGATTGATGATCAGGGCCGACAGCTTGGTCTTCAGGTACTTGCGCAGCGGCGGGACCACGAACGACAGCGGGATCAGCACCACCGAGCGCAGGATCACCCCCAGCGGCGCCAGCAGCGCCACGAACAGGAAGCCGGCCAGGCCCAGCGGCGTGAAGCGCGACAGCGGCAGGTATTCCGGATCCAGCGCCGTGCCGAAGCGGTCCTTGATGTGGTGGATGTTGTGCACGCCCTCGTACATCAGCGACGGAGTCATCAGCGGGATGCCGACCAGGATGTTCCAGCCGGTGCGATAGCCCGGGGCCTCGTCGTCGCGGATGTGGGTCAGCTCGTGGATGAACGACAGGGCGCGATAGAGGGCCAGCACGCTGACCAGACCGGCGGTCAGGCCGATCGCCAAGTTCCCGGTAGTCGCGGCGACGTACAGGCCGCCCCACATCAGGACGACCGAGACGATCGTGTCGATCCAGTAGATCGCCGCGTTCGGCGTCATCAGGTCGTCGACCAGGCCATAGGCCTGCTTGGTCAGACTGACGCCTTGGCTCGCCATCTTGTTCACTTCGACCTCGCGCCCCGCCCGTAACCTGCAACAGGCATGACGAATTGGCGACGGCGCGAGGGAAAAGCAACCGTTTGGATCAAAGGCGCGACAATTCCACGCCCTTAAGCGCTTACTGCGTCAGCGGCCGCAGGATGATCTCGACCCGGCGGTTCTGGGCGCGGCCCGCGGCCGTGGCGTTGTCGGCGATCGGCTGGCGCGAGCCCATGCCGGCCACGAAGACGCGGTCGGTCATCACCCGGCCCTGGCGGGTCAGGTAGTCGGCCACCGCGCTGGCGCGGCGCTCCGAGAGGCCCTGGTTGTAGTCGGCGCCGCCGCTCGAGTCGGCGTGGCCGACCACGTCGATCGTGGTCTGCGGATAGGCGTTCAGCGTGCGGGCCACGTCGTCCAGCACGCGGGTGAACTGCGGCTGCACGTCGGACTTGTCGACGGCGAAGGTCACGTCGCTGGGCATGACCAGCACGATCTGGTCGCCGTTGCGGCGGATCATGACGCCCGAGGTCTCCAGGCTGCGACGCAGGTCGGCCTGCTGGCGGTCCATGTAGTTGCCGACCGCGCCGCCGGCCAAGGCGCCGATGCCCGCGCCGATCAGCGCGTTCTTGCGGCCCTGCTCGCCCTTGTTGGTGTTGGTCAGATAGCCCAGCAGCGCGCCGCCGGCGGCCCCGGCCAGCGCGCCGGTCCCGGTGTTGTTGCGCACCGGCATGCCCGTATAGGGATCGGTGGTGGTGCAGGCGACCAGGGCGGTGGCGCCCATCAGCACGGCCATCAAAGCAATCTTGCGCATCCTACGCCCCTTTGCTGTAGATCAACGTCAAACGGGCAAACGCCCTTCTTATGGTCAAGTTCCAACATCGCACCTGACGGCAGGATGAACGGCCTTCGTTTCGCCCGGCCCGCAGTGTAGTAATAAAGAACTTACTCATCTCAAGGCTCCAAGACGTGTCGACCTCCGCCATCGAACCGATCTCGTTCACCCTCTACAGCAAGGACTTCCCGCGCTTCGCCCAGGAGCTGGGCGCGTCGTTCGAGCGCTACGGCTTCGCCGTGCTGTCGGAGTACGACATCCCGCAGGACCGCATCGACGCGGCCATCGCCGACACCAAGGCCTTCTTCGCCCTGCCCGAAGAGACCAAGAAGCAATATGCCGGGGTCAAGGGCGGCGCGCGCGGCTACATCCCGTTCGGGGTCGAGACCGCCAAGGGCGCCACGCACCACGACCTGAAGGAATTCTGGCACATGGGCCGCGACCTGCCGCCCGGCCACCGCTTCCGCGCCACCATGGCCGACAATGTCTGGCCGGCCGAGATCCCGGCCTTCAAGCACGACGTCAGCTGGTTCTACAACGCGCTCGACACCATGGGCGGCAAGGTGCTGGAGGCGATCGCCACCTACCTGAAGCTGGACCGCGACTTCTTCAAGCCGACCGTCGAGAACGGCAACAGCGTGCTTCGCCTCCTGCACTATCCGCCGGTCCCGCTGGACGTCACCGGCGTGCGCGCCGGCGCCCACGGCGACATCAACACCATCACCCTCTTGATGGGCGCCGAGGAAGGCGGGCTGGAGCTGCAGGACCGCAATGGCGACTGGCTGCCGATCAACCCGCCCCCGGGCTGCATCGTCATCAATATCGGCGACATGCTGGAGCGCCTGACCAACCACGTCCTGCCCTCGACCATCCACCGCGTGCAGAACCCGCCGCCCGAGCGCCGCCACATCCCGCGCTACTCGACGCCGTTCTTCCTGCACTTCGCGTCGGACTACGAGATCAAGACGCTGCCCAACTGCGTCACGCCTGAGAACCCGGACCGCTATCCGGAGTCGATCACGGCGGATGAGTTCCTCCAGCAGCGCCTGCGCGAGATCAAGCTGGCCTAAGCGCCACGCTAGATCCCCGACAAGACAAAGCCCCGCCGATCGGTCGGCGGGGCTTTTTCGTTGGGCTCTGGCCTGATCGCTACTTCGCGATCCGCAGGTTGGAAATCCCCTGGGCGATCGACTTGAACGAGGACTTGAGGTCCGAACCCGTCGCCGGGAAATAGACCTTCTCGCTATCGGTCGCGCAGTACTTCAGCATGTCCTTGGCGTCGCTGCTCGTGACCGTGAAGCCCACCGTGTAGATGGTGAGGCCGTAGGTCGACTTCTTCATCTCGTCGCACATGGCCTTCGTCTGCACGAAGGGGTCGCCATTGCTGGCGTTGCAGTTGATGTGGTCGGTGGAGTTGCCGCTGCCGGAGTCGGCGTCCTTGGCGATGACGCCCTTGCAATAGGGCGTGTTGAAGTCACCGTCGGTCATCAGCACCACGACCTTCATCAGGTCCTTGGCCTTGTAGGCGGCCGGACGCTGGGCGGCGGTGGGCCACAGATAGCCGAAGTTCGGCGCGATCATGTACCAGCCCCAGGCGAAGCCGATCTGACCCGCCGTCGAGCCGCCGGCGGCCAGGCCGTTGATCGTGGCCTTCAGGGCGGTGCGGTCGCTGGACAGCGGCGTGATCGTGGCGGTGGGGCACGGGTTGTTGTCGGCGTCGTAGTTGCGGCCGACATAGGTCGTGCTGGGCGCGGCGTCGGTATAGATGTTGGTCCCGACCCGCTCGCTGACGCAGTTGCTGATGCCCAGCGTCTGGCTGCTGCCGGCGGCGCTGGTGAAGGTGAAGTTCTTGCAGCCGGGATTGGTGCTGGTGTCGCAGGTGGCCGTGCCGCCCGACGAGTAGCTGTTGGTGCTCGACGTGTTGGCGTTGATCGTGAAGGTGTTCGTGGCGACGTTGCTGACCGTGTAGGTATTGCCGTTCAGCATGGTCATGCCGTTGACGCCGCTGAACGTGACCTTGTCGCCATTGATCAGGCCGTGGCCGTTCGAGGTGACGACCGCGTTGTTGGCCTTGCTGACCCCGGTGACGGGATAGGCGTTGATCGGCCCACGGATGGCGTCGGCGTACGTGCCGACATTGACCCCGACCGAATAGGGCACGATCGCCACCTTCGAATAGAAGGGCGATTGCACGTCCTTGACGACGATGTCGATCAGGTCCGAGGCGCCGGTCTTCAGGTCGGACAGGCGCGTGCCCGCCATCGAGCCGGTGATGTCCAGCACGATCGCGACTTCCAGGTTCTTGGACGCGCGCACCACGTCGGACGTCGCCGTGATGGTGATGTTGTTCTTGGTCCACAGGTTGGCGATGATCGGCGACAGGGTGCCCGTCGCCGTGCCCAGGATGTGGTTGTCGGCCCCGGCCGAGAAGGTCGAGTTGGCGCCGGTCAGGCCCAGGTTCAGACCGGCGATCTCGGCGACGAAGGCCGGGTCGCCGATGGCGTCCAGGTCGGCGTTGGTGGTCGCGGTCGAGCGGGCGGCGATCAGGGTGGCCGCGTCCAGGGCGTCCTGCATCTGCCGGCGCTGCAGGCTGACGCGGCTGATGTCCACGAGGCCGAACACCAGCACCGCCAGCGGCAAGGCCAGCAGGGCGAACTGCACGGCGATGGCGCCGCGCTCGTCGCGCCGCAGACGACCGCAGAAGGCGGTGAAGCCTTCGGTCAGGCGTCGGAGGAAGCGGCTCTGCGTCGACATAGATCGGGTTCCGGGCGTGATTTCTCGCCGTGACCTTCGCTCATGAGGGTGAATAAGCCGAAAACGCCGTTGGTGAACGCGCCCCTCGACACCCCTTCGACTCTGGACGCGGGTGCGGCTAAAGAGCGCCCATGCCGTTCACCGCCACCGTCCTGACCATGTTCCCCGAGGCCTTTCCAGGCCCGCTCGGCGTTTCGATGATCGGAACCGCCTGGACCGAGCAAGACCTGTGGCGTCTGGAAACGCTGGACATTCGGGCCTTTTCCAAGGATAAGCGCGGCTTCCTCGACGACACCCCCGCGGGTGGCGGCGCGGGAGCCGTGCTCAAAGCGGACGTCATCGCCTCTGCGCTGGACAGTGTGGAGCTGAATGGGCGGCCGCTTTTGTACATGAGCGCCCGGGGCAGGCCCCTGACCCAGGCGCGCGTAAGGGAGTGGTCCAAGGCGCCCGGTATCGTGGTGCTGTGCGGCCGCTTCGAGGGGGTGGATCAACGGGTGCTCGACGCCCGGGGGTTCGAGGAGATCTCGGTCGGAGACGCTGTCCTCGCAGGAGGAGAAACGGCGGCGATGGTCGTGATCGAGGCGTGCGTTCGACTTGCCCCGGGTGTTCTGGGGAACATCGAGAGCACGCTGGAAGAAAGCTTCGAGGACGGCCTCCTGGAGCATCCGCAGTACACGCGACCGCGGACGTTCGAAGGACTGGATATCCCCGAGGTGCTGCTGTCGGGCGATCACAAGCGGATCGACCAATGGCGCAAGACCATGCGTGAAGAAACGACCCGCGAGCGGCGTCCAGATCTCTGGGAAGCGCATCTCGCCAATCAACAGGCAAAAGGCGACCCGAAAACGGGTAAGCCCAAAGGAGACTAGACCATGGCGATCAACATCGTCGCTCAACTCGAGCAAGAAGAAGCGGCCCGTCTGCTGGCCGTCCGCGCGATCCCGGACTTCCGTCCCGGCGACACCCTGCGCGTCAACGTGAAGATCAAGGAAGGCGAGCGCGAGCGCGTTCAGGCCTACGAAGGCGTCTGCATCGCCCGCGCCGGCACGGGCGTCCACGAGAGCTTCACGGTCCGCAAGATCTCGTTCGGCGAAGGCGTGGAACGTCTGTTCCCGCTGCTCTCGCCGAGCATCGAAAGCATCGAAGTCAAGCGTCGCGGCGTCGTCCGTCGCGCCAAGCTGTACTATCTGCGCGACCGTCGCGGTAAGTCGGCCCGTATCGCCGAGCGTTCGGGCGGCCCGAAGGCTTCGGCCTCGACCGAAGCCTAAGCTTCCGGTCCACCGACATGAACGAGGCCCCGGCGGAAACGCCGGGGCCTTTTTCTTTGTCCGTTCGAGAAAGGATGGCCCGTCAGATGTGCGTGCCGCCCGAGACCTCGATCCGCTGGGCGTTGACCCAGCCGAAGTCGTCCGACAGCAGGCCGGCGATCACCGGCCCGACGTCCTCGGGAACGCCGTGGCGACCCAGGGCGGTGTTGTCGGCGACCATCTTGGCGACCTGCGGATTGTCGCGGACCATGCCGCCGCTGAAGTCGGTGGCGATGGCGCCGGGGGCCACGACATTGGCGCTGATCCGGCGCGGCCCCAGCTCCACGGCCATGTAGCGGGTCAGGGCCTCGACGGCGGCCTTGATCGGGCCATAGCCCACCCGGCCCGGCATGGCGAAGCGCGCCAGGCCCGACGAGATGTTGACGATCCGCCCGCCGTCATTGATCAGCGGCAGCAGCGCCTGGGTCAGGAACATCGGCCCCTTCAGATGCACGGCGTACAGGCCGTCCATCTCGGCCTGCGTGATCGTCGTCAGCGAGGCGGCCGAGGACGTGCCGGCGTTGTTGACCAGATAGTCGAAGCGCTCGGCGCCCAGCGTGGCCAGCGCCCCGCGGACCTGCTCGGCGAAAGCGGCGAACGAGCCTGCGTCGCCGACGTCGAGCTGCAGCGCGACCGCCTTGGCGCCCGCCTGCTCGATCAGCGCCACGACGGCGTCGGCTTCGGCCTTGCTGGACTTGTAGGTGATGATCGAGCGCACGCCGCGTTCGGCCAGGCGCAGGGCGGTGTCACGGCCGATGCCGCGGCTGCCGCCGGTGATGATCGCGATCTTGGACATGGGGGGGAGGCTCCGGTTGGATCGATGAACCGATCTTGCGCCTCGTCCCGCGCGGACGGGATGCCGGGACTTTTCGATTTCTTGCCTATTTCTGCTCGCATCCTACATTGAAGACGCCTTGAGACCGGAGCCGTCCATGCCGAGCCCGCTGGCCGAAACCCTGCTGCGCTACACCGAGCGTCAGACTGGAGAGAGCCCGTTCTTCACGGCGATCCCGGGCGTGGCGGTGATGCGCTCGGACCAGCCCAAGCCGCCCAGCCACATCCTGTCGGGCCCGGCCGTGTGCCTGGTGGCCCAGGGCGCCAAGTGGGGCAATTTCGGCGGCCAGCAACTGGAGTACCGCGCCGGCCAGGCCTTGGTGATCGGGGTCGAGACGCCGTCGGTCGGCCGGGTGTTCGAGGCCCGGCCCGGCGCGCCGTGCCTGGTGCTGATGTTCGCCCTGGACCTCACCGTCCTGCGCGAAGTGGCCGAGACCCTGGAATCCCTGCCCGACGTCAGCGGCCCGCCGCGCCGGGGCGTGTTCGTCGCCGAGTTCGACGGCCCGCTGGCCGACTGCGCCCTGCGCCTGGCGCGTCTGCTGGAGACGCCCCAGGCGGTCCCGGCGCTGTATCCCGGGATCATGCGCGAGATCTGCTACTGGCTGTTGGTCGGCCCGCACGGCGGCGACATCGCCCGACTGGCCCTGAAGACCGGCCCGTCGCGCCACGTCACCGACGCCCTGCGGGCCTTGCGCGAGCGCTTCCGCGACACCGTCCGGGTCGAGGACCTCGCCCAGATCGCCCATCTGAGCGTCTCGGCCTTCCATCGCCAGTTCAAGGCCCTGACCTCTTACACGCCGCTGCAATACCAGAAGCACCTGCGGCTGCTGGAGGCCCGCCGGCTGATGGTCGCGCACGCCTTCAATGTCGAGGCCGCCGCCTTCGAGGTCGGCTATGAGAGCCCCTCGCAGTTCAGCCGGGAATATGCCCGCCTGTTCGGCGCGCCGCCCAAGCGGGACGTCCAGCGCCGGCAGGCCGCGCCCGAGCGCGACGCGGCCTAGGCTCGCTTATCGCGGGGCCAGATAGCGTCGGCCCGGACGGGACATGGGCGAGCGCAGAGCGCTCCACACGCGTTGCAGGGCCAGCACCCAGCCGAACGTCATTTCCCTATGGGTCTTGAGGGCTTCGTCCATCATCGTCGCCGCTCCTTCTGGTTCTTCGACACAACCGAAGATCGGCGTTATGCTGACGGAGAACAAACGCGGCCTCCTTGGCCGCCCATAAGGTCTGCTTATGGCTGATGTCCTCGCCCGCCTGCCGCTCAGCGCCATCCGCGTGTTCGAGGCGGCCGCGCGCCTGAAGAGCTTCACCCGCGCCGCCGAGGAGTTGGGCGTCACCCAGGCCGCCGTCAGCTGGCAGGTGAAGGCCCTGGAGCAGCAGCTGGATCAGCCGCTGTTCAACCGCCTGCCGCGCGAGGTGACCCTGACCCCGCCGGGCGAGCGCCTGTCGCGCGTGGCGACCGAGGCCCTGTCCCTGCTGCGCTCGGCCGTGTCGGACCTGGTCGAGACCGAGGAAGGCGTGCTGTCGATCACCACCGTCCAGAGCCTGGGCGGCCAGTGGCTGGCCCCGCGCCTGGGCGGCTTCCAGATCGCCCATCCGCGCATCGCCGTGCGGCTGGAGGCGTCCAGCCGGGTCATTGACCTGGGCCGCGAAGGCGTCGACATGGCCCTGCGCGGCGGCCAGGGCCAGTGGCCGGGCACGACATCACATTTCCTTATACCCGCCGTGCAGACGCCTCTTTGCACGCCGGAGTTCCTGGCCCGGGTCGGCGGGGTCGAGTGGCCAGACGACCTTATGGATCTGCCCCGCATCGGCGTCGCCCGCGAGTGGGCCGAGTGGTTCCAGGCCGCCGGCGTCGCGGGCGCCGACCGGGCCGCTCCGCGCCTGGCCTCGGACGCCCAGGCGCTGGAGGTGGCCAGCGCCCTGGCCCACCACGGCGTGGCCCTGGGCTCGCCGATCTTCTTCGCCCGCGAGCTGGCCGAGAAGCGGCTGGTCCAGCCGTTCGAGACCGTGGCCCGCTACACCGGCGGCTATTGGCTGGCCTATCCCAGCGATCGCTCGCGGGTGCGCAAGATCGCCGCCTTCCGCGACTGGGTGCTGGCCCAGGCCGCCGCCGACCCGCTGATCGCCCATTACGCGGCGATGGAGCCGACCGCGACCGAGGACGCCTCGCCGCTCAGCCGGCCGCTCTAGTCAAGCTTAAGTGCGATCGCACGCTTGTTGACAAAACCCCGTTCCGTGAGATGGTGGCTTCACCCCCGGCCCTGGCCGGGCTTCCAGACCGTCTCCTTTCTAGTGGACGGCCCTTTCCGGGCGGAGCCATCGGCCCCCGGAAGCAAAGAATGATGCTAGGGCGCGCCGAAACCACTGGCGCGCCCTATGTCGTTTCCAGGGCTCATCAGCCTGGGCCGGCAAGCCACAGAAGGGAATAATCCGTCGCAGGGCCGGGCTCCCACTGGATTTCGACGCACGATCCGCCCTATATCCCCGCCATGTCCGGCAAAACCCTCTACGACAAGATCTGGGACGCTCACGTCGTCAACGAAACCGACGGCGAGGCGATCCTCTATATCGACCTGCACCTCATCCACGAGGTCACCACCCCGCAGGCCTTCGCCGGCCTTCGCGCGGCCGGTCGCAAGGTGCGCCGGCCCGATCGCACCCTCGCCGTGGCCGACCACAATATCCCGACCGAGGGCCAGGCCCTGGGCGTCGACGCGGTGGCGGACGAGGAAGCGCGCCTGCAGCTGAAGACCCTTGCCCGCAACGTGGCGGACAACGGCATCGAATTCTTCCCGATGGGCGACATCCGCAACGGCATCGTCCACGTGGTCGGCCCCGAGCAGGGCCGCACCCAGCCGGGCATGACCATCGTCTGCGGCGACAGCCACACCTCGACCCACGGCGCCTTCGGGGCCCTGGCCCACGGCATCGGCACGTCGGAAGTCGAGCACGTCCTGGCCACCCAGACCCTGCGCCAGAAGAAGGCCAGGAACATGCTGGTCCGCGTCGACGGCAGCCTGGCGCCCGGCGTCACCGGCAAGGACATCGCCCTGGCCGTGATCGGCGAGATCGGCACCGCCGGCGGCACCGGCTATGTCATCGAGTTCGCCGGCCAGGCCGTGCGCGAACTGTCGATGGAGGGCCGCATGACCCTCTGCAACCTGACCATCGAGGGCGGCGCCAAGGCCGGTCTGGTGGCGCCGGACGACAAGACCTTCGAGTACATCAAGGGCAAGCCGTCGGCCCCGAAGGGCGCGGCCTGGGACATGGCCGTCAGCCACTGGAAGACCTGGTTCACCGACGAGGACGCCGTCTACGACCGCACCGTGGTCATCGACGGCGCGGCGCTGGTCCCCATGGTCACCTGGGGCACCTCGCCCGAGGACGTCGTGCCGGTCACCGGAAACGTCCCCGATCCGGAAAGCTTCGCCACGCCCGACAAGCGCGCGGCCGCCCACCGGGCGCTCGATTATATGGGCTTGACCGCTGGTCAACCGATCTCGGAAGCCCGCATCGACCGCGTCTTCATCGGCTCGTGCACCAACAGCCGCATCGAGGACATGCGCGCCGCCGCCGCCGTGGTCCAGGAAGCCTTCCTGCACGGCCGCCTCGTCGCGCCGCACGTCAAGGCCATGGTCGTTCCCGGCTCGGGCCTGGTGAAGGAACAGGCCGAGGCCGAAGGCCTGGACGCCATCTTCAAGGCCGCCGGCTTCGACTGGCGCGAGCCCGGGTGCTCGATGTGCCTGGCCATGAACCCCGACAAGCTGGCCCCGCAAGAGCGCTGCGCCTCGACCAGCAACCGCAACTTCGAAGGCCGCCAAGGCCGCGCCGGCCGCACGCATCTGGTGTCGCCAGCGATGGCGGCGGCGGCGGCGATCGCCGGTCACCTGGTGGACGTGCGGACGCTGTTGTCGTGATGGCTCTCGCCGCCCTGCTGATGGCGGCGGAGGCGGTGTCGTTTCCGCTGGTCCTGCCCAAGCCCGCGCACGTCGAGATGCGGGTCGAGCAGACGCGTGAGGACAGCCGTAACGGTCAGGTCAACCAGGTCAAGGTGACCAGCACTTTCGACAAGACGATCGCGCCGACCGCCGACGGCTATCGCGTCACGCTGAAGCCGCTGGAGACCAAGCTGCCGGACACCGGCTCGACGACCGAGCAGGCCAAGCTCCAGGCGATGGTCGAGAGCTTCTCCAAGCGCACCTACATCTATGCCGCCGACGAGAGCCTTCGTCCGACGGCGATGGAGGACTGGCCCGGCGTCGTGGCCGACATGGGCAAGACCCTTGCCATCATGGCCGCCGACCAGCCGAACGCCGCCAAGGCGCTGGAGACCACGGTCGCCATGTTCGCGCGGATGAGCCCCCAGCAGGCGGCCGGCGTCATGCTGCGCGAAGATGGCATGCTGACCATGCCGATCAACGCCACCTTCGAGGTGGGCAAGCCTCGCGTCTACGAGGACCAGTTGCCCAACCCCCTGGGGGGTCCGCCGATCAAGGCCGACGGGGCGATCAACCTTGAAAGCATCGACCAGGCCAAGGGCGTGGCCCTGGTGCGCTGGACCCTGACCCTGGACCCGAAATCAACCAGCGCCAGCATCAGCCAGGCGATCAAGGGCATGCTGGACGCGCAGGGCAAGTCCAACACGCCCGAGGCCGCCGCCATCATCGACAAGATCAAGCTGGAGCGCGCCAGCAGCTGCCTCTACGAGGTCGACCTGAAGATCGGCCTGCCCGTGAAGGCGGACTGCGCCACGCGGATCGTCAGCAGCGACCCGACCGGCCAGACCGCCACCCGCAACGAACGCTGGGTCATCACCCAGACCCTGAAGAACTGAAGGAGGGGCGCCATGAAAGCCTTCACTCGCCTCGACGGCCGCGCGGCTCCGCTGGAGCTGGCCAATATCGACACCGACCAGATCATCCCCAAGCAGTTCCTCAAGACCGTGGAACGCGAGGGCCTGGCCAAGGGCCTGTTCTACGATTTCCGCTTCGATGGCGACGGCAACGAGATCAGCGATTTCGTGCTGAACCGGCCGGAGTACAAGAACGCCAGCGTGCTGATCGCCGGCGACAATTTCGGCTGCGGCAGCTCGCGCGAACATGCGCCGTGGGCGCTGATGGACTTCGGGATCATGTGCGTGATCTCGACCAGCTTCGCCGACATCTTCAACAACAACTGCTTCAACAACGGCCTGCTGCCTGTGGTGGTGACGCCCGACGAGCTGTCGCTGCTGATGGACGAGGCCAAGGGCGGCAACCACATGGTCAGCGTCGACCTGGAGGCCCAGACCGTGGTCTCGCCGTCGGGCAAGACGATCTCGTTCGACATCGATCCGGTGCGCAAGGAGAAGATGCTCAAGGGCCTGGACGCCATCGGCGAGACCCTGCAGCACGGCGGCGATATCGATGTGTTCGAGAGCAAGCGCGCGATCAGCCAGCCCTGGCTGGAAGCCTGATCAACCTCCCCTCCCCTTGATGGGGAGGGGTAGGGGTGGGGTGGTGCGGCGGTAGATACCGTCACGGCCCCGCTCCATCCTGACAGGCTGGTTCACCCCATCCCCAACCCTTCCCCCATCCAAGGGGGAAGGGGGAGAATGCTGAGATGACCCTCATCCTCGCCGGCACGATCCGCATCGCCCCCGAGCGCCTGGCCGACCTGCGCCCCCATCTCCGCGCCCAGGTCGAGGGCACGCGCGCCGAGCCGGGCTGCCTGGACTACGCCCTGACCGAGGACCCGCTCGACCCCGGCCTGATCCGGGTCTACGAGCACTTCGAGAGCGACGCGGCCTTGGAATTCCATCGCGCGACCCCGCACATGGCCGCCTGGCGCGCCGCCTGCGCCGAACTGGGCGTGCACGGCCGCGACCTTCAGTCCTTCGACGTTTCCGACTACCGCAAAATCTGAGCGAGAAGCCCCATGTCCACCCTGCTCCTCCTGCCCGGCGACGGCATCGGCCCGGAAGTCTGCGCGCAGGTGCGCCGCGTCGCGGCCGCCATCACCCCGGACCTCGAGGTCTCCGAAGCCCCCTATGGCGGCTCCAGCTATGACGCCCACGGCACGCCGCTGCTGGACGAGGTCCGCGACCAGGCCATCGCCAGCGACGCGGTGCTGATGGGCGCCGTCGGCGGCCCTCAATGGGCCAACGCCCCGCGCCACCTGCGCCCGGAAGCGGGCCTGCTGGGCCTGCGCAAGGCGATGAACGTCTATGCCAACCTGCGCCCGGCCTATTGCTTCGAGGCCCTGGCCGGCGCCTCCAGCCTGAAGACCGAGCTGGTCTCGGGCCTGGACATCATGTTCGTGCGCGAGCTGGTCGGCGGCGTCTATTTCGGCGAGCCGCGCGGCATCGAGACCCTGGCCGACGGCCAGAAGAAGGGCTTCGACACCGCCGTCTACACCACCAGCGAGATCGAGCGCGTCGGCCGCGTGGCCTTCGAACTGGCCCGGGGCCGGACCAACAAGGTCCACTCGGCCGAGAAGTCGAACGTCATGGAGTCGGGCCTGCTGTGGAAGCAGGTGATCACCGAGCTGCACGCCCGCGAATACGCCGACGTCCAGCTGGAGCATATCCTGGCCGATAACTGCGCCATGCAGCTGGTCCGCGCGCCCAAGCAGTTCGACGTCATCGTCACCGACAACCTGTTCGGCGACATCCTGTCGGACGCCGCGGCCATGCTGACCGGCTCGCTGGGCATGCTGCCCTCGGCCGCCATCGGCGATCCGAACAAGCCGGGCCTGTACGAGCCGATCCACGGCTCGGCCCCCGACATCGCCGGCAAGGGCCTGGCCAATCCGCTGGCCGCCATCCTGTCGTTCGAGATGGCCCTGCGCTGGTCGCTGAAGCAGGTCGAGGCCGCCGATGCTCTTCTTGCGGCAGTCAAGAAGACTCTCGACCAAGGCGCGAAGACTCGCGATCTGGGCGGATCCCTGAACACTGCTCAAATGGGCGACGCTGTTATTGCGAATATTCACAATTAACAGAACCTTGTTCTTTGCAAATTTTGCAATGAGTTTTTAAGATTAATCGCCGATTTCCTGAAGCACTTCATGTGTGTTTCGGGGATTCGGCGATATGTCTTTCAAGGACCTGAATATACCTGCCAAACTCGGCGTGGCCTTCTGCACGCTGATCATCGTCTCGGCGATTTCATCCGCTGTGGTGTTCGCCAGTCTCAAGCGCATCGACGAGGCGTCGATCTCCAGCCAGCGCAGCATGTCCCTGGCCGCCCAGGCCGAGGAGATCATGGCCCTGGTGCTGGAGCAGCAGAACGCCCTGCGCGGCTACGCCCTGATGGGCGACCCGACCTTCGCCAAGACTTATGGCCAGGCCAAGGACAAGTTCGACGCCCGCCTGGACGCCTTCGAGGCCAAGACCACCGTCCCGGCCCAGAAGGACCGCATCCAGCACCTGCGCGCGGCGATGACCGCCTGGCGCCATGACATCGCCGATCCCGCGCTGGCGGCGATGGCCGACCCCGTAGCCGGCCGCGAACAGGCCAGCCAGCTGCTGGGCAAGAAGAGCCTGACCGAGATCCGCGCGGTGCAGCAGGAGCTGCTGGAAGCCGCCAAGGGTCGCGTGGCCGTCCGCATGCAGGAAGCCAAGGCCAATCAGGACCTGGCCAACCTGGCGCTGCTGATCGGCGGCGCGGCGGCCCTGGCCATCGCGGCCCTGATGGGCTGGCTGCTGTCGACCGCCATCGGCGCTCCCGTCGCGGCCATGACCGCCGCCATGCGCCGGCTTTCCGCCGGGGAGCTGGACATCGAAGTTCCCGCCGTGGGCCGCAAGGACGAGGTCGGCCAGATGGCCGACGCCGTGGCCCGCTTCAAGGACGCCGCGATCGAGAAGCTGCGCGTCGAGCGCGAGGCCGGCGCCCAGCGCGTGGCCGTCGACAACGAGCGCGCCGCCAACGAGGCCGAGAAGGCCGAGATCGCCCGCAGCGACGGGGTCAACATCGCCGCCTTGACCCAGGCTCTGGACCGCTTGGCGGCCGGCGACCTGACCCACCGCATCACCATCCCGTTCTCGCCCAAGGCCGAGAGCCTGAAGACCAATTTCAACGCCGCCGCCGACAAGATCCAGCAGGCCTTGCAGGCGATCAACGCCGCGACCGGCGGCGTCAACAGCGGCGCCGACGAGATCGCCGACGCCTCGGACAACCTCTCGCGCCGCACCGAGCAACAGGCCGCCAGTCTGGAAGAGACCGCCGCAGCGCTGGACGAGATCACCGCCACCGTCCGCAAGACCGCCGACGGCGCGCGCGAGGCCTCGGCCCTGGTGGCCCAGGCCCGCAACGGCGCCGAGCGCTCGGGCCAGATCGTCGACCAGGCGGTCAGCGCCATGAGCCAGATCGAAAGCTCGTCGGCCCAGGTCAACCAGATCATCGGCGTGATCGACGAGATCGCTTTCCAGACCAACCTCCTGGCGCTCAACGCCGGCGTCGAGGCGGCGCGCGCGGGTGAGGCCGGTCGCGGCTTCGCCGTCGTCGCCCAGGAAGTGCGGGCGCTGGCCCAACGTTCGGCGGACGCGGCCAAGGAGATCAAGACGCTGATCTCGACCTCGTCGCAGCAGGTCGGCGCGGGCGTGGACCTGGTGGCCCAGACCGGCGAGTCCCTGCGCGCCATCGTCGGCCAGGTGGCCTCGATCGACGCCTTGGTCCGCGAGATCGCCGCCTCGGCCCAGGAACAATCGACAGGCCTGCATCAGGTCAATGTCGCGGTGAACCAGATGGACCAGGTCGTCCAGCAGAACGCCGCCATGGTCGAGGAAGCCACCGCCGCCAGCCACTCGCTGAAGGGCGAGGCCGGCGAGCTGTCGGTGCTGGTCGGGCGGTTCCAGGTGGGCGCGGCCGAAACGCAGCGCCGCCGACGCGCGGCCTAGACGCCTTTCCCTGAACAGCGTTCACGTTCTAGGCTCCTCCCAACGACAAGAGTTGGGAGGAGCCGATGATCGCGGGCCTGATGCAGACGACGCCGCTGATGATCAGCGGCATCCTGACCTATGCCGCCCAGGCCCACGGGGCGCGCGAGATCGTCTCCAAGCTGATCGACGAGCCGACGTGGGCTTACGACTATGCGGGCCTGGCCCGTCGCAGCGCCCAGCTGGCGAACGCCCTGAAGCGCCTGGGCGTGGGGCCCGGCGACCGCGTCACGTCCCTCGCCTGGAACACCCACAGGCATCTGGAGCTGTTCTACGCCGTCCCCGGGATCGGCGCGGTGCTGCACACGGCCAATCCCCGCCTGTTCGACGAGCAGATCGTCTACACGGTCAATCACGCGGAAAGCGGCGTGCTGTTCTACGACCGCAGCTTCGCCGCCCTGGTCGAGCGGATCAGGCCGCAACTGACCACGGTGAAGACCTTCGTCATGCTGTCGGCCGACGACTACGACGCCCTGATCGCCGGCGAGGCCGAGGCCATCGACTGGCCGGTCTTCGACGAGAATGCCGGCGCCTTCCTCTGCTACACCTCGGGCACGACGGGCGATCCCAAGGGGGTGCTCTATTCGCACCGCGCCGTGGTGCTGCACGCCATGACCGGCGGCCTGAACAGCGCGTTCGGCTTCACGGCGTTCGACGTGGTCATGCCCTGCTCCAGCCTCTACCACGCCACCGCCTGGGGCCTGCCGTTCAGCGCGCCGATCTGCGGGGCCAAGCTGGTCCTGCCCGCCGACAAGATGGACGGCGCGTCCCTACACGCGCTGATCGAGGGCGAGGGTGTCACCTTCACCGGCGGCGTGCCGACCATCTGGACGATGTATCTGGATTGGCTGGAGAAGACCGGCCAGCGGCCGGACAGCCTCAAGAAGGTCGTCATCGGCGGCAGCGCCGTGCCGCGCGCCATGGCCGAAGCCTTCAAGCGGCTCTACGGCGTCCAGACCCTGCAGATTTGGGGCATGACCGAGACCTGTCCGATCGGCGTCGTCTCGACCCCCACCCCGGCCCTCGCCGCCCTGGGCGAAGAGGCCATGGATGAGGCCATCTGGACCCGCCAGGGCCGGCTGCAGTTCGGCATCGCGTTGCGGGTCGAGCTGGAGGACGGGACCGAGGCCCCGCACGACGGCGAGACCTCCGGCGCCCTGCTGGTGCGCGGCCCGTGGACGGTGCGGCGCTACTTCCGCAAGGAGGCGGACGTCGCCCGCGCCGACGGCTGGTTCGACACCGGCGACATCGCCACCCTGGACGCTCACGGCTTCATGCGCATCACCGACCGCCAGAAGGACGTCATCAAGTCCGGCGGCGAATGGATCAGCTCCATCGACCTGGAAAACGTCGCCGCCGGCTGCCCCGGCGTGAAGATCGCCGCCGTGGTCGGCGTCCCCCACCCCAAGTGGGAGGAGCGGCCGCTGCTGGTCATCGAAGCCCACGACGGCGCGGCGATCGGCAAGGCCGAGGTGCTGGACTACCTCGCGCCTCGGATCGTCAAGTGGTGGACGCCGGACGACGTGGTGTTCGCCGCCGTGCCGCTGACCGCCACGGGCAAGATCGATAAGAAGGTCTTGCGTGAAGCCTGGAAGGGCCACCTCACGGAGTGAGCCCTACAGCTTGAGCCGCCAGCTCTCCGACACCAGGTCCTCGCCGAAGCCATCATAAGGCCAGCTTGTCTCTAGCTGGAACCCGAACCGCGCGTAGAGCCGGCGCGCGGGCAGCAGGTTGCTCTGCGTCCACAGCACCATCTCGGCATAGCCGGCCTCGCGGGCGCGGGCGATGCAGGCGCTGATCAGGGCCTCGCCGACGCCCAGGCCCCGCGCCGTCGGTTCGACCAGCAGCAGGCGCAGGCGGCCGACCGTGTCGCTTTCCCTGGCCAGCATGATCGAGCCGACATTCCGGCCGTCATGCTCGGCGATCCAGCAGGCGTCGAAGGCCGGGTCGTAGGTCTTGACGTAGTCGGAGACCACGCCGGCCACCACGCCCTCGAACCGGTGGTCCCAGCCCTCCTCGGCGGCGTAGAGCGCGCCATGGCGCTGGACGATCCAGCCCAGGTCGCCCGGCCCCGGCGCGCGCAGCGTGACGCTCATGCCTCGACCAGCGCCTTCAGCTTGGCCAGGTCCCGCGCCACCGCCGCCGCGTCGCGATCATAGGCGGCGTCGTCGAACATGTTGGCCGGCCGGTAGAGGGTCATGCCGACCTCGGCCCCCTCGCCATTGGCGACCACGCGCAGCGGCATGTAGAGCTCGGTCCCGTCCGGCAGGGTCACCCAGTGGTCGAGCACGCCATAGGCGTTCTCCGGCGAGAACTTCACGTGGACGTCGCCGCCCGGCCCGTGGGCCACCCATCGCTCGCCGTCCTTCGTCAGGCCCGAGGCCAGGCCCGCCGCCCACTTGGTGAAGCTCTCGGGATCCTTGGTGAAGGCGTAGACCGCCGCCGCCGGCTTGTGGATGCGGATGCTGATGTGCCGGGACTCGAACATGAAGCCTGCTCCGTCGTCATCTGGGGGTCTCCATCTGACGACGGCCGCAGCGCCTAGCGCAAGAGGTCAGCGCTCGCTGTCGAGGTGGTGCATCATCGCCTCGGCGTAGCGCGTGCCCGCCACCGCTTCGGCCGGCACGGCGGCCTCGATGGCGGCCAGGTCCGCAGGCGTCAGGTCCACCGCCAGCGCGCCCAGGGCCTCGCTCAGGCGGTCGCGACGACGGGCCCCGATCAGCGGCACGATGTCGTCGCCGCGTGAGGCCACCCAGGCGATGGCGGCCTGGGCCGTGGTCACGCCCTTGGCCTCGGCGACGCCGCGCAGGGCCTCGACCAGCGCCAGGTTGGCGTCCAGGTTCTCGCCCTGGAAGCGCGGGCTGATGGCGCGGAAGTCGCGACCGACGCCCTCGCTGCGGGCCTTGCTCCAGTGGCCGCTGATCAGGCCGCGCGACAGCACGCCATAGGCTGTCATGCCGATGCCCAGCTCGCGCAGGGTCGGCAGGATCTCGGCCTCGACGCCGCGCGAGACCAGCGAATATTCGATCTGCAGGTCGACAATCGGGGCTACTTTGGCGGCGCGACGGATGGTCTCCGCGCCCATTTCCGACAGGCCGATGTGGCGGACATAGCCGGCCTGGACCATCTCGGCGATCGCCCCGACCGTGTCCTCGATCGGCACGTCCGGATCCAGGCGCGCCGGGCGGTAGATGTCGATGTAGTCCGTGCCCAGGCGCTTGAGGCTGTAGGCCAGGAAGTTCTTGATGGCGTTGGGCCGGCCGTCATAGCCCAGGAAGCCGCCGGCCGGATCGCGCAGGGCGGCGGTCTTGACGCTGATCACGATCTGGTCGCGCTTGTGGTTCTTCAGCGCCTCGCCGATCAGCATCTCGTTGTGGCCCATGCCGTAGAAGTCGCCGGTGTCGACCAGGGTGATCCCGGCCTCGATGGCGGCGTCGAAGGTGGCCAGGCTCTCGGCCCGGTCGCTGGGGCCGTACATGTCCGACATGCCCATGGCGCCCAGGCCGAAGGCGGAAACGATAGGGCCGGTACGGCCGAGTTGACGGGTCTTCATGGCGGTCTCTCCGTGTGGTGCGGAGGGTTATGCGCCCGAACAGGTCGTGCGATAATCCAAGCAAGTCCGTACGGGCTGTTCTGGATTTCGCACAATGCAGCACGCCGACTTCGCCGATCTCGACGCCTTCACCGCCGTGGCCCAGGCCCGCGGCTTCCGCGCCGCCGCCACGGTGCGCAACGTCTCGGCCTCGTCGCTGAGCGAGGCCGTGCGGCGGCTGGAGACCCGCCTGGGCGTGCGCCTGCTCAACCGCACCACCCGCAGCGTCACCCCCACCGAGGCCGGCCAGAAACTGCTGGAGCGCCTTTCTCCCGCCCTGGCCGACGTCGCCCTGGCCCTGGACGAGGTCAACGCCTTCCGCGACAGCCCGACCGGCACGCTGCGCCTGAACGTCGCCACCGTCGTCGCCCGCTACGTGCTGCCGAAATTCCTGCCGCGCTTCCTGATCGCCCATCCCGGCGTGTCGGTGGAGATCATGGCCGACGACAGCTTCATCGACGTGCTGGCGGCAGGCTTCGACGCCGGGGTGCGCTACGACGAGCGGCTGGAGAAGGACATGATCGCCGTGCCGCTGTCGGGCCCGCAGCGGTTCGTCACGGCCGGCTCACCCGACTATTTTGCCACTCACGGCCGCCCCACGCACCCCCGCGAGATCCTCGACCACGCCTGCATCCGCCACCGCTTCGCCAGCGGCGTCTCCTATCCCTGGGAGTACGAGAAAGACGGCCAGGTCATCCGCATCGACCCGCCCGGCCGCCTGATCAGCAGCAGCGTCGACCTGGAACTGGCCGCCTGCGAGGCGGGCCTGGGCCTGATGACCATCTTCGAGGACGTCCTGGCGGCGTCCATCGCGGCGGGGCGGCTGGAGACGGTGCTGGACGACTGGCTGCCGCCGTTTTCAGGGCCGTATCTGTACTATCCGAGCAGAAGGCACATGCCGGCGCCGCTGCGGGCGTTCGTGGATTTCGTGAAGGCGGAGCGGGGGTAAAGCGTCGGCTAGGGCTCGTTAGCGGACTCGGCAACACACCATTCGGGCGCCGTAAATGACCGTAGCGCGGTAAGATGCTCGTTCGACGACGAGGGCCGCATGCCGGATCAGCTCTACATCCACATAGCGCAGGCAGCGAAGTCTTGTACGGACCCTGCGATTCTATGCTGGATGGAAAGCCATCCAGGGTTGGCCTCCTGGGCGCAGTTCGCTGGCTCTATGCTCGCGATTATGATTGCTCTGTTCGCGGCGTGGCTGCCTCGCTACTTCGAAAAACTCGACCGACGCTCACGGGCCCAGCGAGCGAGACCGCTACTCGGCGAAGCAATGTCAGCAGCACGGACCGATGCTTTAGAGGTATTTCGCTGCTCCGTATCTTCACCTAATGAAATCAAATCAATCGAACTTGGTGACACCATCACCAAATTCGAAAAAGTCGCTTGGGGAGATCTGAGCGATCGCGACCACAGTTTAGGGATGTTCGCATATCGGCACGCGCAGCAAGTCGCATTAGAGAAAGAAAAGATCGAACGAAGCATAGAATCGAAAAAAGATATAACCCTTCTTGCAAAGATAATATCCGCTCAATATGATTTCTTACACGCACTCCACATGAATTTTCTTAAAAGTAAATAGCCCAATAGATTTCCGAAGCAGCATCAGATTGACACCAGCGCCGCCTCCTGGCCCCTACTCATGCCCCCTCGTCGCCTTCCGACCTTGGTCGGTGCGATCCTTAAATCTCTTGGAGGCTGCAGCGTGCAGGGCTGATCAGGTCAGTCAAGGACCGCCTCCGGCGGCCGCACGCGGCGACGCGCAGCGTCGTCCTTGAGTGACCTGATCAGCCCTGCGATCGTCTCGCCGTGAGATGTAAGGAGGGCGCTCTTCCGTGGTCGGAAGGCGTCTTTGGACGGAAGCGGGGTCGCCCACAGGAAACCCTCTCTCTAAGAGAGAGGGGATTGAGGGCGCTTTGTCCTCGGCGTTCACGAGATCGAACCCAGCGAAATCAAGCGCTTGTCGATTTTACGCACCTCTGAATGATCCGCCTTCAGCGCCGCCCCATACTCTTCCTCACCTGACAGCGCGAAAGGGACGTCCGGCCGGCGATCGTGACGGCTGTCAGGGGCGGTCGAGCGGGTAGCGTTCATCGGCGCGGAGGAAACTCCGCAACTGCATCCTTCTAGCGGCGGTCGGCCCTGGAACACAGAAACGACGTGGGATGTCGGGTCGATGGCGCAACAGGTACGGGCTGAAACCGCCTGTGCATTCCGGACGAGGCAGCCAGCCTCTCCGCCCGTCGGAGGCGATGTCGGAAGCGGGTTAAAACCCCGCGCTTTGACGGCTTCCGGATAACGGCTGCGCGGGGCGCCTGGCTTCGTCGAAACGGTACTTCACTCACACACTCCGGGCGTGGCCCGGCGCTCCGCGGTCCCTTTCTTGAACTTCAGCGAGTGATCGCGTGAAGCAGTGGACGTGCGTCCAGCTCAGCACAGGCCCCCACCTGACCTGCTGCGCAGGTCTGTCCGCCCCCAAGCGGGGCGGAGAGTAGAGCGCTCTCCTCCCCCGCTTGGGGGAGGGGGACCGGCGAAGCCGGTGGAGGGGCCAGCGCTGTGCATTGACTCCCCCGCCCGCCCCCGTATTTTCCGCCGCGTTCGCGTGACTGGCGTTGAAGGTGGGAAACCACCGGGGAGCTCGAACCTCATAAGCCGCGCGCCTGGGCTCCCTTCTGACAACCACAGACCTGGAGTCCGCCGTGCCCGCAGCGCCCGATTATCCGTCCGCCCCCGATCTCGTCGCCCCCAAGCGCGCCCTGCTGTCGGTCTCCGACAAGACCGGCCTGGTCGAAGCCGCCCAGGTGCTGCACGCCGCCGGCGTCGAGCTGGTCTCGACCGGCGGCACCAAGGCCGCGATCGCCGCGGCCGGGATTCCGGTGAAGGACGTCTCGGACCTGACGGGCTTCCCCGAGATGATGGACGGCCGGGTGAAGACCCTGCACCCGGTGGTGCACGGCGGCCTGCTAGGCGTTCGGGATGCTCCCGAACATGCCCAAGCCATGGCCGACCACGGCATCGGCGGCATCGATATCCTGTACGTGAACCTCTATCCGTTCGAGGCGACCGTCGCGAAGGGCGGCAGCTACGCCGAGTGCGTCGAGAACATCGACATCGGCGGCCCGGCCATGATCCGCTCGGCGGCCAAGAACCACGGCTATGTCGCCGTCTGCACCGACCCGACGGACCTGGCCGAAGTGCTGGAAGCCCTGAAGGCCGGCGGGACGACGCTCGCCCTGCGCCAGACCCTGGCGGCCCGCGCCTATGCCCGCACGGCGGCCTATGACGCGGCGATCTCGGCCTGGTTCGCCCAAGTCTTGGAAGAGGGGCCGCTGGAGCAGGACTTCCCAGCCCGCAAGTCGATCGCCGGCGAGCTGCGCCAGACCATGCGCTATGGCGAGAACCCGCACCAGAAGGCGGCCTTCTACACCTTCCCCAACCCGCGCACCGGGGTGGCCACGGCGACCCAGCTGCAGGGCAAGGAGCTCAGCTACAACAACATCAACGACACCGACGCGGCCTTCGAGCTGATCGCCGAGTTCGATCCTGCTCAGGGTCCGGCCGTGGCGATCATCAAGCACGCCAATCCGTGCGGCGTGGCGGTCGGCGCCAACCAGCGCGAGGCCTATGAGCGGGCCCTGGCCTGCGACCCGACCTCGGCCTTCGGCGGCATCGTGGCGGTGAACTCGCGCCTGACCCGCGAGGCTGCGGAAGCGATGGTCGAGATCTTCACCGAGGTGGTCATCGCCCCCGAGGCCGACGACGACGCCATCGCCGTGTTCGCGGCCAAGAAGAACCTGCGCCTGCTGGTCACCGGCGGCCTGCCCGACCCGCTGTCGACCGGCGACACCTTCAAGAGCGTGGCCGGCGGCTTCCTGGTGCAGTCGCGCGACGACGCGCGGATCAAGGCCTCGGACCTGAAGATCGTGACGAAGCGCCAGCCGACGGAAGACGAGATCCGTGACATGCTGTTCGCCTTCACCGTCGGCAAGCACGTCAAGTCCAACGCCATCGTCTATGCCCGCGCCGGCCAGACCCTGGGCGTCGGCGCCGGCCAGATGAACCGCAAGGACTCGGCTCGCATCGCGGCGCTGCGGGCCGCCGATTTCGGGCTCGACCTGAAGGGCTGCGCCTGCGCCTCGGAGGCCTTCTTCCCATTCGCCGACGGCCTGATCCAGGCGGCGGAAGCGGGCGCGACGGCGATCATCCAGCCGGGCGGCTCGATGCGCGATCCTGAAGTGATCGAGGCGGCCGACAAGCTTGGCCTCACAATGGCCTTCACCGGTGTGCGAGTGTTCCGGCACTAGCTCTGCTTTGAGGTGAAGATGGACAGCGCCGCCTGGGGCGAGAAGGTCGCCAAGCACTCCCGGGTGTTCAAGCCCGCGGGTCCGGGACCGTTCCCGGTGGCGCTGATCCTGCACGGCTGCGGTGGCAAGACGCCGTTCCTCGAGGAATACGCCCGAACGGCTGTGCAGCAAGGATGGGCGGCCGTGGTGGTCGACAGCTTGAAGCCGCGCGGCATGTCCAGCCTGGACGCCAAGCTGTTCGTCTGCACGGGCGTGGCGCTGCGCGGCCTGACGCGGGCCGCCGACGTCTTCGCCATGCTGGCCTGGCTGGAGACGCAAGCCTGGGCCGATGCGAACCACGTCTTCCTGGCCGGCTGGAGCCATGGCGGCTGGACGATCATGGACAGCTACGCGATCGGCGAGAACGCGGCGCGGGCCACCAAGCTGGCCGACGCCGATCCGGCCCGGCTGCGGCGATCGGTGAAGGGCGCGCTGCTCGTCTATCCGTATGCCGGCTATCCGTCCCTGACCTCGCGCCGGGGCTGGGGCGAGGGCCCGCCGGTCTGGTCCGTGCTGGCCCGCAAGGACGCCGTGGTCGGCTGGAAGCTGCCCGCCAAGGCGCTGGACCGGCTGGCGGGCGACGGGCTGCGCGTGGATCGCGTCATGTTCGACGACGCCACCCACGCCTTCGACGACGACAAGGCCAACGATCCCCGGGCGCGGTACAGGCCCGACCTTTTCCAGGAGGTGCGAACCTATTTCACCGGCGCGCTGACGGCTTGCGGCTAGGCCAGAGCGGCTTCGAGCTTGGGCCGACGCAGACGGGTCGGGCCGCGATAGAGGCGGCGCCAGACCCACTCGAGTGGGCCCATCTCGAACCGGTCCATCCACCAGCGTGACCACAGGATCTGGACGATCCAGGTCGCCACGGTCAGGGCCGCCAGCCCCGGCCGATCGACCTTGCCGTGGAGCGCCAAGCCCCGGCCGCCGTAGAAGATCGCGGTCATGATCAGCGACTGGGTCAGATAGTTCGTGAACGCCATCTGCCCGACCGGGGCCAGGGTCTTGGGGATGGCGCTCCAGAAGCCTTTCGACCGGGCGGCGAAGACCATCAGGCCGACATAGGCCAGGGTCGTCAGAGGCGCGGTCATCCACTGGATGCCCGTGAAGATCATGCCCAGGGGGCGCGGTAGGCCCAGCATCAACTGGGCGACGATCAGGCCGGCGATGACGGCCGAGGCGGTCAGGCCGACGGCGATCAGATTGACATAGGTCCGCTTGCTGGCCTCCCCGGTCAGCACGCCCAGCTTGAAGCAGCCCAGGCCGATCATCATCAGGGCCGAGGTCATGACGAAGATGAAGGGCTCGCCGGGCAGGAATTCCAGGCGATCCTTGGCGTTCTGGATCAGCGACTGCAGGAACGTCCCGCCGTACTGGACCTCGGCCGCCTTGGATTGGGCGATGGCCTTGGCGGTCTCCAGAGCGGCCTTGGCCGCATCGTGCTGGAAGACGATGGCGGCGGTCATGCCGGCCGTCATCAGGAGCGAGAACACGACCCAGATGGTCACCCCGGTGCGGATCAGCTTCTTCGGCGCCCAGGACCGGACCCGCAGCACCGCAAAGCCGGCCAGGGCATAGCTCAGCAGCACGTCGCCGAACCAGATCGCGAAGCCGTGCAACAGGCCAAACAGCACCATCCAGGCCAGGCGCTTCCTCAGGATCGCGCCGCGCTCCAGGTCCGAGCGCTCGCCGCCGACCAGGAAGATCGAGACGCCGAACAGCATGGCGAACAGGGTCACGAACTTGCGCTGGAACAGCCACTGGGTGACGGCCCAGACGCCCAGGGTCGCCGGCCCGGTCCCGTGCGGCCAGTGGGCCACCGACTCCGACAGCGGCGGGGCCACCGCGAAGTCCGGCATGTTGCACAGCAGGATGCCCAGCACGCCGAGACCTCTCAGCGAGTCGAGCAGAACGATGCGATCCTTGGTCATGAGCTCCCCCTCAGGAAGAGAGCCTGCCCTGTTCCGCCCTACGGGACAACTGGGGCGCGTCTCGGCGCGCTGGCCAAAACGAGGGCGCCCAGGGCCATGAACGCCGCCGAGACCACGACGGCGATCCGCTGGTCGCCGGCCAGGCGGGTGCCGATGGCGATGACCAGCGGCGCCAGGAAGGCCGTGGCCTTGCCCGACAGCGCATAGAGCCCGAACCACCGCCCGGTCTCGCCGGCTGGCGCCAGCTCGGCCATCCAGGCGCGCAAGGACGACTGGGCCGTGCCGAAGGTCAGGCCGACGAAGGTCGAGAAGAACAGGAAGGTCCGCTCCGGCACGCTGGAGAACAGCCCCTCGACCGCCTGGGCCGGGGTCACGAGGATGACGAAGAAGATCGTCTCCTTGCCGACCATCCCGACGCCGGCCGCGCCGAACAGCACCACGCCGGTGGCGATCAGCACCGTGGCCTTCGAGCCCAGCTTCTGATCGACCCGCCCGCCGATGAACGTGCCGATCCCGGCCGCCACCGACAGCAGGATCGCATAGAGCCCCAGCTGCGTCGTCGTCCAGCCGAACAGGCCCGCCGCCAGCACGCCGCCAAAGGCGATGAAGCTGGAAATGCCGTCGCCCAGCAGCATCCGCCCGATCAGGAACTTCAGCATGTGCGGCCGACTGGGCAGGCTGCGGATCGTCGCCCACAGCTGCGCCAAAGGCTTCTCGCCGGCGCCCTCGGAGGGCTTGGGCGCGACCAGCATCAGCGGCCAGGCGAACGCCAGGAACCACACGGCCACCAAGGGCCCGACGATCCGGTCCGGCTCGTGCAAGGCCTTGGACAGGCCCAGCATCGGGACCTTGGGCAGCGAGAAGCAGAAGAGGACGATGAACAGGGTGATCAGCGCCCCGACATAGGCCAGGGCCCAGGCTGTACCCGACAGCCGCCCGATCTGCCCCGGCTTGGCCACCACCGGCAGCAGGGCGTTCATCACCGTGACGCCCAGCTCGGCCACGACGCTGGCCACGACCAGGCAGCCGAGGATGAACGGGATGCGCGAGGTCTCGCCCGGAGCCGCCCACCACAGGCCGGCGCTGGCGATCACGAACGGAACGGCCAAGAGGACCAGCCAAGTGCGCGGATTGCGCCGGGCGTCCAGCGTCGCGCCCAGCAGCGGGCTCAGCACCGCGATGGCCAGGCCCGACACCACGCCGGCATAGCCGAGCAGGCTCTGCCCTCGCACCGGATCGCCGACGAAGCCGGCGGCGAAATAGGGCGTGAAGATGAAGGTCGCGATCAGCGCCCAATAGGGCTGCTGGGCCCACTCGTAGAGCGTCCAGGCAACTCGCCGACGATCGCCCTGATCCATGCTACACGCTCCCTCTTACCTCCCCTGCCTAAGGCAGAGGAGGCGAAGGGGCCAGCCTTAAGCGGCGGTCGACAGTTCCCGCAGCGCCGCGTTGGCGATGGTCAGCTTGGCGAAGGTCCAGCCGCCGCCGGCCTGCTCGATGTCGTCGATCGTGCGCTTGACCGTCTTGACGCGATCGCCGCGCAGCGAGCCCCAGGACGTGATGGCGGACTTGGCCGAAGCCTCGTCGTCGCCGGCCTGGGCGTTGGCGGCGAACTTCAGCACCGCCTCCGTGATCGAGGTCTGCTCGGTCAGCATGTCCTCGATCAGGCGGCGGACCGCCAGGCGCTCGAAGGCGTCGCCGCCCACGAACGAGCCGGCCGCGCCGCGCAGACGGTCGAAGCCGAAGGCCGCGCCGACCTGATGGTACAGGCGGGCGACGTTCTCGACGCTCCAGCTGGAGGCGTTGGCCAGATCGACGAGGTCGGCCGCCGTGGTCAGCGGCTGCAGGGCCGCCACGGCCTGGGCCAGGGCTTCGGGCGCACCGTCGGCGACATAGGCCTTCACCCGCTTGGCGACGGTCTTCTGCTCGAACGGCGACAGGATGGCCGGAGCCATGCCGGTCAGGGTCTTCACCGCCGGACCATAGGCCTCGACCAGCTGCTGGACGGTGGCCTTGTCGCGCACCGCGCGGCGGGCCAGCCAGAAGCTGAGGCTGCGCAGCGCATAGGCCAGAGCCTTGTACAGCGCCGTCTGGCCATCGGCCGAGGCCTTGTTGTCCAGCGCGTTGACCTGATCCCACAGCCCGTCGATGCCCAGAATCTCGCGGGCGGCGGTGAAGCCCACGACCACCGCGCCGACATCGGCGCCGGCGGCGGCCTTCAGGCGGCTGACGAAGGTCGGGCCGCACATGTTGACCATCTGGTTGCCGACCACCGTGGCGATGATCTCGCGCTTCAGCCGGTGCTTCTGCATGGCGTCGGCGTACTTATCGAGCGCCTTGGGGAAGTAGCCGCGCAGGGTCGCCTCGAACCAGGGATCGTCCGGGGCCTGGCTGGCGACGATCTCGTCGAAGAGGTCCAGCTTGCCATAGGCCAGCAGCACCGCCAGTTCGGGCCGCGTAAGGCCCCTGTTGGCGCTCTTGCGCTCAAGGAGCGTCGTATTGGTCGGCAGGCCCTCGACCTTGCGGTCCAGGCGGCCGCGCTGCTCGAGATCGACCATGTAGCGGATCTGGGCGTCGACCTCCGAGACCGCGTCGCTTTCCAGCAGGGTCAGGGCCAGGGTCTGGTCGTAATTGTGCTCCAGCACGTGATGGCCGACGTCGTCGGTCATCGAGGCCAGCAGCGTGTTGCGGCTCTCGCGGGTCAGCTCGCCGCCGCGCTCCAGGATCCCGGTCAGGATCTTGATATTGACCTCGTGGTCGGAGCTGTCGACGCCGGCCGAGTTGTCGATGGCGTCGGTGTTCATGTGACCACCGGCTTGAGCGAACTCGATGCGGCCGGCTTGCGTCAGGCCCAGGTTGGCGCCCTCGCCCACGACCTTGACCCGCAGGTCCGAGCCATTGATGCGGATGGCGTCATTGGCCTTGTCGCCGGCGTCGGCGTTGCTCTCGCCCTTGGCCTTCACATAGGTGCCGATGCCGCCGAGATAGAGCAGCTCGGCCTTCGACTTCAGGATCGCGGTCATCAGCTCGGCCGGCGAGACGGCCTCGGCCTTGATCTCGAACAGGTCGCGGACTTCCTTCGACAGCGGGATGCTCTTCAGGCTACGGGCGAAGACGCCGCCGCCGGCCGAGATCTTCGACTTGTCATAGTCCTCCCACGACGAGCGCGGCAGCTTGAACATCCGGTCGCGCTCTTCCCACGACGACGCCGGATTCGGGTTCGGGTCGACGAAGATGTGACGGTGGTCAAAGGCGGCCAGCAGCTTGGTCTGCTTGGACAGCAGCATGCCGTTGCCGAACACGTCGCCCGACATGTCGCCCACGCCGACCGCGGTAAAGGGCTGGGTCTGGATGTCCTTGCCAAGCTCGCGGAAGTGGCGCTTGACCGCTTCCCAGGCGCCACGGGCGGTGATGCCCATGACCTTGTGATCGTAGCCGACCGAACCGCCCGAGGCGAAGGCGTCGCCCAGCCAGAAGCCGTAAGCTTCGGCCACGCCGTTGGCGATGTCGGAGAAGGTCGCCGTGCCCTTGTCGGCGGCGACGACCAGGTACGGATCCTGGGCGTCATGGGCCACGACCGACGGCGGCGGCACCACCTGGTTGTCGGCGTCGATATTGTCGGTCAGGTCCAGCAGGCCCGACAGGAAGGTCTTGTAGGCACGGATCGCCTCGGCCTGGATCGCGTCGCGATCGCCGCCGCGCGGCAGGTTCTTCGGATAGAAGCCCCCCTTCGACCCGACCGGCACGATGACCGCGTTCTTGACCTGTTGGGCCTTCACCAAGCCCAGCACCTCGGTGCGGAAGTCGTCGCGGCGGTCCGACCAGCGCAAGCCGCCCCGGGCGACCGGGCCAAAGCGCAGGTGGACGCCCTCGACGTGCGGGGCCGAGACATAGATCTCGCGATAGGGCTTGGGGGCCGGCAGGTCTTCCAGCTCACGCGAAGCGATCTTGAAGCTGATGTACGGCTTGGGGCCGCCGTCAGCGGCCGGCTGATAGAAGTTGGTGCGCTGGATCGCCCCGACCAGGGCGGCCAGGCGGCGCAACACGCGGTCGGCGTCCAGGCTCTCGACGGCCTGCAGGGCCTCGGTGATCTTGCCCTCGACGGCTTTCGCCTGCTCCTTGCGGATGGCCAGATCGGCGCGGACGGCCGGGTCGAACTTGGTCTGGAAGAGGTCGAGGATCAGGCGGGCGACGCCGGGGTGATCCGACAGCGCCTGCTCCTGCACGCCCTGGCTGGGATCCAGGCCCGACTGCTGGCGGTAGCGGGCCAGCGCTCGGATCAGGGCGGCTTCGCGCCAGCCGATGCCCAGCTCCAGCACCAGGCGGTTGAAGCCGTCGCTCTCGGCGCGGCCCGTCCAGATGGCGACGAAGGCGGCCTCGAAGGCCTGCTTGATGTCGCCGAACACCAGGTGCTCGCCGGCCTCGTCGCGCAGCACGAACTCGTGGACCCAGACGGGTTGATCGCCGACCGAGACCTTGAAGCCGTCCTCGATCAGCGCCTTCAGGCCCATGTGTTCCAGGATCGGCAGCACGTCGGCCAGCGGCGCGGCCGCGCCCGGACGATAGAGCTTGAAGCGCAGGGTCACGGCGTCGTCGCCGGCGCGGCGGAAGGCGCGGACACGGACGGCTTCGCCATCCTTCAGGTCGTCGATGACCTGAATGTCGGCCAGGGCTTCGCCTGCGTCATACTGGTCGCGATAGCCGGGCGGGAAGGCGCCGGCGTAGCGGTTCAGCAACTGGGCGACCCGGCCGGTCGCGCCCTCGCGGATGGCGGCCTCGAAGCGGTCGTCCCAGGTGCGGGCGGTCTCGGCGATGGCGGCCTCGACGGCGGCCATGTCGGGCTCGGCGTGGTCGCCGGGCGTCACGCCCAGGATGTAGTGGACGCGGGCCAGCGGGGCGTCCGAGAAGCTGGGATAGTAGGCCGACACCCGGCCTCGGAACGCCTGGGCCAGGATCTCGCCGGCCCGGGCGCGGACGCCCGAGTCATAGCGGTCGCGCGGCACGAACATCAGCACCGAGATGAAGCGGTCGAACGGGTCGCGGCGGGCGAACAGCTTGACGCGCGGACGGTCATAGAGGTGCAGCACGCCCATGGCCGTGGCCAGCAGCTCGGCCTCGTTGCTCTGGAACAGCTCGTCGCGCGGCCAGGTCTCGAGGATGTTGCGCAGGCGCTTGCCGTTGTGGCTGTCCGGATCCTTGCCGGCGCTGGTCAGCACGTGGGCGACCTTGCGACGGACCAGCGGCACTTCGTGGGCCGGGGTCTCGTAGGCCTCGGCCGTGAACAGACCCACGAAGCGGACCTCGCCCGAGGCCTTGCCGTCGGCGCCGTAACGCCGCACGCCGATATAGTCCATGTAGCCGCGACGGTGGACGCGCGAGCGCAGGTTCGACTTGGCCACCACGATCGGGTCGCCGATATCGATATGGCTGCGGACCTGGGCCGACAGGATGGCCGGCTCGCTGCCCCGGCGCAGCACGGTGCGGTCCTGGTCGCGCAGCACGCCCAGGCTGCCTTCCGGCTGGTACAGCGGCTCCTCGGCCGCGTAGCCGCCGTCGGCGGTGCGAGGATATTCGTAGACGCGGGCGCCCAGGAACACGAAGTGGTCGCTCTCGAGCCAGTCGAGGAAGTCGAGGTCCTCGGACTTCTCCTCGACCGAGACCGGGGTGGTCGCCCCCTTCAGTTCGGCGATCGTGCGGCGCATCAGGGCGCGCATGGCCTCGAAGTCCTGCACGGCCACCTGGACGTCGGACAGCGCCGCGCGGACGCCTTCCAGCAGGGCCGTCTCACGATCCTCGCCGACCGGCGCTAGCCAGATCTGGATCATTGACCGGCGCACGCCGCCGCAATCGGCCACGGGGTGGAACATGGCGCGGACCGAGAAGCCGGCCTCGGTCACCTCGCCCATGATGCTGTCGACCAGGAACGGCCGGTCGGCCTGAACAATCTCGAGCAGGTCGGAGGGGGTTTCGCCGGCCTCGGTGCGGCGCAGGCGGATGGCGGGTTCGGAAACGTCCTTGGCGTCTTCGCCGAAGCGCCAGAAGTCGGCCAGGGCGCCGGCCACGTCGGCGACGTCCAGACCGGGCAGCTCCTCGGCCGACCAATCGTCCTGGGCCTGGGTGGCGAAGCCGCGCGCGGCGGGCGACAGGGCCTCAGCCGACACGCCCAGGGCCTGGGCGAAAGCGGTCACCAGCGGACCGATCGGAGCCTCAGCGGACTTGAGGTCGTTTTTTTCACCGATCATAGGATTTCCTCACGAATTTTTGGTCGGAACCTAGCCCTTTTGGGCGTCACTTCAACCGCTAGAGGGCAAATTGGAAAGAATTCGTGTTCCGCGCCAAGCTCGGTTGGAAACGGAAACGCCGCCGGCTGGGGGAAGCCGGCGGCGCGAGCCCGCACGGGGTGTTGCGGGCGTTATCCGCTTCAGTCCGGGCGGCCTTGCCTGCCGGGACCTGCGGGGTGTCCGGGTGGGGGGAGCCGGACAAGGCATAGATAGGGACCAGCGGACCCATGTTAAGGGGCGCGCTCATTTCTTTCGCGCGGCCTGGCGAGTCGGCTTGCGCGCCGGCGAGGAATCCGGGGCCGGGCCGTGGCCGCCCTTGCCCACGCCCTGCGGGTCGCCGTCCTCGGACAGCAGGATGGCGATCCAGCGCGAGCCCTCGAACTGGGCCAGGATGACCATGGCCGCCACGGTCAGCGGCGTGGACAGGAACATGCCCGGCACGCCCCACAGCGCGCCCCAGACCGCCAGCGACAACAGGATCACCGTCGGGTCCATGTTCAGGCTGTCGCCCTGCATGCGCGGATAGATGACGTTGCCGACCACGAAGAAGATCGCCTGCAGCGCCGCGAACAGGATGATCGCCGGCCACAGGCTGTCGGGGAACTGCACCAGGGCGAACAGCGGCGGCAGGAAGCAGCCGACCGCCCCGCCGATGATCGGCAGATAGGCGGCCAGGAAGATCAGGAACGCCCAGAAGAAGGCGTTGTCCAAGCGGACCAGCATCATCACCACCCAGGCGGCGACCGCGATCATCAGGCCGGTGACCGTCTGGATCCACAGGTACTGCTCCACCCCGTCGCGGATGCGCTGAAACATGCTCATGTTCTGGTCGCGCTCGGCATGGTGCGGGAACAGTGCGACGATCTTTCGGCCGAAGCCCTTTCGCGAGGCCAGGATGAAGCCGAGATAGATCAGCACCAGCACCGCGCTGGTGGCGAAGCTGTTGAACGACTGGGCCACGTCGCCGAAGTAGCGCTGCGGGTTCAGCTGCTTGACCACGTCGCCGATGGTCGGGGCGACCTTCAGCTCCAGTCCCGGCGCCCAGCGCGACACGATGGGCGCGAACTTGGCGATGATGGCGTTGAGGCTGGCGACATATTCCGAGGAGTGGTCGAAGAACGCCTTGCCGTTGTCGACCACGATCCAGATCGACACCCCGAACAGCAGCAGCGACAGCACCACCGCCGTCGGCAGGGCCAGCTTCTTCGGATAGCTGGGCGCGCGCAGGGTCAGCACCCGGGCGAAGCTGTCGATCATCACCGCCAGGAACAGGGCCAGGGCCAGCGGGGTCAGGATGTCCTGCATCCACTTCAGCGTCGCTCCGCCGGCGATGACGGCCAGGAAGACCACCGCGTTGCGCGTCGTGACCGGCGGCGGAGCGCGGGGCGGGTCGATGGCCGTCATTTGTAAAATATCTCCAGAGGCGAGCCCGACATTGCCTGCGCCGATTGGCGACGCGCAAGGCCCCGGCTAGGGTTCGGGATAATAGTTCTGAGGAGTCGGGCCCATGTCCCTGTCGATCGGCGAAAACGAGATCCTGGTAGGCCTGGGCGAAGGGCCGGTGACGCAGAGGCTCGATCGCTCCAACAGGCACGGCGTCGTGGCCGGCGCGACGGGCACCGGCAAGACCGTGACACTGCAGGTCCTGGCCCAAGCCTTCTCGGACGCCGGCGTGCCGGTGTTCGCCGCCGACGTGAAGGGCGACCTCTCGGGCGTGGCCATGCCCGGAACCCCGAACGAGAAAATGCAGGCTCGCGCCGACTCGATGGGCCTGATGCTGACCCCGGCCGCGCCGCCGGTGATGTTCTGGGACCTGTTCGGCCAGAAGGGCCACCCGATCCGCACGACCATCTCCGAGATGGGCCCCCTGCTGCTGTCGCGCCTGCTAGAGCTGAACGACGTGCAGGAAGGCGTGCTGACCATCGTCTTCCACGTCGCCGACCAGGACGGCCTGCTGCTGCTGGACCTGAAGGACCTGCAGGCGGCCCTGAAATATGTCGCCGACCACGCCGACGAGATCGGGACCCAGTACGGCAACGTCTCGGCCGCCACGGTCGGCGCGATCCAGCGCAAGCTGCTGACGCTCCAGACCCAGGGCGCCGACCACTTCTTCGGTGAGCCGGCCCTGGATCTGGCCGACATCATGCGCACCGACGCGGCGGGTCGCGGCTATGTCAGCCTGCTGGCCGCCGACCGCCTGATCCAGTCGCCCAAGCTCTATTCGACCTTCCTGCTTTGGCTGCTGTCGGAGCTGTTCGAGGTGCTGCCCGAGGTCGGCGATCCGGAGCAGCCCAAGCTGGTGTTCTTCTTCGACGAGGCCCACCTGCTGTTCAACGATGCGCCCAAGCCGCTGCTGGAGAAGATCGAACAGGTCGTGCGCCTGATCCGCTCCAAGGGCGTGGGCATCTATTTCGTCACCCAGAACCCGGCCGACATTCCCGACGCGGTGCTGGGCCAGTTGGGGGCCCGCGTGCAGCACGCCCTGCGCGCCTACACCCCCGCCGACCAGAAGGGCCTGAAGGCCGCCGCGCAGTCGTTCCGGGTCAATCCCAGCTTCGACACCGCCGAGACCATCCAGGCCCTGGGCGTCGGCGAGGCCCTGGTCTCGACCCTCGACGAGAAGGGCGCGCCCAAGGTCGTGCAGAAGACCCTGATCCGCCCGCCGGCCTCGCGCCTGGGCCCGCTGACGCCCGCCGAGCGCACGTCGCTGCAAGGCCAGAGCCCGGTGGCGGGCGTCTATGACACCACGGTCGATCGCGACTCCGCCTATGAGATCCTGCAAGGCCGCGCCAAGAAGGCCCAGGCCGACGCCGACGAAGCCCGCGAGCAGGCCGAGGACGACAAGCGCGAGGCCGCCGAGGCCAAGGTCCGCGAACGCGAGGAAGCCGCCGCCGCGCGCGCCAGCCGTCCGCGCGCCTCCAGCCGCCAGACCATGACCGAGGCCTTCGCCACCACCCTGGTCCGCACCGTGGCCTCGACGGCCGGGCGCGAACTGATGCGAGGCCTGCTGGGCGGGCTGCTCGGCGGCTCTACGACTCGCCGGCGGCGCTAGTCCGGCGTTTGCGAGGTTTCTTCTTTGGAGGAACCTCGCGGCCGGCCAGCAGGGCCGAGGCGATCTCGGCCAGCTGGTCGATCTGGAACGGCTTGCGCAGCACCGGCCAGGGCAGATCGGCCGGCGCCGTGTCCATGCGGTCGCCGGCATAGCCGGTGGTCAGCAGCACGGCCATGTCCGGCCGATGGACCGAGGCCGACCGCGCCAGGTCCACGCCGCTGACGCCGCCGGGCATGATCACGTCGGACATCAGCAAGTCGAAGGCCACGCCCTCCTCCAGCGCTTCCAGGGCCGAGGCCCCGTTCTCGGCGGTGGTCACCTCGCAACCCAGGTCGCGCAGCAGGCCGTCGGCGATGTCGCGCACGGCCGCGTCGTCCTCGACCAGCAGCACCCGCACGCCCTTCAGCCGATCCCGCGCCAGCGGCTGGACCGGCGCGGCGGCCGGCGTCGCGGCCTCGTCCGTGGCCGGCAGATAGAGGGTCACGGTGGTGCCACGCCCCAGGGTGCTGTCGATCGCCACCCCGCCGCCGCACTGGCGCAGGAAGCCATAGACCTGGGCCAGACCCAGGCCCGTGCCCTTGCCGACCTCCTTGGTCGTGAAGAAGGGCTCGAACACCCGAGCCAGCACCTCGGACGGCATCCCCGTCCCGGTGTCGCTGACCGCCACCCGTACATAGTCGCCCGGCGCGGTGTCTGCGACCTCGCCCTTGGCCAGGCTGGCCAATGCGACGGCGATGCTGATCTCGCCGCCAAAGGCCGTGGCGTCGGCGGCATTGACCACCAGGTTCAACAGCGCCGCCTCGAACTGCGCGGCGTCGACCCGCGAACTGCACGTCACCTCATCGCGGCGAAGCTTCAGGGCCACCCCCTCGCCCACGGCGCGCCGCAGCAGCGGCTCGGTCTGGGCCAGCAGGGCGGCGATATCGACCACCTCCAGCTTCAGCTCCTGGTTCCGCGAGAAGGCGAGCAGCTGCCGGGTCAGCCGCTCGCCGCGCTGGCCGGCCGCCAGGGCCGCCTCGGCCAGGCGGGTGACGCGCGGCGTGTCGCCTGGCCGGCGCAGGATCATGTCCAGGCCGCCGACGATCACCGTCAGCAGGTTGTTGAAGTCATGCGCCACTCCGCCCGTCAGCCGGCCGACCGTCTCCAGCCGCTGGGCCTGGGCCAGAGCCGCCTGGGCGCGGGCGGTCTCGGCCATGCTGGCCTCCAGGGCGGAGGTGCGTTCGGCGACCCGATCCTCAAGGTCCTTGCGGGCCTCGACCGTCTCGGTGAAGTCGAAACAGCTGCCGATATAGCCGCGATAGACGCCCGCCTCGTCGAAGCGCGGCGCGCCGACGCTGTTGATCCAGCGCCAGGCCCCGTCGGCGCGGCGCAGGCGGAAGGCGACATTGAAGGGCTCAAGGCTTCGCGCGGCGAAATTGGCCGTGTCGAGGCCGCCCCTGCGATCCTCGGGATGCACGCCGGTCAGCCAGCCGCCTTCCAGCTCCTGCTCCAGGCTCCGCCCTCGGAAATCCAGCCAGGCCCGGTTGAACCAGTCGGTGTCGCCTTGCGCCGAGGTCGCCCAGATCAGCACCGGCGCGGTATTGGCCACGCCGCGGAACAGCTCCTCGCTGCTGCGCAGAGCCGCCGCCGCCCGGCGCTCCTGGGTCACGTCCCGGAACGTCACAGCCAGGTCCTGACCCAGACGCACGCCGCTGGAGCGGATCCAGTGCTCCTCGCCGTCGATCGTCCGCCGCACGTCGATGTCGTCGGGACCGCCGCTTTCCAGCAGGCGGACCATGCGGGCGACCATCTCGCGGCCGGTCTCGTCGGCGAACACGTCCAGGACCCGCCGGCCCAGCAGGGTCGAGATCCCCTTGGGCCCCATGCTCTCGGCCATCGGATTGGCGTAGGTCCAGCGGAAGTCGACCACCCGGCCGCGCTCGCGCACCGGCTCCAGGATGACGAAGGCGTCCAGCGACACCTCCTGCGCCGACCGGAAGCGCGCCTCGGCCGCCAGGCCCGTACGCACGGCCCGGCGCAAGGCCTCGACCAGCACGACGATCGTCCCGCCGCAGAGCAGGAACATGATCAGCTGAGCAGCTTCCCGGGCGTGCAAGATCCAGCCGCCATCGGGGGCCATCCAGAACCGCCAGGCGGTCAGGGCGCATAGGGCCAAGGCCAGAAGACCCGGCCCCAGACCGCCGATCATCGCCGCGACCATGACCGCGACGAAGAAGGTGGGGAAATAGATCGGGATGCCGGACACGAAGACGGCGGCGAAGCGGGCGGCGATCGCCACGCCCACCGCCAGCAGCGCGAAGCCGTAGCGCAGTTCGCGCCGGTCGGCGGCGGTCACGAACTTGATGGCCGTCCGTCCCAGCACGCGCGATACAAGTCCTCAGCCGCGAAATCCGCCGGACAAGGAATACGAGGTTCCGGACGCCGCGCAATGCATTCGGCGTCCGGTTGATCGACTTAGGCCGAACGCTTGCTCTTGTCGGCGGGCGCGGCCTCGACGGTCAAGGGCGACGGCAGAGCGCCGGCGATGGTCCAGGCCGTCAGGGTGTCGATCGGGGCCGGTCGGCCGATGGCGTAGCCTTGCAGCTCGGTGCAGTTCTCGCCACGCAGGAAGATGATCTGCTCCTCGGTCTCGACACCCTCGGCCACCACGGGGATCTCCAGGCTGCGGCCCAGGCCCAGCACGGCGCGCACGATGACGGTGGCGCGGTCGTGGCGGTGGATGTTCTCGACGAAGCTCTTGTCGATCTTGATCTTGTCGAACGGGAACGACTGCAGGGTCGACAGCGACGAGAAGCCGGTGCCGAAGTCGTCCATGGCGATCCGCACGCCCAGGGCCTTCAGGCGGCGCAGGTTGTCCAGCGCGCGCTGATAGTCCTTGAACAGGGCGCTCTCGGTGATCTCCAGCTCCAGGCGCGAGGGCGACAGGCCGGTGGTGATCAGCACCTCGTGCACCAGGCTCGGCAGGGCCGGGTTGTGCAGCTGGATCGGCGAGAGATTGACCGCGATGCGCAGCGGCTTCTCCCAGGAGGCGGCGTCCTGGCAGGCGCGGCGCAGGACCCAGTCGCCCAGCGGACCGATCAGGCCGTTTTCCTCGGCGACGGGAATGAATTCCAGCGGCGGGATCATGCCACGCGTCGGGTGCTGCCAGCGGACCAGGGCCTCGAAGCCGCAGACCTCGCCGTCGGTGGCGCGGGCCAGCGGCTGGTAGTGGACCACCAGCTCCTCGTCGATGATGCCTTGGCGAAGGTCGCGGGCCAGGTTGCGGCGCTCGCGGATGCTGTCGTCCATCTCGCGCTTGAAGAAGCGATAGACGCCCCGGCCGCTTTCCTTGGCGCGGTACAGCGCCATGTCGGCGTTGGCCATCAGCGACTCGGTCGTACGCCCGTCGTCGGGGAACAGGCTGACACCCAGGCTGGAGCCCAGGGCCAGTTCCTGACCGTCATAGACCACCGGCGCCGAGAGCAGCTCGATCAGACGGCCCGACAACTCGGCGGCGGCGGTCGGCTGATCGCCGCCGGCGACCTGGACGATGATGAATTCGTCGCCGCCCAGACGCGCGGCGAAGGACGGCGCCTGGACCGCCGACTGCAGGCGGCGGGCGGTCTCGACCAGGATGGCGTCGCCGGCCAGGTGGCCGTGCTGATCGTTGGCTTCCTTGAAGTGATCCAGGTCGATGCAGATCACCGACAGGCTCTCGCCCGAGGCCTCGACGCGGTCCAGCGCCGCGCCCAGCCGGGCTTGCAGCGAGTTGCGGTTGGGCAGGCCGGTCAGGCCGTCGTGCTCGGCGAGGTAGCGGATCTTCTCCTCGGCCGCGCGACGTTCGCGCAGGTCGCGGACGGCCAGGACGGTCAGGCCCGAGGTCTCGATGCGCGCGCCGTCGTCCATCAGGCGCGAGAACACCTCGACCGGGATTTCGCGGCCGCCGGCGATCGGCTGGATCTTGCCTTCGCGGCGCACGCCCTCGCGGGTCGGGCCGGCTTCGTCGAAGGTCAGGATCGACCCGACCAGCGAGCAGCCGACGAGGTCGGGCAGCTCGGCCCCGACCAGCTCGCAGAAGGCGGCGTTGGCGTCGTTGATCTTGCCCGACTGGACCACGACCAGGCCTTCATAGGCGGCGTTGGCCAGGCGGCGGATGCGCTCGAGGGCCGAGCGCGAGGTCTGGGATTCGATGGCGACGGCGCCGAGACCGCCCAGGATGATCATGGCCGTGATCGAGCCGACGGCCAGGGTCAGGATGCCGCCTGACAGCAGTTGGTCGGGAACTTGGACCGAGGCGTCGGGGATGATGGTGATGGCCGACATGCCGGTGAAGTGCAGGGCGACGATGCCCAGGCACAGCAGGCCGCCGCCGATCAGCTGGTTCTTGACGGTCCGGGCCTGGCCGGCCAGCACCAGGGCTGCGGTCGCGCCGCCGACGCCCAGGATCGCCGACATGCCGACCGTGGCGTGCTCCCAGACCAGGTGGCCCTGGGTCACGAAGGCCGACATGCCCGTATAGTGCATGGCCGCGACGCCCAGGCCGATCAGGACGCCGCCGGCGAAGTCGTTGGTGGTCGAACGCTGGGCCGAGGCCACGGCGAAGCCGCTGGCCATGAACAGCACCGCGATCATCAGCGACAGCAAGGTGCCGGTCGGGCTGTAGCCGGTCTTCAGACCGGGCGTAAAGGCGACCATGGCGATGAAGTGGGTGGCCCAGACGCTGGAGCCGGCGACCAGGCCGGTCAGCAGCAGCCAGGCGGCGCGCACGACGCCTCGGGCGCCTCGCATCCGCGAATAAAGTCGGAAGGTCGTGAAGCAGCCGGCGATGCAGACAAGACCGGCGACAAGCACCAGGCGCAAGTCATGTTGCGTCGTCAGGCAGGTCAGAAACTTGAGCACGCACGTCCCCCGGGGGCCTTATCCAGCGATAAGGTACTCCCGGAGTTGCAAATAAACGGTTTCGAACAGATTTGCCGTCTGGAGCGCGTTGTCGCGGAGGATTGATCTTGCGACGCCGCCCTTCGGCGATCAGCTGAACGACTTGCGCCCAGGCTTCGAATTTTTGGTCTCGATGTCCATGCGCCAGACTTCGATGCCGGCTCCGGTGACCGCGGTCTGAAGCGCTTCCACCTTGGAGCCTTCCAGGCGCACCGCGCTCAGCACGCCGGTCGCGTAGGCGCCCGTGTCGACGCCGATGCGGCGATGGTCGGCGTGGATTTCCTCGGTCGGCGTATGGCCGTGGACCACGATGCGGTCGAAGCGGCGAGGATCTTCAAGGAAGGTCTGGCGCATCCACATCAGGTCGTGCGCCGACTGTTCGTCCAGGCTGATCCCGGGCCGGGCTCCGGCGTGGGCGAAGAAGTAGTCGCCGAAGGTCAGCGACATCTCGAGGCCGCGCAGGAAGGCGCGCTGCCGTTCGCTCAGGGCCGCCGCCAGGGCGCTGGACGCCGCCGCCCAGCCATCGGTGTCGCCCCGATCGACCGGCGGATTGACGCCGTAGGAGCGCATGGCTTCCCGGCCGCCGTAGTCGCACCAGGTCGGGCCGATCGACGGATCGTTCAGGAAGGCTTCCATGCGGTCTTCATGGTTGCCGCGCAGGAAGCGGATCTCGACGAGGTTCTGGTCGGCCAGTTGGCACAGCAGGTCGATCACGCCGCGCGAGTCCGGGCCACGATCCACGTAATCGCCCAGGAAGATCAGGACCTTTCGGCGGGCGGCGCTTTGCGAGAAATCCCCAAGCACCGCGCTGACCAGGGGGCGCAGCAGGTCGGCGCGGCCGTGGATGTCGCCGACGGCCCAGATAAGCGTTTCCGGCGGCGTACTGGCATTCTGCCCTTTTCCCTGAGCAGGCCGACGTTTGAATAGATTGCCGATCATTCTCCACCCATCCGCCACCGCTTGCGCTTTGGCAAGCGGCATCGCATCGATCGAGACGGTCAAATGGTCGCCCCGCGCCTTGGGCGCACCCAGGGCGAGGCGACCGACCAGAGTCTATCAGAAGTAACGTTCGCCGATGCGGATGGTGTCGCCCGGCGCGACCTGGGTCGTCGTGGTCAGCGGAAAGGCCTGCTCGACATTGCTGTTCGACCGCTTGATGTAGACCATCTTCTTGTTGGCCCGGTAGGTGAAGCCCTCGGCCGTGGCGACCGCGTTCAGGACCGACAGATTGTTCGTGAAGGGATATTCACCCGGCTTGTTTACCTCGCCCAGGATGTAGAACGGGCGATAGCTCAGCACCTCGGCGCTGACCTTCGGCTCCTTGATGTAGCCCTGGCGCAGGGCCGTGGCGACTTCTTCCTGGAACTGAGCGATCGTCATGCCCTGGGCCTGGATCTCGCCCAGCAGCGGCAGGGAGATCTTGCCGTTCGAACCCACCAGGAATTCACCGGTCAGGGCCTGTTCGCCGAAGACGTTGACCCGAACCTTGTCGGCGACGCCCAGCGTGTATTCCGGGATTTCGCGCGAGGAAGCTTGGGCGACCGCGGGGTTCTGGCCTTGCAGCGCCGCGCCTTGCGCAACGCCCGCCGTCACGGCGAACATCATCGTAAGCCCAAGCGCGATTGCGCGAAGCCAATACCGCATATCGAAAGTTCCTCTAGCGCGTTCAGCGTATGGTGTTGACCGCTTAACCCGAATTCAAGACAAGAACACGGGCTAAAGGCCGGATTAAGGATCACCCCTTTAGCACGGCTTCAAGAAAATTTGTCTAAGGCGGAATTTAGGCGAGCGACATAAGCAACGCCCGACGCGCAATCTCCCTTGGGAAGATGCGAAGACCACTTTTGGGGCAGGCGATGGCGCGCACGAGGCGAAATCATTGGAAATTGTTCTCGGTGGGCGCGGTGGCGATCACCACCGCGGCGATCTCCCTCTACTTCTGCATCAGCCTGTTCTCGCCTTCAGCGCCCCTTCCCTCGGCGCTGGCGCCTGTGGATGAGGCGCGCGCCAAGCATGCGCTGAGCGATGTTGGCGATCGGGACGTCGCCGCGCGGACCACGGAATCGTCCTTGCGCCGCGCGCCGCTATCCGCCGAGGCCTGGACCCGGATGGCCTACCTGAGACAACCAGAAGGTGATTTGCCCAGTAAAGCCGCACTGAACGACCTGTCCATGTCCTATGTCGCGGCCCCGCTCGGCCCCGATATCAGCCGTTGGCGTATTCGCTATATTTTCGAGAACTGGCCTTCGCTCAACCCTTCACTTCGCCTCAAAGCATTGGCTGAGTTGAGAAATTTCGCACACTTCCACCGCGGAAGCGGCGCCTTGAGCACTTCGATTGACAACCCTTCCGGGCGCATGGCCGCAAACTTGGCCATTAGGCAGGGCTACGCCGATGCTGAAAATGAAGCACAGGCCAAAGTCCGTGAAGATCGTCACAATCGCGGTCAATAAAAAAGGTGTCAGTTTCTTGGTCTGATTGCGGCGAAACTACTTCTAGCGGCGACCTGAATATGGTATCGCTTTCAGGTGTGGGGTAGCTATGCTGTGTGGCACAGTTTTTGCTGCTGGGATCGCTTGCGGGCCAATTTAGGCCAGCGACGAGGGTACTATGAAAAAAAATATTCAGACCAACCTGGTCGCAAAGAGCCTGGCGACGGCCATTGCCTTGACCTTCGCCGTCGGCCCGCTTTCGGCGTTCGCTCAGAACCCGCCCAGCGTGGACGCGGCGGCGGTGGCCAGCCTTTCCATGGCGCTCGCTCAAGGCGCCGTCACGGCTGAAAGCGGTGCGCGCAGCAAGGGTCAAAACTCGCTGGAGACCCAGTCTGCCATCGAGTCCGCGCTCGAACAGTCCATCGCCACCAGCGGCGTGGATCCCGCCACGGCGCTCGCGTCCCTGGAGCAGACCCAGGTCAACATGCGCGCCGCCGGAACGTTGACGCCCCCGATCGCCGCCGCTATCGCCGCGGTCTCCGCGAAAATCCGCGCCGCTCTGCGCAACGGCCCGTCGGCCGTCGGCGCGCGCTCGGGTCCGCCCGCGCTTGGCGCGCCGTCCAGCTCGAGCGGCGGCGGCGGCTCCGACTACCGCGCGGGCTGATCAAGACCGCCGGGGTCGGCGGAAAGAACAATAGAATAAAATAAGTGTGGGATATCTGAAACGTGATGAAGCTGTACGACACGTACGCCTCCTTGGCGCGCTCGACGAAAACGACGGTCTCGGCTGGTAGCCCGGTTCTCGCCGCCGCTCTCGTTCTCGCCTTCGGCATGCAGGTTGGCGCGGCTTCGGCCCAGTCGGTCCGCTCCGCCCAGGACCAGACCCGAGACATGTTCGCGCGCGATCGCGCCGTCTCGGTGCTGCAGCGTCCGCGTCCGGAATACGAGGCCATCGGCGTGCCGTTTGGCCCGTTCATGGCCTTCCCCAAGCTCCAGGTCGAAGCCGAGCACAACGACAATGTGTTCGCCGTCCAGAACGGCGCGGTCAGCGACCAGTCGTTCCGGGTCAAACCCGAACTCAACCTGACCTCGGACTGGAACCGCCACTATCTGCGGGCCTATCTGCGCGACACCCTGTCCCGCAACGACAAGTACAAGACCGAGAACACCAACGACTGGGGTCTCGGAACCAGCGGTCGTATCGACGTAACCCGCCAGGTCAACATCACCGCGGGCGCGGACTACGCGGACTCGACGGAGCCGCGGACCGCGTCGAACACCGCGCTGTCCTCGCGCGACCCGATCACCTTCACCTACTCGCAGGCCTATCTGGCCGGCAGCCGCACGGTCGGCCGCACGCGCCTGAGCACGCGCTTCGACTACAACAACTTCAACTACAGGGATGGCCGCACCCTGACGGGCCTGGTCGTCGAGCAGGACGATCGCGACCACGACACCTCGACCCTGACCGGCCGCGCCGACTACGCGGTCAGCCCGGCCACCGCCGTGTTCGCTCAGATCGCCGGCAACAAGCGCAACTACGACACCGTTCCGGGCGTGGTCGCTCCGCCGCGCGACTCCGACGGCTATGAAGCCCTGCTCGGCGTCAACTTCGAGCTGGGCGCCGTGGTGCGCGGCGAATTCGCGGCGGGCTATGTCCGCCAGTCGTTCGACAACGCGGCCTACAAGACCATCAAGGGCTTCGGCTCGCGCACCCAGGTGGAATGGTTCCCGACCGAACTGACCACCGTCAGCGGCTCGTTCGCACGGACGGTCCAGGACGCCGGCGTGCCCGGCGCAGGCGGCTACCTGTCTTCGGCCTTCGGCCTGGGCGTGGATCACGAGCTGCTTCGCAACCTGATCCTGACCGCGCGTGTCGATTACTCGCACGACAAGTACAACGGCATCGACCGCACGGACAATCGAACCAACACGCTGCTGCGGGCGTCCTATCTGATGAACCGCCGCGTCGGCGTCAGCGTCACCTATAGCCGCCTCAACCAGGACTCGAAGGGTTCGCCCCTGGCCACGGGTCCCAGCTATGACGTCAATCGCGTCTACGTGTCGCTGACGACCCAGTTCTAGCGCGTGCATCTCGAGACTGCCGTAGCGCCTCAATCGCGACGACGGCGGCGGCGCAGCTCACGTTCGCAGGGCCGTACGCGGCCGGTGAAACAGGGGCAGCGCCTGCTGCCCCCCATCACGCTGACGATCCTGTTCGTCGCCCACCTCAGCCTGGGCGCGAACCAATTGGCCTGGGGCCAGGCGCTCACCGCGATCCTGGCCCTCGTCCTGGCGCTGTCGCTGCTGTCGCCCCGCGTCCGCAGCGACCTCACGCACCTGAAGCACATCGGCCCGCCCCTGCTCCTGCTGGGCGCCGTGCTCGGCGTCGCCCTGCTGTCGCAGACCGATCTGATCCCCAGCGCCGGCCGGAAGATCTGGCTGGAGATCGGCTTCCCTCCCGCGGCGACCATCAATCGTTCGGCGACCTGGATCGAGATGGTCAAGCTGTGCGGCCTGGGCTGCATCTTCGCCCTGGGCGCCGTCGAGAGCGTCACCCGGACCCGGGGACGGGCGTTCGTCGAACTGATCGTGGGCGTGGGGGCGGGCTATGCGCTCGTGGCCCTGGCGATGTTCTTCGCCGGCTGGCAATCGCGCATCGACGATCGCCTGACCGGCGGCTTCCTCAGCGCCAACAGCGGCGCGACCCTTTTCGGCGTGCTGGCGGTCCTCTGCGTAGGCGTCTTGCTCCGCAGCTGGAGCCGATTCCGTTCGAACCCCACGCGCAAGGCGTCCACGCGCCTCTTCCTGTCCTGCGCCGCCCTCGTGCTGTTCATCGCCTGCCTGGCGCTGACCGCCTCGCGCATGGGCGCGGCGTCGACCCTGGTGGCGGTGGTGACGCTGCTGGCCTGGGAAACCGTCTCTCGCAAATCGCGCCTGGCCTCGATGATCGCCGCCGGCCTGGTCACGGTGATGATCGCAGCGCTGTTCGTGGTCGGCCTGGGCGACGCCCTCCTGTCCCGCATGGACGCGCTGAACACCGACGCCGTGAACCGCGCCGTGATCTTCGCCGCCCACTGGCAGGCCTTCCTGAAGTCGCCGCTGATGGGCTACGGGCTGGGCTCGTTCACCGACGTCAACAACTACGTGATGACCCCGGACAACTACGGGGCCCTCTGGTCGATCCGAGCCGCCCACAACGTCTTCATCCAGTGGTTCGAAGAAGCTGGCCTGCTCGGCGCGCTGCCGATGTTCGCCCTGATCGCCTTCGTGATCTGGACGGGCATGACACGCCTTCGCACGCTGCGGTCGTCGCAGACCATCGTCCGCGGCCTCGTCGCCAGCAACATGGTCATCCTGCTGCACGGAACGACGGACTACGCCTTGCAGGTTCCATCGCTCGCGGCGTTCTGGGCCCTGCTTCTCGGATTGCAGCTAGGCTTTGGCCAAAGACAGCGACAATGACGCGCCGGCTGCAGCATCCTCAAAGTGGGTGGAGACAGGCAACGATATTCTACTCAGGATTGTGAGAACATCTCTCGAATGCGAGCCATTTCAACGGTCAATGAACGAGTGTCACACCGAAGACGCACATAAAGACGCATCGACGTTTTTGATGGCTTATTTAACCCGTTAATGCTCATAAAATATAATGATCAATGTTGGTAGAACTTTGGTGACATGGGACAAGTAGCTTGAGCGATAGGGTCCTAACGCCTCAATCAAACAGGGCTCAGGTGTTAAGGGGCGGTCGTGATAGCGATATCGAGCGGATCAGGTACGACGCCATTGAATTCGTCCAGCCACGGCGACGTGCATGACCACTGACAGCAGAGGCTTCAGGACATTGCTTGTCGGCGGCATTCCGACCACGCGACTGACCCGAGCAGAACTGGCCGAACTGATGTCGGCCGATGCACGTCAGGCGCGCGCTGGCGTGCTGCGCCAGCCCCATGTTGTCGTTTCGTCGAACGGCGCGGTGATCGCTGCCTTCCACCACGACGCCAAGTTCCGTGAGCTGATGCTCGCCTCCGACATCATCGACGCCGACGGCATGCCGCTGGTGATCGCCACGCGCCTGCTGTGCGAGGAGCCGCTGAAGGAGCGGGTGGCCACCACCGACTTCATCAACGACGCCGCCGACATCGCCGTGCGCGACGGGTTGAAGTTCTACTTCCTCGGCGCCAAACCCGGCGTAGCCGAGAAGGCCGCCGCCCATTTCCGTGAGCGACACCCCGGACTTCAGATCGTCGGCGTACGCCATGGCTTCTTCTCGCGCGAGGACGAGGCCGCGATCTGCGAGGAAGTGGTGTCCCTGGGCGTCGATGTTCTCTGGGTCGGACTGGGAAGCCCGCTGCAGGAAGACTTCGCCCAACGCAACCGCGAGCGCCTGGAAGGCCTGGCCTGGATCCGGACCTGCGGCGGCATGTTCGATCACTATTCCGGACGGTTCAAGCGCGCCCCGAAATGGATGCAGGCCGCCGGGCTGGAATGGCTCCACCGGACGTTCAACGAGCCGCTGCGCCTGGGCATGCGCTATATGAAGACCAACCTGCCGGCCTTCTACTATCTCGCCACCAAGACCACCGACGTCGCGCCGCGCGCCCTGGACGTCAAAGCCCACAACTAGGCCCGGCCGGCTCGAGGACTTCGTCTTGAACATCATCGCCCCCCGCGCCCAGCCGAGCCACCCGGCCGAGGATCGGAAGAGGATCGTCTTCCTCGTCACCCATTCGGCGGCCGGCGGCGCCCAGGAACTCTGGGGCAATCTCGCCGAAAGCTTTGCCGAGCAGGGCCACGAGGTGGTCCTGGCCGCGCTGTATCCCCATGCGGAATCGCGGCGGGAGACGTCGGCGCTGACGCCCTGGCGGCACATCATCGAACATCGCCCGACCCTGCCGCATCGGCAGGCGGCGCTGCTTTGGAACCTGGTCGGCTTCTTCCGGCGTTTCAGGCCTCATGTCGTCTTCACCGCCTTGCCCGCCGCCAACGTGCTGGCTCCGGTCGCCGCGCGACTGGCGGGTGGGGATATCCGCGTGGTGACGTCGCATCACTCCCCGTCCGACACCTATCACCCCGTGCTTGACCGCATCGACGGCCTGACCGGCGGCCTGCGGGAAGTCGCCGCCACCATCAGCGTGTCGGACACCGTATCGCGCACCCACGACGGCAAGTCGGCGACCTACCGGGCCAAGCGCAGGACCATCAAGAACGCCCTGCCCAAGGCGATCGAGGCGCACATCGCGACCCTGGCGGCGATGCGGGACCGTAGCCGGGCGCGCGGACGGGTGGTCGTGGCCACCGGCCGCCTGGCGCACCAGAAGAACTACCCCGTGCTGATCCGCGCCGCGGCCCTCGCGCCGGACGTCGAGTTCCGCATCATCGGCGCAGGGCCTGACGAGGCCGCGCTGAAGGCCCTGGCCGAGAGCCTGGGCGTCACCGACCGCGTCCAGTTCCTGGGCCTTCATCCCCGCCTTCAGGCCCTGTCTCTGCTGTCGGAAGGCGACGTTTTCCTCCAGCCCAGCCTGTTCGAGGGCCACAGCCTGGCGCTGGTCGAAGCCGCCAAGCTGGGCCTGCCCATCGTGGTTTCCGACGCCCCCGTCCAGATCGAAGGCGTGTCCCTGCCCGATGGGACCGCCTGCGGGACGATCGTCGGAACGCATGATCATGAGGCGTTGGCGCGAGAAATCCTGCGTCTTCTCGACGATCCCGAGCATTATGCCCACCAGGCTGGACTTTCGTCCCGGCTCGCCGCTGGCGCCACCTATGAGGCCATGGTATCGGCCTATCGCAATCTCGTGGATCAGGCGTGATCGTAGTCACGCTGCAGCGTCTGGCGGAGTCGTGCTGACACCTCAGCTCACCCTTCCGCGGGTGTCAGGACCCGCCCGCGGGCTTCCTGGCCTGTCCGCGATACTTTGCGCCGTATTCCTGTTCCTGCTGCTCATGGTCGTCATCGTCGGCCTCACCCCCCTGGCCGCGCACAAGGCCGTGTCCGCGACCGGCGAGGGCAATGTCCTGCGCCAGGGCATCTATATCGTCCTCTTCGGATTCATCCTGGCCGCCGCGAACTTCTTCTCCGACCTGGGGATTCTGTTCAGGGTGCCGCTGGCGATCATGCTGCTGGTGACGTGGTGCTGGATCAGCCTGTTCTGGGCCATCGAGCCGTCCGTGGCCTCCCGACGACTTCTGCTGACCTGCATCATCATCTGGACCGTCTTCATCGCGGTGGAGAAGATCGGGTACGAGCGCACCTTGGTCACCGTCCAGGCCGCCCTGGTCCTGACCTTGATCGCCAACTACCTGGCGGTGATCATCTCGCCCGGCACGGCCATCCACCAGGTGGCCGACGTCGTCGACCTCAACCTGATCGGCAACTGGCGCGGCGTCCTGCCCCAGAAGAACTTCGCTGGCGCGGTCTGCGCCTTCACGATTCTCGTCTTCCTGTTCGCGTCCAGCAATCTGATGCTGGTGCTGCGCCTGGCGGTCATCGCCGCCGCCAGCTACTTTCTTTACCGATCCAGCTCGAAGACCTCGATGGGACTGGTCGTCGCCGCCGTGGTCTTCGGCGCCCTCTATCTGAAGTACAATCCGAAATTCCGGGCGCTGATCATTCCGATCCTGCTGATCATCATCGGGACAACCGTCGCCTTTGGCCAACGCTTCTGGCCCGACATTGTCGCGCACTTCGGTCGTGATTCGCTCACCGGCCGCGGCCTGATCTGGAGCGTGCTGGGTCTCTACATCCAGGATCACTGGGTTCTGGGGTCGGGCTACGGTTCGTTCTGGAACATCGGCCCCGACAGTCCAGTCTATTTCTACACCCATAGCTGGGTGACGCAGCTCGGCAACGGCCACAATGGCTACCTGGACCTGCTGGTTCAGATCGGCGCGCCAGGACTGGCCTTGGCCGTGCTCAGCCTTATCCTGATCCCATTGGCCAAGCTGCTGATCAGCCGTACGATTCCGCGCCAGCATGGCGCGTTCTTGATCGCCATGCTGATCTTCTGCGTGGGCCACAACGGAACCGAGAGCTCGATGATGGACCGAGACATGATCGTGCAGGTGTTCCTGATGCTGACGCTCGCGCTGATCAACCTGGCCACGCGGCCGCCGCCCAGCCCTGTGTTCGAGCGCTACTGGGCCTGGATCAGACCCAGGCCGCGCGCCGAGCTCGCCTTAGAAGAACCTACCCACGGAGGTCAGCAGTGACAGCAGTCACAGTCGAGAGCGGCGGCGAGCAGCGACGCAAGAGCGTCCGCCGCCCCTATCTGATCCCGTCCACGATCGCGCTGTTCATGGTGCTGATCCTGATGATCGTCGGCCCGATCATCACCGACGACGGCCCCAACACCGGCAATGGCAACCTGTTCCGGCAGATCAGCTACGCCATCGTCTTCGCCTTCACCCTGTGGAGCGTGCGCGTCGTCAAACAGCCTGGCAAGCTGCTGGCCGTACCGATCAGCCTGGCCATCGCGATAGGCTGGTGTTGGCTGAGCCTGACCTGGGCCATCGAGCCCTCCATCTCGCTGCGCCGCCTGCTGCTGACCACCCTGATCATCTGGACGATCTTCCTGGCCGTCGAGGACTGTGGCTACGATCGGACGATCAAGACCTGCATCATTTTCCTCGCGGTGCTGCTGGTGGCCAACTTCATCGCCATCGCCGTGTGGCCGAAGGCCGTCCACTTGCCCGGCGAGTCCCACGACGTGAAGCTGGTCGGCGACTGGCGAGGCTTGCTGCCGCAGAAGAACTTCACCGGCGCCGTCTGCGCCGTGACCGTCATCATGTTGATGTTCGGCGCGCAGACCATGAAGTCCTGGCTTCGTTGGGGCCTGACTCTCGCCACGATCTACTACCTCTTCAAGACCCAGTCGAAGACCTCGATAGGCATGATGCTCTTGGCCCTCGGAGCCGGCGCGGCCTACTGGCGTCTCAACCCTCGCATCCGGGCGGCGTTCATCCCAATAGTGACCATCGCCGGCATCACCGCGATGATGATGGTGATGAAGGCCTGGGACGAAACCTTGGGCCCGTTCGCACTCCGCGACGGCCTGACCGGCCGCGTTCAGATCTGGCCGTCGATGATCAACTACGCCGCGGATCACCCGATCACCGGAGCGGGCTACGGTTCGTTCTGGAACATCGGCCCCGATAGCCCGGTCTACCAGTACGGCCGCAACTGGGTGGCCGAGCTCAGCAACGGCCACAACGGCTATCTGGACCTGCTGGTGGGGGTCGGTCTGCCCGGTCTGATCCTGGTGGTCGCCGCGACCATGATCATTCCAGTCTTCAAGCTGCTGGCCAGCTCCTCGCTCGCCCGTGATCGCGGCGCGCTGCTGATTGCGCTGCTCGTATTCTGCGCGGGCCACAACATGACCGAGACGAGCCTGTTCGAGCGCGACACGATCATTCAGGTCTTCCTGATGCTCGCGGTGGCCATGACCGCCGTGGTCACCCGGCGCTCCGGCGGCGGGACGAAGGCCACGACCAAGGTCTCCAAACGCCGCAAAGCCTCGGCGGCTCATGCCTGACGCGACAGTTTCGAAAGCGGACGCCGCCCCGCGTGGCGGCGTCTTTTCGCGCCCCGGTTTCTTCTGGAAGACACTGCGCTACGGCCTGGCGGCCGTCGGCCCGATCGGGGTCGCCGGCTCGCAGTTCGTACTGTCGGTGCAGTTGCTGCATCTGCTGAGCGTCAACGACTTCGGCATCTTCTCCTTCCTGCTGGTCGCCTCCCAGTTCAGCACTGGCGTCTGGAGCGCCCTGCTCTGCGCGCCCATGCCCATCCTCCTGGCCTCCGGCGATGCAGCCGCTCAAGCCGCCATGCGGCGCAGCCTGATGAGCGCCAACCTCGTCTTCTGCCTTCTCGCCTTTGGAGCCTTCGCCGGTCTCGCCCTGGCCCTGAAGGCGCCCCTGAACATCGCGCTGATGTTCGGCGGTTACGGCGCGGCCCTGCTGATGCGCTGGTTCGCCCGCGCCTACGCCTACGCGATCGGCAAGCCCTGGCGGACGATGATCTCGGACATCGTCTACAGCCTGGTGCTGCTGGCCCTGGTCGGCTTCATGATGATGGCCCACGCCCGGTCGCTGCTGCTGCCCTATGCGGGCCTGCTGGTCAGCGCCTTGCTGGGCCTGGCGCCCTTCGGCCTGACCTTCGTCCGCCAGCAGTTCCTCGAGGTCTCGGCCCGCGCCCTGTCCGGCTACGCCGACATCTGGCGCGAGCACTCCGGCTGGTCGCTGATCGGGGTGCTGACCACCGAAGCCACGGCCAACGCCCACGCCTATATCGTCACGCTGATCAGCGGCGCCACGGCCTTCGCGCCCCTGGCCGCCAGCGCCTTGCTGATGCGCCCCATCGGCGTGGCCTCCAACGCCCTGACCGAACTGGAGCGTCCGCAGATGGCCCGTCAGCTGGGCGCTGGGCGACTGGGCGACGCCCTGAAGGCCGCGCGATTCTTCCGGATCATGCTGATCGCCGCCTGGACCGCCACCACCCTGGGCGCGGTCGCCCTCTCGATCTGGGCGCCCGGCGCGCTGTTTCCCAAAGCCTATGACCGTCACTATCTGATGATCGGCACCGCCCTCTGGCTGGCCGTGGCGGGCGTGCGCCTGCTGCGCGCGCCCGAGAGCGTGCTGCTGCAGGCCGGCGGGCAGTTCCGTCCGCTGGCCCACGCCAGCATGATCTCCTGCGGCGTCTCGATTGTCGGCGTGGCGCTGCTGCTCGTCCTGGGCGGCCCGCTCTACTCGCTGGTCGGCGTCTTTCTGGGCGAGGTGATCTTCTCCATCTGGATCTGGCGGCAGAAGCGCCGCTGGCAGGCGACGCTGCAACACAAGGCGGAGGCCGCATGAAACTGACCATCGGCATCAAGGCGCTGAACGAGGAAAAGCACATCGGCGCCGCGCTGGAAAGCGCCCTGGCCGCCGCGCGCCCGTTCGGCGGCGAGGTGATCCTGGCCGACAGCGGCTCCACCGACCGGACGCTCGAGATCGCCTCGGCCCTGCCCGTCCGCATCGTGCAGCTGGCCAACACCGCCGAGCGCTGCTGCGGCGCCGGCGCCCAGCTGGCCTTCCAGCATGCGCGCGGCGAGTATTTCTACCTGCTCGACGGCGACATGGTGCTGGACCCGGACTTCATCAGCGCCGGGATCGCCCACCTGGAGGCCCATCCGGACATCGCCGCCGTCGGTGGGATCGTCAACGAGATGAACACCGAGGGCCACGACTTCCAGATTCGCGCCAACACCGTCCGCACCAACCGCAACTGGCTGCCGGGCGTCGTCGATCGGCTGGACTGCGGCGGCCTCTATCGCGCCGACGCGATCCGCCAGGTCGACTATTTCGCCGACCGCAACCTGCATGCCTTCGAGGAGTTCGACCTGGGCGCGCGGCTACAGAGCCGGGGCTGGAAGCTGGCCCGGATCGACAAGCCGGCGGTCGATCACTACGGCCACCAGATGGACGGCTACAAGCTGCTGTGGCGGCGGATGAAGTCCGGCTATTCGGGCGCTTCGGGCGAGGTGCTGCGCGGCGCGGTTGGCCAACGACATCTCCCGATCGTGCTCAAGCGCCTGGGCCACGTGCGCAACGGCGTGGCGATCATGGTCTGGTGGACCTGCCTGCTGGCCAGCCTGGCCGCGCCCGTTCCGGTCGCCGCGCGCCTCGCGACCTTCCTCGTCCTGCTCCTGGCGCCGCTGGCCCTGCTGGTCATCCGGCGCGGATCGTTCAATCTGGGTCTCTATTCGCTGGTGGCCTGGAACGTCAGTGCGCTCAGTCTGGTGACCGGCTTCTTCCGCCGCCGCATGCCGCCGACCACCGCCCTGTCGTCCGTCACCCTCGCCGAACCGCGCTAGCCTCCCTAGGGTAGAGCCGCATCTCTCCACGAACCCGGATCCGAATGTCCAAGGTCGCCTACCGCCCCGATATAGACGGCCTCCGCGCGGTCGCCGTCGTCCCGGTCGTGCTCTTCCACTTCCAGAACAGCCTCGTCCCCGGCGGCTTTGCGGGCGTGGACATCTTCTTCGTGATCTCGGGCTTCCTGATCACGGCGATCCTGCTGCGCGAGGCGCGCGGCGAGGGGATACGCCTGCTGGAATTCTACAAGCGGCGCGCGCTGCGGATCCTGCCGCCGCTGTTCTTCATGCTGCTGCTGGTGACGATGGCCTGCTTCGTCATCATGACCAGCCGCGAGATGGCGGCGATGGCCAAGAGCCTGCCGTTCATCGCCACCTCGACGGCCAACCTCTACTTCATGACGTTGACCAACTACTTCGATCCGGACGCCGGCATGAACGTCCTGATCCACACCTGGTCGCTGGGCGTCGAGGAGCAGTTCTACATCGTCTACCCGCTGGCGCTGATCCTGTGCGTGCGCCTGGGCAAGCGTTGGGGTCGGATCGCGATGCTGGCCCTTGTGGTGGCGACCTTCGCGGCCAACGTCTTCCTGGTGCAGACCCAGCACGACAAGATCGCCTTCTATGGCTTCCCGTTCCGGGCCTGGGAACTGGGCCTGGGCGCCCTGGTCGCCATGGGCCTCGCGCCCGAGCTGAAGGCTCGCTGGGCGCGTGAGATCCTGGCCCTGGCGGGCCTGGCCCTGATCGCCGTCGCCCTGGTCACCCTCTCGCACGCCACGCCCTTCCCCGGTTGGGCGGCCGCCACGCCGGCGCTGGGCGCGATGCTGGTGATCGCCTATGGCCACGAGACCTTCGTCGGGCGCGTGCTGGGATCGCTGGCCCCACGCGTCACCGGCCGCATCTCCTACTCGCTGTATCTGTGGCATTGGCCGGTCATCGTCCTGGCCCAGCACCTGGTTGGCGAGCGCTTCGGCGTCGTAGGGACCCTCGTCTGCTTCGGCCTGATCATCGGGACGGCCGTGGTCTCCTACCAGTTCGTCGAGCGCCCGTTCCGCGGCCCGCCATGGCTGACCCTGTCGCCGGCGCGCGTGCTGATCGGCGCGGGCGTGGTCGTGGCGATCTTCGTGGCCATGGGACCGCTGGGCCAGATGGCCGCGCCCTGGACCCTTCCAGCCTCAAACCCTGAAGCCCGCGCCCTGGCCCGCTACGCCGATTACAATCAGCGCCCCGACAGCATGGCCGCCGTCCGCATGCACGAGTGCTTCCTGCTGCCCGACGAACCGGCCGGCAAGGCCATCGACCCCGCCCGTTGCCTGACCCCGGCGGGCGGCAAGCCGGCGGTGCTGATGCTGGGCGACAGCCATGCGGCCTATCTGACGCCCGGCCTGCGCGCGGCCTATCCCGAGATCGACTTCCTGCAGCGCACCGTCGCCGGTTGCACGCCGGTGAAGGATTTCCGCACCGGGACGCCCGCCTGCCAAGCCCAGCTGGACGCGATCTATGGCGAGCACGCCACGCCCCCGAACTATCGGACGATCCTGCTGGCGGCCCGCTGGAACGAGGCCGACCTTCCCAAGCTGGACCGCAGCATCGCCTTGCTGAAGGCCCGGGGCTTGAACGTCGTCGTGATCGGACCGGCGATCGAGTATCTGACGCCCCTGCCCGATATCCTCGCCCGCGCCAAGCTTTGGCCGTCTCTGGTGACCCCCGATCGCTTCCGGAAAGCCTCGCGCACCCAGCTCGATGAGACCATGGCGCGGTCGGCGGCCAAGGCCGGCGTCACCTATGTCTCGCAGCAGAAGGCTCTGTGCGCCGGCGGCCAGTGCCCAACCCTGACCACGGCGGGCGTGCCGGTGTCGTTCGACTACGGCCACTATACGCTGGAAGGCGCGCGCGCGGCGGGAGACGCCATTCGCAACCGCGACCCCGAGCTGCAAAAAAAGCTGGAAATGTAAGGAACAAGGGTTTCTATCATGCGTTAAAACGCAGGGTAGAGGAGCGGGTTCACTGCTATCGGGTGTCCAATATCTCCGTGGCGTGGCCGCGGCCCTGGTCGTGCTGATGCACGCCAACGCGATGATGCGTTATCCGGAGTATTTCGGCGCCAGTCCTCATCACTGGACCAGCCTGGGCCTCTTCGGCGTCTCGATCTTCTTCGTCATCAGCGGCTTTATCATCGCCGTGGTCGCACTGCAGACGGACGGTTCGCCCAAGCTGGAAGCCAGCGACTTCACCATCCGCCGCTTCGTCCGCATCGTGCCGTTCATGTGGCTGTGCGTGATCGGCTACAATCTGCTGAGCTATGTCGGCACCGGCCGGATCGAGTGGGCCGCCGTGGCGCGGGCCATGGTGCTGTGGCCCGTCGGCGAGCTTAAGCCCAACGTGCTTTGGACGCTGCGGCACGAGCTGCTGTTCTACTTCCTCTTCGCGGTCGCCCTGCTGTGGGGAAAGCCGCGGCCATGGCTCCTGGCGGTGTGGTTCGTCGCGCCCCTGGCCGTCGGCGCTTGGGTGGGCACCGGGACCCTCGCCGGTTCGCCCCAAGCCGAGTTGCTGCGGCTGACGCTCATGGGCGACCAGAACGGCGCCAACCTGCAATTTGGCGCGGGCCTCCTGCTCGGCATGCTGTGGTTGAAGCGCAGCAGCTTCATGCAGCCTCGGCTGCCGTTCGGCCCGATCGTCACCCTGGCCGTCGCCGCCGTGGCGACGATCGCGATCGAGCGGGCCACGCCGATGATGGCCTATGCGCCGCTCCGGATGGCGGCGCACACGCTGGCCGCGACGATCGTGGTGTGGGTCGGCGTCATCGCCAAGCCCGAGAAGAGTCCGCTGGACGCGCTGTGGGTGCTGCTGGGCGACGCCTCCTACGCCATCTACCTGACGCACAACGCGACCCTGCTGATCGCCATGACCGTCGCGTCGCACCTCAAGTCGCTGCTGCCGCCGGATGGCTTCCTGGTCGCCCTGATCCTGGCCGGCGTCGTCGGCGGCGTCATCGTGCACAAGCTGATCGAGCGTCCGCTGCTGCGGCTGCTGTCGCATCGCTTCAAGCAGCCCACCCCGGCGCTGGCCCGCGCCAAGGGCGTCGCCTAGGCGGACTTCAGTCGGGGCTTCAGCGTCCCGGCCACGGCGTCGAAGGCCCGCTTCACCATGCGGTTCAGGGGCTTCTCGATGAAGCGATAGACGAACACACCCGTCAGCATGCCGGCCACGGCCGAGACCACCACCAACGGCGGCCCCCAGGCGGCGGGGCTCTTCTTGATCACCAGCACGGTGACCGCGCCGATCGCGAACATGTGGAAGAGGTACATCGAGTAGCTGGCGTCACCCAGATAGGCCGCCCAGCCCGGGACCTTGGAGTCCCAGGCGTCGCCGGCCATCGCCAAGACGCCGATGATGACGGTGCAGGTGGCCACGATCCAGGCGTGAACCCAGGGATCTGTCGGCGCCGTTAGGGGATAGATGAAGATCAGGCCGACCAGCGACACGGCGCTGACCGCCAGCCAGGCGATCCCCTGGCCACTCTTCATCTCCCACTCGTATCGCATGCTGAGCACCGCCAGCCACACGCCGGTCACGAAGCCCAGGGTGTCGATGCGCGTATAGAATTCCATCGGCTGGCTGGTCATCGGGAAGATCTGGAGCTGGCCCAGCGCCATCAGCGTCACGAAGATGACCGTCAGCATCACCGCCCGCGTCATCGCGTTGAACGCGAACAGCAGCGCGAAGACGACGTAGAAGAACATCTCGAAGTTCAGCGTCCAACCCAGGCGCAGGAAGGGGTCGATCGAGGCGCCGCCAGGCTCGGGAGTCGGGATGAACAGCACCGACATCACGATGTGGCGAACGTCAAAGACCGTGTCCTTGAAAGCCCAAGGCGCGATCAGCACGCCGACAACCGCCACCGCCGTCGCGAAATAGTAGAGCGGCGCGACGCGCAGCAGGCGCTTCTTGATGAAGTCGAGCGGGGCGAACGCATCTTGGCCGGTCGTCCGCACCATGATGTAGCCGCTGATGACGAAGAACAGCGTGACCCCGAACTTGCCGAACAGGTGCGCGGCCTCGAAGGTCCCCTTGTAGGGGTGGATGATCGCGTGCGTGATCACCACGGTCATCGCCGCGATGGCGCGGCCCCATTGCAGACCGACCAGTCTTTTCATCGCTCGGCATCCATTCCGAGGCGCCCCGCCCCGACGATGGTCCTTATCGTGTGACCCGGGATCACGCCACTAACCATCAATGAAGTCGCGAAGCCGCGACGTGAAGCTATCCGGCGCATAGGCCGACACACGCGACGAAGCGCTCAGGTCGCTCAGCCGCACCAGGTGCGCGACCAGCTCTTCCTCGTTCATGGCCACGTACACGCCCGGCGTGTCGCGGAAACGCTCGGCGGTGGCGATCTGGTGTCCGTTGCGATGTTCGCCGCGCACGTGGTCGCGCGGCATGATGATGATCGGCTTGCCGCACTCCATCGCGGTCAGGATCGAGCCCATGCCCGCGTGGCTGATCAGGATGGTCGAGGCGGTCTGGAGTTCGCGGAAGGCGTCCGGCGCCAGGAAGGCGAAGGCGCTCAGGATCTGCGGCCGATAGGCCGACGGGCCGACCTGGGCGACGATATCCGTGCGCTTCTGCAGGACAGCCCATTCGTCCACCGCTCGGACGAGCCGGTCGAAGGGGAGTTGCGTGCCGACTGACAGGAGTATCAAAGCACCGATCCATAGCACTGCAGGCCCGGATATTTTTCCGTCAGGTGCGGCCACTGGGTCAGCCAGAGGTCGGCATATCGACGGACGAGGCGCCCGGACAAGGAGAGCTCCTCGGAATTGGCGATGCTGTCGATCCAGATCGTTTTGGCCCCGAACAGGCGACCCAGCCACAGCGCCACGAGGCCGGGCGCGGCGCCCGTCGTGACGATGACCGAGGGACGGAACCTGAGCAGCAGGAACGCCATCTGCGCGACCAGCACGGGAACGCGCGCGGGCTCGCTCTGCGACGCGTCGCTGACGACGGCCACGGGTCGGTCGCCCGACGGCGCCCTCGATCCCTTCATGGTGCTGACATACAGCGTGTCGAGGCCCTCGAAAGCATGGGCCATCCGGGACAGCTGCACCCAGTGCCCCCCGCCTGACGCGACGAGCAGCAGCCGCTTGGCTTTGATGGGGGAGGCGAGACCGCCTGTAGACTCAGAAATCGGCTTCGACTCCCATCCGACCCGACCAGTCGCTGACGACCGCGAACCAACATGATCTTTGATAAGCGTAGCGGGATACAGTCACAGAAAAGTTGTTACTTCCGTACCCCAAAAATTTAGGTCAGGCATACGCGAAGCGCATCATTGCCCGCGATCTCATACGCGCATCTTCCATCTAAGCCTAACAAGTCAAAATACCCTTGCGATCGGCGCGATCAGCGATCTTTCGGCGGCGTGAGCAAAAAGCATTCGCGATCATCACCCGGCCGATAAGCGGAGGGCGCGCAGGTCTCCGGCTGGCCGAACACCCATCCCGATCCCTTGAAGCCAGCATAGACGCGACCGAAGACATCCTTGTCCGCGTCCATCACTACAACTTCGTCGAGACTGCCGGTCGGGAACTCGCCAATGCGGGTCCAGCTGCCTCCCTCGTCGATCGAACGCCAGAAGCCGTAGACGCCCTTCACGTGCGCTGCGACGTAGAGCGTCGGATAGTGCTTGCCCGGCGCGGCCTTGCCCAGGGCGATGTCATGCGCGTGGGTCACGTCCTTCAGGATCGTCCAGGTGCGACCGCCATCGACGCTGCGGCGCAACGCCGAGTCCGGACCGCCGACGTCAGCGGTGAAGAACAGATGTCCGGCCTTGCCTGGCACGGCCCGCAGCTTGGCGCTGGCTCCGCTGTTGGGGGCGATCTCGCCACGGAACACGCGCGACCATGCGCGACCCCCGTCATGAGTGACCCACAGCCCGGCCAGGGCGGCGTTGTCGCCATCGCCGCTGTGCATCAGATAGAAGGTGCCCGGCCGCACTCGGTCCGACGTCAGCGTGCGGCGATGGAAGTAGTAGCTGCCGTAGGACCCCGTGTTCGGCAGGCGCTCGCCCGGCAATACGACGCGCGACCACGTCTGGCCGCGATCGGTCGTATAGAAGGGCGAGCGATTATTGGCCGGCTCCCAGACGATGTTGTTTACGTCCTTGGCCGAGACCGCGATCGTGCCGTACGACATGCGCCAGGGGTCCGACGCCGTGGTCCCCGGCGGGGTGGGCAGGCTGGGGAACTTCGACCAGGTCCGGCCGCCGTCCTGGCTGTAGCCCGCCATGACGGCGTTGCCGTCCTGCCAGCAGCACTTCAGCGTGTCCGAGGCGTTGGTCACCAGGAAGGACGGATTGGAAGCGCTCCAGTCGACCTGTTGCACGGCGATCAGCACACGCTCCTTGGGGCCGTAGCCGGTGGAGAAGCGGGTCAGGTCGTCGCGAAGGTGGACGCCGAAGTCCCAGGCCGCGAACAGCGGAAGCCGCCCTGGCGGGGCCACCACGTCATTGGCCACCAGTTCCTCGATTCCGCGCGCCTGGCTGTTCCACTCGATCTTGGCGCTGCCCGGTTGCAGGTCGGCGTAGTAGGGACCCGTCCCCGCCGCGTTCCACAGCCGTCCTGGAACCTGCGGGTCGAAATAGACCTGGGCCGTCGCGAAATAACCCTTGTCCGAGACCCGCAGCCACGGCGGCTCGCCGCCCGGACCAACCTTCGAGCGGCCGGCCATCCGGCTCCAGCGCGCGCCGCCGTCGGTGCTGTGGAAGCCTCGGCCGCCCTCGTCGAACACATAGATCGCGCCATCGCGCGGATCGATGGTCACGGTGGCGAACGGCGCGGGCGTCAGTCCCGCCGCGCCGGCGAGGTCGGACCAAGCGCCGTTGGCGAACTTCCAGACCTTCTTGGCGTCATGATCGACGCCATAGAAGGCGCCATCCTTGCCGAACGCGCCCTGGCGCAGGATCGTCGGACGCGCGCCCCCCGAAGTCAGCGGCGAGAAGCTCGATCCGCCGTCGGAGGACCGGAACACGCCCGCGCCCGGCGACATCGCCCAGACCTCGCCGCCATCCCCGCCGCCATTCGGCCGGAACCAGACGACGATGCCCGCCGATCGATCGTCGGCCTTGGCCGGCGTCGGCACGGACTCCACGCGGGTCCAGTTCCGTCCGCCGTCGGCCGAGCGCCACAAGCCGTTGGCCGGCGTACCGAACAGCACGAGCTCGGGATTGGCGGGCGCCACGGCGATGAAGGGACCCGAATGGCGGAACGGACCGTTGGCGTCGAACGCGACAGGCGGCAGGGACGTCTTGGCGAAATGCGCGCCACCGTCGTCGGAGCGATAGAGGCCGCCGGCGATGGCCATATAGATGCGTCGCGAATCCGACGGCGCGACCACCACTTCATAGACGCCCTGGCTGAGGACCATGGGCTTGCGGTCGGCCTCCGGCATGGACGAGGCGGTGACCAGCTGCGTCCAGCGCGATTTTTCGGCATTCCACAGGTAGGCGCCGTAGACGTCGGCGCGCGCGACGCGCGTCCGCCCGGCCCTGTCGGCGCTGAGCCCGGTCACGAAACCACCGCCGCCGATCGCCACCGGCCGCCAGCCATAGGCGCGAGCGTCGGGCGCGGCGATCCGGGGCGCGACAACCTGGTGGACGGCGTTCGGCGAGGCCGCCTCGCGCTCGTCCGACGTCACGGCCATAGCGAGCGCAACCAACAGCAACGAAATCATCGCGACCCTCACACAGCCCCCTCTCGACGCCTGCCCGCTTCCTCGGATTCCGGCCGGCCCAGACCGCTCTCAAACAGAGATTGGTGGCCACACCGAGGCCGACACGGCTTCGCTTTCATGCTATCATGAGCTATGCCGGTCGCGCCTCTATAAGCTAAACGCAAGCTTCACCTTAGCTTAGCGCTTCGTTTGCACTTAGCGGCGCATATTGGCTTTAGTTTCATTGCGGTGGGCAATGAGAGGCGGCGAGCGCATAACACACTCAGCGAGCACGTACGGTTATTTACACAACCGCTCCATTGTGTCTTCTGCGCTTTGCAGGCGGAAAATAACATCCTCAGTCTCGGCTTGGCGCCGAAACGAAATATAGCGGCGGTTTGATGGCAAACATTGACGATACGCAGCAAATGTCTGGCCGCTCAGGTGGTCCGACAGGCGAAACGATCGATATCCAACGACTGATCGCGGTCTTCCGCAGGCGCTTCCGGCTGTTCGCCATCGTGGCGGGCGCGGTGGCGCTGGCGGTCGTGATCTTCTCGCTGCGCCAGACCCCGCTCTACACCGCGACCGCGGGTGTGATGATCAACACCCGCACCGAGAAGGTGGTGGAGTCGCAGGCGGTCATGTCGAACCTGACGGCCGACACCAGCGTCGTCGACACCGAAGTCGAAGTGCTCAAGTCGCCTAAGCTCACCCAGAGCGTCGTCGATGCGCTGCATCTCGACCGCGATCCCGAGTTCAACGCCACCCTGAACAAGCCGGGCCTGGTCGGCTCCGCCATCGGCGGCGTGCGCGGCCTCCTGGGCGGCGCCCCGCCGGCCGCCGATCCCGCCAGCGTCAAGCAGAGCGTCGTCAACGCTGTCGCCAAGCGCCTGGCGGTCCGCCGCGTCGGCCTGACCTATTCGATGACGATCAGCTTCACCTCGAAGTCGCCGGCCAAGGCCGCCGAGATCGCCAACGCCTTCGCCAACACCTACATCAGCTCGCAGCTGGAAGCGAAATTCAACGCGACGCAGGACGCCAACAAGTGGCTGAACACGCGCATCGAAACCCTGCGCGTCCAGATGCAACAGGCCGACGCCGAGGTCTCGGCCTATCGCGTGGCCAACAACCTGCTGAGTTCAGCCGGCACCACGCTCACCGAGCAGGAAATCTCGGCCTACAACCAGCAACTGGCCACCGCGCGCGCCGCACAGGCCGGCGAGGAAGCCCGCCTGCGCACCGCGACGTCGCAGATGGCCAATGGCTCGAACGGCGACGACGTCGGTGAGGCGCTCAGCTCGCAAGTCATCCAGAATCTTCGCGCCCAGCGCGCCGCCGTCAGCGGCCGTGTCGCCGACCTCAGCAGCCGCTACGGCGACCGTCACCCCGACCTGATCCGCGCGCGGCAGGAACTGGGCGACATCGATGCGCAGATCCAGGCCGAAATCCGCCGCATCGTCTCGAACCTGGAAGCCCGGGCCCGTGTCGCCCGGCAGCAGACCGCCTCGGTCCAGTCCAGCCTCAGCGGCGCGCGCGGCACCCTGGCCGTCAATAGCGCGGCCTCGGTTCGCCTGAAGCAACTGGAAGACAACGCCGAGTCCGCTCGCAGCGTCTATCAAAGCTTCCTGGACCGCTACAAAGTGACCGGCGCCCAGGCGGGCACCGAACAGGCCGATGCCCGCATCGCCTCGCTGGCCGCCATCCCCACCAGCGCCAGCTCGCCCAAGCTCGTCCTCAGCTTCGCGATCGCGATCGTCCTCGGCGGCGGCTTCGGCCTGCTCGCGGTGATCCTCGCCGAGATGATGGACGCCGCCCTCGCCACCAGCGAGGACATCGAACGCAAACTGGGCCTGCCCTCGATCGGCTCGATCCCGCTGATGAACTCGGTGGCCGAGGCCGGCGACAAGAACATCCAGCCGATCGACTTCGTGATGAAGAAGCCGCTGTCGGCCTTCGCCGAGGCCTTCCGCTCGCTGCGCACCTCGATCACCTACTCGGTGCCCGGCCAGCAAGGGAAGATCGCCGTACTGACCTCGGCCCTGCCGGCGGAAGGCAAGACGACGACCTCGATCTGCCTGGCCCGCGTCACGGCCCAGGCCGGCGGCCGCGTCCTGCTGATCGACTGCGACCTTCGCCGTCGCGCCGTGAGCCGGTCGCTGGGTCTCAACCCGCCGCTGGGCCTTGTCGATCTCCTGCACGGCCGCGCTACGCTGGAGCAGATCATCACCCTGGACCAAGCGTCCGGCGCCTATGTCCTGCCCCTGACCGCCGACACCTCGACCACCGAGGACGTCTTTGGCACCCCGGCGATGGACGCCCTGCTGACCTCGCTGCGCTCGCGCTTCGACCTCGTGGTGCTCGACACCGCGCCGGTCCTCGCCCTGGCCGACACCCGCATCCTGGCCATGAAGGCTGACGTGGTGGTGCTGCTGGCGCGCTGGCGCAAGACTCCGGCCCGCGCGATCGGCGCCTCGATCCGCCTGCTTCAGCAGTCGGGCGCCCAGATCGCCGGCGTCGTCCTAACCCAGGTCGACATGAACGTTCAGTCCAAGCAAGGCTACGGCGACTCGTCGTACTACTACGACGAATACAAGAAGTACTACGCGACCTAACGGACGCGCAGAGACACATGGGAAACCCGCCATCGACCCTGTCGGTGGCGGGTTTTTTATTGCCCGAAGACCTGGACCATCGTTGAGACCAAGCCAACATCACCTAGATGGCAGCTCATGACTAACGCCACATTCATTATATAAAACAGGACTTTAACTGTAAGACTTGGGCGATATTTAATCCTGTTACGCCAAGTTCCTAGTCTGAACCCCGTACCCATTCGGGACCGACGACAGGAGCTCGCCATGCACATGCAGGCCACCAAGACCCAGCTCGACGCCATCGCTCCCACTCCGCGCCGGAATTTCGGCCCGCTCGTGGGTTACAGCGTCGCCACCATCGCTTGCGGCGGCTTCTGGGCGTTCGCGCTCCACATCCTTTTCTAGTCGCCCTGCGACAACGAGGCATGGCCTCGGCCCAAATTGTCGCATTCATTTCCGCGACCATTTCAATTAACCATAACACACAACAAATCACATCACACCAATCCGCCATTATACTTTAATAAACCTAAGTATTTAACGGCGATATTACCGGACACATGGCAACCTCTTAATAACAACTGGGATGTTGCTATGTTCAAGCGCTTACTGCTCAGCTTTGCCGTGACGATGATCGCCGCGCCGGCCACCGTGCTGGCCGCGACCGCCGCATCGCCCGCCATGTCGCTCGGCCCCGCCGTCGCGCCGCCGATGGGCTTCGCCGAGATGTGCCAGCGCCAGCCCGGGGAATGCCTCGAGCAGGACGACGTCGCCGACCCGACCAAGCTCGCCGCCATGCAGGTCTGGGCTGGTCAGGCCCGCTGGGCCTCCGTGTTCGGCGGTCGCGCGCTGGAAACGCCCGCCTCGGCCTTCGTCAGCGAGACCCGGACGGTGCATCGGTCCTGGGGTCCGCGCTGGAACAACATCTTCAACATCGCCCAGGAGCCGGAGCTTCCTGAAGCCTCGACCCAAGGCGACACAGCCGCGGAAACCCCGGCCTCCACGCCGGGCCTTGAAGCCACCCTGCCCCAGGTCGAGTCCGAGGAAGCGCCGGTCATCGCGACGCTGGACGAACGCACGATCTTCAAGATCAACAGCCAGGTGAACCGCAAGATCCACCGCGCCACCGACTTCGAGGTCTACGGCCGCCAGGACTACTGGGCGCCGTCGAGCGACAAGGTGAAGCGCGGCGACTGCGAGGACTACGTCCTGGCCAAGCGCCGCGCCCTGATCGAAGCCGGCGTGTCCAGCCGCGCCCTCTCGATCGCCCTGGTGCGCACGGCCTACGGTGAAATGCACGCCGTCCTGCTGGTCGCCACGGCCAAGGGCGAGGTCGCGCTCGACAACCTGTCGCCGTGGGTGCTGCCCTGGAACGAGACGCCCTATCAATGGATCGAGCGTCAGGCGCCCGGCTCGTCCACCAAGTGGGTCAGCCTTGACGCGCGCAGCTAAGACGAATCTTTCGCCGCCCCACTGAATCTATGGGCGTTTGCGCCTGGGGGCGCTAAAAGCCGCTGAATCAGCAGCGACGGTGAACTTATGCGCGTAGCAATGATCGGCACGGGTTATGTGGGCCTGGTGTCGGGGGCGTGTTTCGCCGACTTCGGTCACGTCGTGACCTGCATCGACAAGGACCCGAGCAAGATCGAGCGCCTCGAGCGCGGCGAAATCCCGATCTTCGAGCCGGGCCTGGATGACCTGGTCGCGCGCAATGTCCGCGAAGGCCGCCTGTTCTTCACGCTCGAAGGCGCCGAAGCGATCAAGAACGCCGACGCGGTGTTCATCGCCGTCGGCACCCCGACGCGGCGCGGCGACGGCCATGCCGACCTGTCCTACGTCTACGCCGCCGCCGAGGAGATCGCCGGCCTGATCGACGGCTTCACCGTCATCGTCACCAAGTCGACCGTGCCGGTCGGCACTGGTGATGAGGTCGAGGCGATCATCAAGAAGGCTCGTCCGGACGCCCAGTTCGCCGTGGTCTCCAACCCCGAGTTCCTGCGCGAAGGCGCGGCGATCGAGGACTTCAAGCGTCCCGACCGCGTGGTCGTGGGCACCGAGGACGAACGCGCCCAAGCCGTGATGCGCGAACTCTATCGGCCGCTGAGCCTCAACGAGACCCCGATCGTCTTCACCGGCCGCCGCACCAGCGAGCTGATCAAGTATGCGGCCAACGCCTTCCTGGCGATGAAGATCACCTTCATCAACGAGATGGCCGACCTCTGCGAGAAGGTCGGCGCCGACGTCCAGCAAGTGGCCAAGGGCATCGGCCTGGACAAGCGGATCGGCGGCAAGTTCCTCAACGCCGGTCCGGGCTATGGCGGCAGCTGCTTCCCCAAAGACACCATCGCCCTCGTCAAGACCGCCCAGGACTACGGCGCGCCCACGCGCCTGATCGAGACCACGGTCGAGGTCAACGACGCGCGCAAGAAGGCCATGGCCGGCAAGGTGGCCCAGGCCATCGGCGCCGAGGACCTGACCGGCAAGACGATCGGCGTGCTGGGTCTGACCTTCAAGCCCAACACCGACGACATGCGCGACGCCCCCAGCCTCGACATCCTCCCGGCGCTGCAGGCCCTGGGCGCCAAGGTCCAGGCCTTCGATCCCGAAGGCGCCAAGGAAGCCTCGCACATGCTCAAGGACGTCGACTTCAAGGCGGGCGCTTATGAAGTAGCCGAAGGCGCCGACGCCCTGGTCATCATCACCGAGTGGGACCAGTTCCGCGCCCTCGACCTGGACCGCCTGAAGCTGCTGATGAAGTCGCCGACGGTGGTGGATCTGCGCAACGTCTACAAGCCGGCCGAGATGGTCCGCCACGGCTTTACCTACGCCAGCATCGGACGAGGTTGAGGCATGGCGACTCCGATCATCGTCACCGGTGCGGCGGGCTTCATCGGCATGCACGTGGCCGAGCGTCTGCTGGATCGCGGCGAGACGGTGATCGGGGTCGATGTCTTCAACACCTATTACGACCCGGCGCTGAAGGACGCCCGCGCGGCGCGGCTGGAAGGCCGAGGCGGCTTCACGATGGTCCGCCTGGACATCGCCGAGCATGAGGCCTTCGCCGAGCTGGTGAGGACCTCGGGCGCACGCCGGGTCGTCCACTTGGCCGCCCAGGCGGGGGTTCGCTACTCGATCGAGAACCCGTTCGCCTACGAGCGGTCGAACCTGGCCGGCCATCTATCGGTGCTGGAGGCCTGCCGCCATGCTGGCGTCGAGCACCTGGTCTACGCCTCGTCATCGTCGGTCTATGGCGACCGGCCGCTGAACGGCGACGGCTTCCGCGAGACCGATCCCGCCAACGAGCCCGTGTCCCTTTACGCCGCCACCAAGCGCTCGTGCGAACTGCTAAGCCAGAGCTATTCGGCGCTGTACGGCTTCCCGCAGTCGGGCCTGCGGTTCTTCACCGTCTATGGCCCCTGGGGCCGGCCGGACATGGCCTATTACGGCTTCACCGAAAAGATGCTGAAGGGCGAGCCGATCGACGTCTATGGCGAAGGCCAGATGGCGCGCGACTTCACCTATATCGACGACATCGTCGACGGCATCCTGGGCGTGCTGGATCATCCGCCGTCGGCGGGCGAGCACGAGGTCTACAACATCGGCGACAACGATCCGGTCGGCCTGATGGAGATGATCACCACGCTGGAAACGGCGCTGGGGATCGAGGCCCAGAAGATCTTCCTGCCGATGCAGCCGGGCGACGTACCGGCCACCTTCGCCAATATCGACAAGCTGCAGGCGCTGTGCGGCTATAAGCCCAAGGTCAAGCTGGCCGAGGGGCTGGCCCGCTACGTCGCCTGGCGCAAGACCTACGCCGGCTGAGCTCCCACGGCTTGAGCGGCTTGCTTGGCCGCCTGGTGCTCGCGCCACGAGATGAACAGGGTCGAGATCACCACGATCGCCGCGCCGAGCAGGACCGCCGGCTTGGGGACCTCGTGGAACAGCAGCAAGCCCGCGCCGACCGCGAAGACCAGCCGCGTATAGTCGATCGGGGCCATGACCGCCGCCTCGCCGGCCTCCATGCCCTTGATATAGGCCCCTTGGGTGAAGGTGCCGATCACGCCCATGGCGGCCAGTAGCCCGAGGTCCGGCCACGTCGGCCACTTCCAGACGAACAGGGCCGGCGGAATGGCGAAGACCAGGCCCAGCACCGCCGCATAGACCAGCAGCACGAACGGACTGTGGTCGCGGGTCATGACCTTCATGCCGGTGATGGTCAGGGCGAACAGGAAGGCCGAAATCAGGGCGCAGGCCTGGGGCCAGCCGATCCAGGCCGCAGCGCCGCCCGAACCGGGCCGCAGCATGATCAGCACGCCCACGAACCCAACCAGCGCCGCGCCCAGCCGCAACGGCCCGATCGGCTCGCGCAGCACGAAGGCGGCCAGCGGGACCAGCCATAGCGTCCGCGTGAACGACAGCGCGTTGGCGTCGGCCAGCGGCAGCTTCTGATAGGCGTAGAAGCCCATGATCAGCGCCAGCACCCCGGCGCTGGACCGGAAGATCAGGATGCCCGGCCGCGTCGTGCGGAACGCCGCCTTCCAGTCACGGGCCATCAGCGGCAGCAGCACGATCACCCCGGCCAGCTGCCGATAGAAGGTCTGCAACGCCGCCGGGTAGCCGGGCCCGAGGAACTTGATCAGGGTGGTCATCGCCGTGAAGCCGACCGCCGAGGCCAGCATCCACAGCGCGCCGCGCAGGTTGGGGGTGAGGGTCACCCGGCCGCGCCGGCGGCGACCAGCTGGGCCCGCATCGCCTCGGCCTGCTCAGGGCTGATGCCCATGGCCGCCAGGATCGGCGAAGGCGTGTTCTTGTCCCAGGCCGAGCGCGGACCCACCGTGATGCCGCCGTCGACGACGATGTGCGTGCCCGTGACGAACTGGGAGTCGTCGCTGGCCAGATAGAGGGCGGCGGCGGCGATGTCCTCGGGCAGGCCCGACTTGGGGACCGGCTGGATCTTGGGACCGATCGAGGCGATCTGGGCGGCCATCTGGTCGGCGACCTCGCGCGGCAGCCCCATCGAGGCCCCGAAGATCGAAGTGGCGATCAGGCCCGGGCAGATGGCGTTGACCCGGATCTTCAGCGGCGACAACTCGGCCGCCGCGCAACGGCTCATATGGATCACCGCCGCCTTGGCCGCCGAATAGGCCAGCGGCCCGAAGCCCGCCTGCAGGCCGGCGATCGAGGCGGTGTTGATGATCGAGCCGCCGCCGCGCTTCAGCATCAGCGGCAGGGCGTGCTTCATGCCGATGGCCGGGCCACGCACCAGCAGGGCGAAGGTCTTGTCCCAGCCCTCGACGGTCAGCTCGGGCACCGAGGCGGGCGTGCCGCCATGGCCGGCGTTGTTGAACAGGATGTCGAGGCCACCGAAGCTACTCTCAGCGAGCGCCATGGTCTTGGCCAAGTCGTCTTCGGAGGTGACGTCACAGCGCGAGAAGCGGACGCGGTCGGGGAAACGCTTTTCCAGCATCTCGCCCTTCTCGGCCTGCAGGTCGGCGGCGATCACGCTCGCCCCCTCGGCCACGAACAGCTCGACCGCGCCGAGCCCGATGCCCGAGCAGCCCCCGGTGACGACGGCGACCTTGCCGTCCAGACGTCCGACCATGAGAAATCCCTCCGCGTCCCCGACCTCTTCGTGGGTCAGTGATCAATGATCATATTCGCGGAGCAAACGGTCGTTGGCTAGGGGTGTCACACCCCAAAAAGCCAAGTTGAAATCAGGCCGGGCGGCGCACCAGCGGTTCCAGGCGACGGCCCAGATGACTGGCGGCCAGCCAGACCATGCAGGGCACCAGCAGCACGGCCCAGGCCAGGCCTAGCCCGACCAGACCCACGCCGGCGACCGCGCGGTGCGTAAAGCTGGAGCGCTCGTTGGCCTCCAGCGTCATGACACGAATATCCAGGCCCATTATGCCCCAAGCCCCACTCTCGAGATCACCATCTCGGTCCCCACAGACCTCGCAACCATATCAGCGCACCCCTTCATTGCGGGCGCGCATCTGTTCCCAGCGGGCGTTTTCCGCCGCGCGCGGATCACTGATCCCGGCGCGCTTGCCCAGCGCCCGGACCACATCGCGGCAGGCCGGACCGACCAGCGACCACGGCTCGACGCAGTAGCGCGAGAACAGGCGCTGCGGATCGACCATCAGCCGGAACAACCATTCCATGCCCAGCGGGCCCATCCAGCGCGGCGCGGCCTTCTGGACGCCGGCCTCGTAGTCGAAGGCCCCGCCCACCGTGAAGGTCACGGCCGGGCCGTAGGCCTGGTGGTTTTCCAGCGTCCAGATCTCCTGGCGCGGCATGCCCATGCCGACCAGCACGATGTCCGGCGCGAAGGCGCGAATGGCCTCGACCACCGCATCGTTGGCGGCCGAGCCGGGCTTCACGTCGAAATAGCCGTGATGGCTGGCGATCTGGGCGGTCGGATAGTCCTGATGGATGCGCTCGACGGCCTTCTCGGCCACGCCCGGAGCGCCGCCGACGAAGAAGACCTTCCAATTCTTCTGCGCGACCAGCGACCAGAAGTCCTCGCGCCAGTCCAGATAGGTGCAGCGGTGGAAGCGTCGGCTGGCCCGGCCCACCAGCCGCGCCCAGAAGATCAGCGGCACGCTGTCGACCTCGATCAGGTCGGCCTGCCGGTAGAACTCGCCGATCTGGTGATCCTTGCCGATCAGGTACAGGCTGTGGAGGTTGTGGTTGGCCACGATCGCGCTCTGGCGCGCTTCCAGCTTGCCCGTGACGAAGTGAAAAACCTCTTCGGGCCGCACGAGGTCCATGACGCCGCCCAGCACGCGGACACGCTCCTCGGGGCGTCGCGTCAGGCGATAGGCGCGGCGCGGCGCGGCGGGCGCCGCGTCGTTCATTCCGCTCTGGTCCTGTGAGACGAACATCGCCGCAGAGTCTCCTGGTCTCGAGGAGCCACTCTGCGGAAATGTCGTTTTTCCTTCGCTAAAAAGGATACTTAGCGGGATTTAACCACGACCCGCGTTCACCATTCTAGTCGACGGTGATGACCACCTTGCCCATCGCCTTGCGGCTGGAGAGGTGGGCGATGGCCTCGCCGGCGCGGGCCAACGGGAAGCGCTCGGACACGTACGGCTTGATCTTTCCGGCCGCGTAGAGGTCCATCAGCTCCTTCAGATTCTGCGCGTGACCCTTGGGGTCACGAGCCACCGCGGCGCCCCAGAACACGCCCACTATGTCGCAGGACTTAAGCAAGGTGAGGTTCAGCGGGATCTTCGGAATCCCCGACGGGAAGCCGATGACCAGGAAGCGGCCGTTCCAGCCGGCGGCGCGGATGGTGGCTTCGGAATAGTCGCCGCCGACCGCGTCATAAGCCACGTCCCAGCCGTTCGGGCCGCAGGCTTCCTTGATCAGGTTGGCCAAGGCCTTCTGGCCGTCCTTGTCGAAAGGTCCCCGCGGATAGACGACGCCGCTGTCGGCGCCGTGCTTGATCGTCAGGTCGATCTTCTCCTGGCTGGAGGCGGCGGCGATGACGTTGGCGCCCATGGCCTTGCCCAGCTCGACGGCCGCCAGGCCGACACCGCCGGCCGCGCCCAGCACCAGCAGGGTCTCGCCGGCCTTCAGCACCCCGCGATCCTTCAGGGCGTAGTACGAGGTGCCGTAGGTCAGGACGAAGGCGGCGGCCTCGTCGAAGGGCATGTTGTCGGGGATATGGGTGCAGCGCTGTTCTTCCAGGGCCAGCTTCTCGGCGAAGCCGCCCCAGCCGGTCGAGGCCAGCACGCGGTCGCCGACCTTGAAGCGGGTGACACCCTCGCCCACCGCCGCGATCACGCCCGAGACTTCGCCGCCCGGCGCGAACGGACGGGTCGGCTTGAACTGGTACTTGTCCTCGATGATCAGGACGTCGGGATAGTTGACCCCGCACGCCTTGACGTCGATCAGCACCTGGCCGGGACCGGCGACGGGATCGGGCAGCTCCTCCAGCACCAGGGTCTCGGGACCACCGACTTCCTTGCTGAGCACAGCCTTCATGATCGCCTCTCCCGCGTTTCTTCGTTAAGAGCCCGGACGCTAGCGCAGGGCGTCGGACCGGGAAAGCAGAATGTCAAACAAACGTTTTAGTCTCGCCCTGCACGGCGGGGCCGGCGCCAAGCGCGGCCATGACTACACCGTCGAGATCGCCCACATGCGCGGCCTGGTCGAGGCGGCGCGCGACCGGCTGGCCGCCGGCGCGGCGGCGCTGGACGTCGCGGTCGAGACCGTCGTCGCCCTGGAGGCCAGCGGCCTCTACATCGCCGGCAAGGGCGCCTCGCCCAATGCCGACGGCGAATACGAGCTGGACGCCAGCCTGATGTGCGGCCCTACGCTTCGCGCCGGTTCCGTGGCCGCGCTGCAGGGCTTCAAGAGCCCGATCCTGGCCGCCCGGGCGGTGATGGAACAGACACCCAACGTCATGCTGGCCGGCCAGGGCGCGATCGATTTCGCCCGCGACCAGGGGCTGGAGACGGTCGAGGACCCGGAGGCCTGGTTCACCCGCGCCGGGGCCTTCGAGGACAACCATCCGCCGGACGCGCTGCCGACCGGCACCGTCGGCTGCGTGGTCCGCGACGCCGAAGGCCGGCTCGCCGCAGCGACCTCGACGGCCGGCGTGTTCGGCAAGCGGCCCGGCCGGGTGGGCGACAGCCCGATCATCGGCGCCGGCGCCTGGGCCGACGGCTATGCGGCCGTCTCCTGCACCGGCCAGGGCGAATATTTCATCCGCACCGCCGTCGCCGCCCAGATCGCCCACCGCGTCCGCTTCGGCGGCGAGAGCCTGGAGAGCGCCGCGCGGGCGGCGATCCAGGGCGTGGCGGACCTCGGCGGTCACGGCGGGCTGGTCTCGGTGGACAAGAACGGCGCGGTGGCGATGCCGTTTGCGTCGAGCGGTCTGAAGCGCGCGGCGTTGCTGCTGGACGGCACGATCGTCAGCGAAGCGTTCTAGCCTCGCAAATATTTGGTGAAATCGTCTTGAAGCGTCTCTAGGGAAGAGCCCACGCCGTCCGATTATAGAATGGGGTCTCAATGCACAGCCGCGCCGGTCTTACTGCTCTTTCCGAAGATCTCATCGATCTGGATGCGCTGATCGGCGCTTATTACGAGACCTCGCCCGACGTCTCGAACCCCGCCCAGAAGGTGGTGTTCGGCACTTCGGGCCATCGCGGCTCCAGCCTGGACGGCGGCTTCAACGAGAAGCACATCCTGGCCATCACCCAGGCCGTGGTCGAGCAGCGCGCCGCCCAGGGCGTCACCGGTCCGATCTTCGTCGGCCGAGACACCCATGGCTTGTCGGAGCCGGCGTTCCGCTCGGTGCTGGAAGTGCTGACCGGCAATGGCGTCACCGCCCTGATCGACGCTCAGGACGGCTATGCGCCGACGCCGGCGGTGTCGCACGCCATCCTGACGCACAACCGTCAAAACACGGCGCAAGCCGACGGCCTGCTGCTGACCCCCTCGCACAATCCGCCCCGCGACGGCGGCATCAAGTATAACCCCCCCAGCGGCGGCCCTGCCGACAGCGGCGCGACCTCGGCCATCGCCGCCCGTGCCAACGAACTGCTGGCGCAGAACCTTTCCGGCGTGAAGCGCGTGAGCTTCGACGAGGCCCACAAGGCCGCCGGCCGCTACGACTTCCTGGGCCGCTATGTCGATGACCTGCCCAGCGTCATCGACATGGAGGCCATCCGCGCGGCGGGCGTGCGCATCGGCGCCGACCCGCTGGGTGGCGCGGCCGTCGCCTACTGGGGCGTGATCGCCGAGCGCCACAAGCTGAACCTAACCGTGATCAATGACGCCGTCGACTCGCGCTGGGCGTTCATGCCGCTCGACACCGATGGCAAGATCCGCATGGACTGCTCGTCGGCCTCGGCCATGGCCAACCTGATCGAGATCATGAAGGGCGGCGGCGCCTACGATGTCGCCACCGGCAATGACGCCGACGCCGACCGCCACGGCATCGTCACGCCCGACGGCGGGCTGATGAACCCCAACCACTACCTGGCCGCGGCGATCTCATACCTGTTCACCCACCGTCCGGGCTGGGGCGCCGACGTCGCGGTCGGCAAGACCCTGGTCTCCTCGTCGATGATCGACCGCGTGGTGGCGGGCCTCGGCCGTCGCCTGCTCGAGGTGCCGGTCGGCTTCAAATATTTCGTGCCCGGCCTGCTGGACGGCTCGGTCGGCTTCGGCGGCGAGGAGTCGGCCGGCGCCGCCTTCCTGCGCCACGACGGCAGCGTGTGGACCACTGACAAGGACGGCCTGCAGCTGGCTTTGCTGGCCGCCGAGATCCAGGCCAAGACCGGCAAGAGCGCTAGCCAGCTCTATGCCGACCTGACCGCCAAGTACGACGCCCCGTCCTATGCCCGCGTCGATGCCCCGGCGTCGCGCGAGGAGAAGGCGCGCCTCGCCAAGCTCAGCCCCAGCGACGTCTCGGCCAAGACCCTGGCCGGCGAGGACATCACCGCCATCCTGACCAACGCCCCCGGCAATGGCGAGGCGATCGGCGGCCTGAAGGTCTGCACCCAAAACGCCTGGTTCGCCGCGCGCCCGTCGGGCACCGAGGACGTCTACAAGGTCTATGCGGAGTCGTTCCTGGGTCCCGATCACCTCAAGCAAGTCCAGGCCGAGGCGCGCGAGGTGGTGGCCGGGGCGCTCAAGGGCTGAGCCTTCACGCACTTAATTCTTGTCATCCCGGAAAGCCCGCAGGGCTTGTCCGGGACCCAGGGGCCAAGCCCTGCGCAGTGTCCCCTGGGTCCCGGCTCTCCGCTGCGCTTCGGCCGGGATGACAAGCTATTGGGGTCGTTGGAACAACCACCGCCCTAGCCCTCAGACGCTCCAGCGTTTATACGCCCCGCATGTTTGAAGGCCTCTCCCCCCTCGCCCGCGAAGCCCGCTCCTGGCCGTTCGAGCAGGCGCGCGCCACCATCGCCCGCGTTCTGCGCGTGCGCCTCCCCGATCGCGCCGACCAGGAAGCCGCCAAGGCCCTGATCGACGCCGGCAAGGCGGACGAGGCGGTGAAAGCCTATCCGGCGCTCTCCAAGGCCGTGATCTTTGAGACCGGCTATGGTCCGTCGGGCCTGCCGCACCTGGGCACATTCGGCGAAGTGGCGCGCACCACCATGGTGCGCCAGGCCTTCCGCGCGCTGGTCGACGACCACATCCCGACCCGCCTGATCGCCTTCAGCGACGACATGGACGGCCTGCGCAAGGTTCCCGACAACATCGAGAACAAGCAGCCGCTGATCGAGGACCTGGGCAAGCCGCTGACCGTCGTCCGCGACCCGTTCGGCACCCACGACAGCTTCGGCGCCCACAACAACGCCCGCCTGCGCGCGTTCCTGGACGGCTTCGGCTTCGAGTACGAGTTCGTCTCGTCGACCGACTGCTACAAGGGCGGCCTGTTCGACGCGACCTTGCTGACCGCCCTGGAGCGCTTCGACGCCATCCAGAAGGTCATGCTGCCCACGCTCGGCGAAGAGCGCCGCGCGACCTATTCGCCGTTCCTTCCGGTCAGCCCCACCACCGGCAAGGTGCTGCAGGTCCCGACCCTGGAGCGCAATGTCGAGAAGGGCACGATCGTCTTCGAGGACGAGGACGGCTCGCGCGTCGAGGTCCCGGTCACCGGCGGCCACGTGAAGATGCAGTGGAAGCCCGACTGGGCCATGCGCTGGACCGCCCTGGGCGTCGACTACGAGATGTCGGGCAAGGACCTGATCGACTCGGTCAAGGCCTCGGGCGCGATCTGCAAGGCGCTGGGCGGGGTCCCGCCGGAAGGCTTCAACTACGAGCTCTTCCTGGACGAGAACAACCAGAAGATCTCCAAGTCCAAGGGCAACGGCCTGTCGATGGAGGACTGGCTGCGCTACGGCGCGCCGGAGAGCTTGTCATACTACATGTTCCAGAGCCCCAAGTCGGCCAAGAAGCTCTATTTCGACGTCATCCCCAAGGCGACGGACGAATATCTGCAGCAGCTGGACGCCTATCAGCGCCAGGAGCCGGCCAAGCAGCTGGACAACCCCGTCTGGCACATCCATTCGGGCCGCCCGCCGCAATACGGCTCGCCGGTGTCGTTCAGCCTGATGCTGAACCTGGTGTCGGCCGCCGACGCCTCGACCAAGGAAATCCTCTGGGGCTTCCTGTCGCGCTACATCCCGGGCGCCTCGCCGGAGACCCAGCCGCTGCTGGACCGCCTGGCCGGCTACGCGATCAACTACTACGAGGACTTCGTCAAACCGACCAAGACCTTCCGCGCGCCCACCGACCAGGAACGCGCCGCGATGCTGGACCTGCTGGCCAAGCTGAAGGCCATGCCGGCCGACGCGCCGGACGCCGAGCTGATCCAGAACGAGGTGTTCGAGGTGGGCAAGACCCACGGCTTCGACCCGCTGCGCGCCTGGTTCCAGGCCCTCTACGAAGTGCTGCTGGGCCAGAGCCAGGGTCCGCGCTTCGGCTCGTTCGCGGCGATCTTCGGCATCGACCGGACGGTGGCGCTGATCGAAGAGAAGCTGGGCGCCTGATCCCGCGCCCGCGGCGAGACGGCCGCATCCAGATCGGGTTGAGCGAAGCCGCCAAAGCTTCGCTCAACCTCTTCAGGACCATCGGCCACGGCGCTTGGCCAGCCTAGGCGCGAAGGCCCTTTTCCTTGGCGTACTTGTCCCAAGCCACCTGCACCTCGGCCTTGTAGGCCTCGAGGATGTAGATCCACTTGAACTTTTCCTCGAAGCGAACGCGGGAAGCCTTGCGGGCCATCTCCATGCGCGCGGCGTCGCCGATGTCGTTGTCGAGCTTTTCGGCCAGGCCGGCCGCGTCGGCGAAATAAATCTGGTCCGGGCCCGCCACCCATCGATTGTACATGTTGTCGTGGGCGATGATCGCGTTCCCGGCCCCGATGGACTCGACCAGGGACGGGTTGGTCCCGCCGACGCTGTGCCCGTGGCAGTACGCCGCCGCGTAGTAGCGAAGCGCCTTGACCCGCGACTGGTCGTAGATCGCCCCCGGGAACAGGACCTTGCCGTCCCCCGCGGCGATCACCTTGGCGTGGTACGGGTTCTCTTCGGGCTCCAGGCGTCCCAGGCATACGAACTTGTATGCACGATCCTTGCTGGCATAGGCCTCCACCATCGGGAGGATGTTGTTCTCAGGCTCGATGCGCCCGATGGAGATGATGTATTCGCCCGGCGTCAGGCCCATGTCCTCGACCTGCGACTTCTGGGCGTCTTCGATCAGGTCGGCGCCGTACGGGATCATCACGATGTCCGACGCCTTGCGGTGGTGCTGGTGGTGGCGTTCGATCTCGGGATGGTCGGCGATCAACTTCGTCGACGTGATCGCGGCGACCCACTCGTTGATGTACAGCCAGACCCGTCCGTGAAGCGGCCACTTGGCGCGCTTCCATTCGATGCCGTCCATGTTCGTCAGCACGGGCAGGCCGGCCAGTCGAAGCAGCGCGCTGAATACGGCGGTGTTGTACCCGAGCACGAGCATCACCCCGCGCTCCTTCATGGCGTGCTTCACGCACTGCCAGTCGAACTGCATAGTGCCCAGAGCGCCCTTGCCGGCGGCGAAAGACACCCGACGGATGCCATTCCACTCGTCGACGCCCTCTTTGGAAATGTCTTCCGCCTGGCAATAGACGGTTACATCCCACCCCTGTTCGCGCATGTAGAGCGCGAAGCGTTCGGCGAAGGTTTCGAAGCCCCCATGGCTCGCGGGAACTCCACGCGTGCCAAGGATGAAGATCGAGGGCGCGGCGCTCATACTAGATTTCCGCTCCACGCAGCGCCAGGACCGTACGCAGATACTGCCCGTAGGCCGATTTCCCCAGCTTCTCAGCCAACTTCGTCAACTGCGCGTCGTCGATGAACCCCTGGGTGAAAGCGATCTCTTCCGGGCAGGCGATCTTAAAGCCCTGCCGCTTCTCCAGCGTGCGCACGAACTCGGCGGCCTCGATCAGGCTGTCGGGCGTCCCCGTGTCGAGCCAGGCGTAACCCCGCCCCATGATCTCGACCGAGAGCTTGCCCTGTTCGAGATAGATGCGGTTCACGTCGGTGATTTCCAGCTCTCCGCGTGCGGAGGGCTTCAGATCGGCGGCGATGTCGACCACCGACGAATCGTAGAAATAGAGGCCCGTCACCGCCCAGTTCGACTGAGGCGCCTGAGGCTTCTCTTCGATGGAGATCGCCTTCATGTCGTTGTCGAAGGCGACGACGCCATATCGCTCCGGATCCACCACGTGATAGGCGAACACGGTCGCTCCATCCGGACGCGACAACGCACTCCGGAACAGATCCGTCGAGCCGTGGCCGTAGAATATGTTGTCGCCCAGGATCAGCGCCGACGGCGAGCCCGCAACGAAGTCCGCTCCGATGATGTAGGCCTGCGCAAGGCCCTCGGGGTTGGGCTGAACCGCATATTCGATGCTGCAGCCCCACTGCGAACCATCGCCAAGAAGCGCCTGGAAGGATGGTGTGTCGCGCGGGGTGGAAATGATCAGGATTTCGCGGATCCCAGCCAACATCAGAGTCGACAGAGGATAGTATATCATGGGCTTGTCATAGACAGGCATCAGTTGCTTAGAGGTCACCTGCGTCATTGGGTGCAGGCGGGTACCGGAGCCGCCAGCGAGAATGATACCCTTCATAACTTATTTCCTATGCAAACCTGGACCGCCCCTCGAAAGCCCTGCTCTCAGATCGGTCCACCCACCAGTTTATATTTTGATACTCAACCAAATCAGCGACTACCCTTGCCGCTTCCAATTTAGCAAGCAGCTCGCTTGATTGAATATACTATTTTCAGCTTAGACGCTCGATAGAACATCTCTTCGTTGAAGTCAGTCAAAATCCATCGCCAACACGTCCGCCATGTTTTGCTGACACCGCCGATGGATAGCATCATCATCAGTAAACACGAGTCATGTGACTGGATTTCCGTTCACCACTTCCCGTCGGATCTCTTTTCCGCATACGCCGGCGTCGAGACTGCTCATATCCTAAGCCCCTTCCCGCTCCGGCGAACAACACTCAGTCGGTAGGAACCGCGACCTGGGTCCGATTGCGCGCGCCAGTGGCTTCGCGAGGCCGCGTCGGGGCGTTTCTGTCGCGATCCGTATCGCCACGCCCCAGTCGCACCCCGCCCATTCCGTAACCCAGGCTCACGCCGGTGACAAAAAGCAGCAGCTCGTTCGTCAATGGCGCCGAGGCCGTGGAGACGGCGAAGATCAGAACGAAGTTGGCGATGCAGAAGGCCTGAAGGATGTCGCCCCGGGCGCGGGACTTCGACCGGATGCGGAACAGCGGGTACGACACGGCGACGAAGAAGATCGTGTAGAAAGCGAAGCCCAGGACGCCGCCTTCGCCCAGGACCTTCGGCCAGAAGATGTCCTGGAGGAAGCGCGGCAGCTCGCGACTGCCGCCGTACAGGTCGTTCACGCCGTAGGTGTAGTAAACGTAGCTGTATCCGTACTGGTAGGATGGGGCGCTGCCGAAGGTGCCGCCGCCTGTCCCGAGCGGAAAATGCTTCACCGCGATCTCGAGGGAAGCGTCGAACATCCCCGAGCGCACGGTCTTGATGTTACTCATGCCCACGAACATGCTCATGTGATTGAGCAGCGCGTTCCCGACGGGCGTGTACAGAAGCAGGAACATGATCACGAGCCCAAGACCCATGAGCGAGAAGATGATCGTGAAGAAGCCGGCCTTCGGGGGGCGCAGAAGCACGACCAGCCCGATGGCGCACGCGAGCATTTCCTTGATCGACAGCACGCTGAACACGACCGCCGCGAAGAAGAGGCTCAGCCACAGAAACTTCACCCCCCTCTTGGCGCGATAGAGCGCCGCGGACGAGAACGAGGCGATCGTGAACAGCCAGGCGGTTTCCGTGTGGTTCCCGAACAAGCCCATCGGCTGAGGGATGCCCGCCTTGAAGTTCAGCGCGACCCCTCGAATGCTGTGGCCGCCGCGGATGTAGTCCAGGGCCACGAACGGCGTGTCGATGATCGCGATCGCGATGAACGTGAAGAATATGACGCTGAAGACGGCGTCAGGCCGGCTGGTGCGCTTGAACAGCCAGACGAAGGCGAAGGTCATGACCGCGACCTTCGTATCCAGCGCGGCCGCGACGATCGCGGACAGGGGCTGAGGAACGCCCTGGTCGGGTCCGATGATGGCCCCGAGGACCAAGCAAGCCCAATACCCCAGGAGGCCGACGGTCGCCACCTTCTGGCCAGCGTGAATGAACGCGAGCACGGCGAAAGGGATGAGAAGCAGGCACGCCAATTCATCGATGAATGACGAGCCATAGCTGCTTTGCGCAACCAATATGAGATAGTGAGCCGTGATATAGACGCCGACGAGAGCGACGGCGATATTCTGATAACGGAACGAGAGGGGGCGGTAAGTCCTACCGCCCTCAACTTGGCCCGCAGATTGATTGAACATCACTTTCATCTCTCAGACACGCCAAGCCGAACCGTTCGCACGTCGACGAGCGTTCGGCGGATCACACGCCAGCGATCAATTCAGGATCAAGGCGTCGTGGACCTTAGCGTAGTACGATTTGGCCGCCGCGATGAAGATCGAGCGATCGGACTTGGCCAGCCGCTCCACCAACGCCTCCAGTTCACCTTCGGATGCCCGAATATCGACGACGAACTCCGAAAGTCCCAGGTCTCGCATAAGCGCGAAATGTTTTTCTTCGTAAGCCAGCAGCGCCACCTTCGCGCCGCCGCACAGCGCGGCGATGCCGGCGTGCATGCGGGCCGACACCACCGCGTCGCTCTTGGCGCATAGCCGGCAGACGTCGTCGTAGATCTCGGCGTTGACCGAGGACGCGGACTTGCCAAGGGTCCCGAGGGCTCCGATCAGCCCGCCCGACGCCGCCTGGTCGCCGCCGACATGGGTCCCGGCCACGGAGCGGTGCATGGAGAGCAGCACGACAGGCGCCTCCGCGTAGTGGCGCACCAGGGCCTTCGCGAGCCCTTCCTGGAGACGGACCGATTCCTCGGCCTTCAGATAGTCGCTGCCCACCAGCGCCACCATCACGCCGGAGCGCGGCTCCACCTCCTGGGCGGCGGGAGACGCGACATTGAGGAAGGCCAGATCGGGCAGGAGCACGTGGGCGATCCCGCACTTGGCCAGGGCGTCGGCGCTCGACTGGTCGCGCACGCGCCACGTCACCTTGCTGGCGAACAGGCGCGCCGCGTTGCGGAGCAGGGGCCGCGAAATCTCGACGCTCAGAGGCATGGTCTCGACCTTGCAGTCCAGGCGGCCGGCCAGCCACCATGTCCACATCGTCAGCAACGTGTGCTTGACGTACTGGTCACCGAGATACCCGCCGCCGACGGCCACTACGTCCGGCGCCTCCAGATAGAGGCCCACCGCCGGATCCACGATCTTCCAGGCCACGAGCTTGGACGCGAGCGACCGGGCCACGCCGGTCGGCGCCAGCCCAGCCAGGCTGAGCAGGGCGATGGTCCGCGCCCAGACGAACATCAGGCCGAGCTTCGCCGCGCCCTGGCTCTTCAGGAACGCAAGCCTGGAGAAGATCGGCGTGACGAATTTCACATCCGGAAACATGCCGTCGAACGACGCCGGGTCCACGGCCAGGCAGACGCTGGGACGGCCGGGATGACGCTTCTGCGCGATCTCTATGGAGCGACGAACGAGCTCCAGGTCTCCGATGTTCGAGGCGCTGTAAGCTTCAGTAATAAGAAGCGTCATTCTAGGAGACCTCTGCAACTCTGGCATTTTGCATTTTCAGAAGGACGCCGTACCAGATCGCAGCCGCGATGACCGACGTCACGAGTGACCCGATGGCGGCTCCTAACGCGCCGTGGAAGAATGCACCCCCACACCCCAGAGCCAGCCCGATGGGCAGGAGAGCCAAGCGCGCCAGCACGATCTCGCGCCCTCGTCTCAGGGCCTTGATGGCGACAGCCGAAAACGTCGTCAAGGTGATGGGGATCAATGACAGCAGAATGAACGGCAATACTTCCCGGATGGCCGTCCAGCTGTCACCCATCAACATTCGACCATAGGCGGCGGGCAGGAACAGAAGTACCGCCATCCACACGGCGGCGAGCGCGAATACAGGCAGGGAGAACAGAATGACCTGACCGCTCAACCCCTTTTCGACCGCTTCCCGGCGCGACCAGGTCGGCAGCAGGAAAGCCGGTAGCGACGCCAGCAGGATGCGGAACGGCCCCACCAGCGTATCGGCGCCCCGCAGCGCGGCCGTGGCGACGGTCCCGGTCACGGCGGTGGCGACCAACAGGGTTCCCTGGATCGTCGCGACGCCGAGAAGATAGTCCATTCCGAACTGCCGGCCGAGCTTCCAGCCCTCGCCCAGGGAGAAGGCGCTCTTCTCCTCGCCATGCGCGAGACGGCTGAAGACATAGGGCAGGAGGAGGATCGGGCCGGCCAGCGCACCCAGGGCCCAGGCTCCCAGGAACAGCTCCGGGGACGGCTTGTACGCCAACGGAACAAGCACCATCAGGATGATCTGGCTCGCGGAACATATCGCGTCCGAGAGCAGTGTCTGGTCGGGGCGCTCCGCGGCGATACAGATGAACCTGCAGGCGTCCTGCAAGAACGGCGCGAACAGCGCCAGCAACACCGCCGTGGCGATGGTGAAGCCGCCGGAGAACCCGATGACGGCGGCGACGATGACGGCGAAGGCCAGCCCCGCGCCCAGCGCGATCATCAGGATGAGGGAGACGTACTTCTTCAGGAGGCCGCGTTCGCGGTGCTCCTCCGCCAGGATGAGAAGGGGCTCGCAGAAGGTGGACCTCTGGAGCCCGACGATCAGGGTCGCCGCGGTGAACACGAAGGCGAACACGCCGAACTGCGCCGCGGGCAGGTTTCGCGCGGCCAGGATGTTGGCCGCGAAGGTGGCGCAGCTATAGACGCCCTGGTCGAGGGGAATGAGGAGCTTTCGAACGCCGCGGCGCTGCAGCAGGGCTTTGAACATCAACGCCCGCCCAGCAGGTCGCTGTAGATGTTCTGGATGGATCCATAGTAGGCGCCGTCCGAATAGCCTTCGCTGGCGAGCGCCTGGCACGCCTTGCCCATGTCGGCCAGCTGCGATGCGGGCGTCTCCCAGGCGGCGGTGAGCGCCGCGGCCAGATCATCGACATCGCCGGATTCGAACTCCCAGCCCGTCTGGCCAGGGATGATCATTTCCGGGATGCCCCCGATGCGGGCCCCGACCAGCGGCTTGCCTCGGCCGAACGCCTCGATGACGCTCATCGGGCCGTTCTCGTACCACTCGGACGGCAGCACGATCGCCTTGGCGCCGTCCACCACGTCCCACAGGTCCTGCCCCGAGCGGAAGCCCAGGAACTCCACCGGCGCGCCGAGGGACTCCGCCAGGGCCTGAAGCTCGTCGCCTTGAGGCCCGCGACCGGCGATCTTGACCGGAACGCCGGATTTGGCGGCCGCCTTGATCAGCGTCGCCAAGCCCTTCTCCCGCGAGAGGCGCCCAAAGAACAGTATATATTCGCCGGCCTGAGGCACGGCATTGTGCTGACTGACGTCCACGAAGTTCCGGACGTGAACGATCTTTCGCGGATCCCAGCCCCACTCGATGAGCTTTTCGCGGTAGAAGTTACTCGGCGATACGATGACATCCACATTGTTCGCGTACATTTTCGTGAACTTGTGGACGGCGGACTCGACCATGATCAACGAACTGGCCGCCAGGCTGCCCTTGATGCAGCGGTTGGTCGCCACGTTCCAGACCTTGCCGCCCTTGCACCGCTCGCAGACTCCGTCGTGGGTCAGCATCGTATAGGCGGGGCAGGCAAGCTTCAGGTCGTGCGCCGTCAACACGACGGGAATGTTCCGTCGCTTCAGTTCTGCGAGAACGGAAGGTGACTGGTGATGATAGACACTGTGGACGTGCGCGATATCTATCTTGCGAGTATCCAGGAGGCTGGAAATCTTCTTCCTTGCCTCAACCGAATAGATAATTTTCGCTGCCTGAGAAAGCGAATCAAGGACCGATCGGCTCTTTCCGTAATCTATCTCATCAGCAAAATAGATATCATCTTTGTCAGGAATGTTTTCCGCATGATGCATCGAGAAGAAGGTGTTTTCCCACCCCATCTTCTCCATCAGGTAGGCATGATTCAAATAGACGACGTCCGCGCCACCCCGAGCATAGTGGTACGCATTTATCGACAACAGATGTCGCGCAGCTTCACTCGAGCTGGACCTATCAGCAAAATCCGCCAACGTCATTGCCAGTCTACTTAAATTTAGAGTTCCAGTTCATGCGGCCTTGAACATCTACTAGTCCGCACATTGCTGCATAGCTGCGCCGCATTAATGATTTATTCCCGGCCACAACTCTGAGAATTGACGCTCGGAGCAATGTCTTTCGCTTCCGGCGACCTTCTTAGTTTGCAATGCAGCATCCGGTCCGGTTAGGTCAAGTGACGTTTCTTCCGTCCGGGCCTTCTTTAGAGTTAACGGCAATAAGATGAACAACTGCGGCGGGAACTAGCCAATGCGTGAATTTTATGTGAGCGCGGAAGGTGACGATCAGAACAATGGCACATCTCCATCGTCCCCCTGGCGCAGCCTTCAGAAGGTCAATTCGACTATCTTCCTGCCAGGGGATCGAATTCGCCTTCGCTGTGGCGACACCTTCTACGGCGCCGTGAACATTCGCACCGCGAACGCGACGCCGTCCGCGCCGTGCGTCCTCGGCGCCTATGGCGGCGACATCCGCCGGCTGCCCATCATATCCTGCTACAAGGTCATAAAGCCCGGCGCGTGGGACAACGTCTCCGGAAGCATCTGGCGCACGAACATAAACGACACCCAGTCCGTACAAGGCAACATATGGACCACTGGCGCCAGCGGAGCCAATATAGGCTCACTGAAGGTCGGGAATAATTTCTACACCAACAAACGCAACAGCTTGGAAGAGCTCGCTTCAGACTGGGACTTTTTCTCGGACAGCCAATCCTTCCTCTATGTTCGCAGCAGGCAGCATCCCGCCGATCAAGGCGGAAAGATTCTCGCCGCGCCGCAAACGGTCGCGATCGGCGGCGCCGGGAACATGCAGTACCAGCACCTGGAGATCGTCGGATCCGGCGGACACGGCGCCCGATGGGCCGGCAAGTCCGGGATAGACATGGAATTCTGCCACCTGCACGAGATCGGCGGCAGCGGCCACGCCGGAGCCCAGCGCTACGGCAACGGCGTGGAAATCTGGGTCGACTGTTCGAACATCAATGTTTCGAACTGCCTTATCGGCGACGTCTACGACGCCGCGACGACGATCCAGGGCTATCCGGTCGCCACGCCGGGATCGGGCTGGAGCAACATCCGCCTGGACGACAATTTCGCCTACCGATGCGCCCAGGCCTTCGAAGTCTGGGCCCGCTTTGGCGCAAAACCCGGCGCAGGCGCCTGCCCCGAAGGCTCGGGCTTTCACGCTGTCACGGCCTTGCGCTGGAATCTCTTCGATATCGGTTACGGGAGCTTCGCCGACAGGCGTTCGTCGCGGAGCGAGGTCGCGCCCTTCCTGATCTACGGCGTCGAAACCCCTGTCGTCGATATCCAGGTCTCCGTCGCCCAGATGAGGAACTGCGGAGATCGCCTGATCGCCGCGCCGCGCCTGAGCCGCTTGCCCGGAGGCTACAGGCTGGACGACAGCCGCCTAACCCTGAGGCCCAACCAGCAACTCGATACGGTCAGCGGCATGACCACGAAAAGCCACAGGGCCTGGCTTCAGGCCAAGGGCTTCTCACCCGAGACCACGCTGACAATAGAAGCCAATCCCAAGATAACGGACCGGGAAACGGTCAAAAATCTTTGGATGAGTCATGTGGTAGCGCTGTGACCTTGTATATGGATGAGCGAGGTCGAGATCGATCATGATCTTCGACCTCAACATTGCGGTTTTCGCGCCCAAACCAATGCCTCAATAGAATTCGTCTCGGAGAATCCTGGTGGAAAGATTTGTTCTCGTCGCCGGTGGCGCGGGCTATATCGGTTCGCATACCTGCCTGAAACTCGCCGAGGCCGGCTTCACCCCGCTCGTCTACGACAACCTGTCGAACGGCTGGAAGGCCTTCGCCCAATGGGGGCCCTTGGAGGTTGGCGATATCAACGACTCGGCGAGACTAGATGAGGTCTTCGCTCGGTATAAGCCCGTGGCCGTCGTCCATTTCGCGGCCTTCATCGAGGTGGGCTTCTCGGTCTCGGAGCCGGGCGCGTTCTATGCAAACAACGTGGGCGGCGCGATCACGTTGATCGAGGCCGCTCGGCGGGCCGGCGTCGACAAGCTCGTCTTCTCCTCCACCTGCGCCACCTATGGCGCGCCGGTGCGCATACCAATGGACGAGTCTCATCCCCAGGAGCCGCTCAACCCGTACGGCCAGAGCAAGCTGATGGTCGAACGGATTCTTCGGGACATGGATCAGTACAAGAACTTCCGCTCGGTCGTTCTGCGCTACTTCAATGCCGCCGGCGCGGATCCGGAAGGACGTATCGGCGAGCGGCACGAGCCCGAGACCCACGCAATCCCTCTGGCCATCGCCGCGGCCCGGGGCGAGAGGGACAACTTCACTCTGTTCGGGACGGACTACGACACGCGGGACGGCACCTGCGTGCGGGACTACATCCACGTTCTCGACTTGGCGGACGCCCACGTGCGGGCCGTAAACTGGCTCCTGGAAGGCGGCGAAAGCCAAGCTTTCAACCTCGGGACCGGATCGGGAACCACCGTGCGCGAACTCGTGGCGTCCATCGAGCGGCGGTCGAACCTTCCGTTCCCCCTTCGCCTGGCGGAGCGGCGGGCCGGCGATGCGCCGAGCCTGGTCGCCGACAACACCAAGGCGCGCGAACTCCTGGGCTGGACGCCAAAGTACGACCTTGACGCCATCATCGACCACGCCTGGGCCTGGCACGCCGACGGCGTCAAGAACCTGTCTCGCTAGTATGGGCGGATGGTCCCGGCGCATGGCCGGGACCATCGCTTTGGCCTAGGACGCTTTCGCGCCGACCAGCTCATCCATGATTTCCGCGACCGCCTCGCGCCAGGGGCGGGGGGTCAAACCGTAGTCAGCGTTGATTTTGCTGGTCGAAAGCCGTGAATTGGCCGGCCGCGTCACCGGGGTCGGATACTCCGCCGTCGTGATCGACTTCACCTCGGCGCGAGGTCCGCCACGCGCGTCGCTGAGCGCGAAGATTTCCCGCGCCAGATCCGCCCAGCTCGCTTCGCCGTCGTTGACGAAGTGGTAGACGCCGACAGGGGCGTCGGCCTCCGCGATCAGGCGCAAGGTGATCGTCGCCAAGGCCTCGGCGATGTCCTTGGCCGAGCTCGGGCAGCCCACCTGGTCGGCGACGACCGAGATCTGGTCGCGCGTTTCCGCCAGGCGGAGCATCGTCTTTAGGAAATTCGAGCGATGCGCGCTCAGCACCCAGGCGGTGCGGACCACCACCGAACGGGGATTACCCGAACGCACCGCCAGCTCGCCAGCCAGCTTGCTCGCCCCATAGACGCCGAGCGGGGCCACCGGCCGGTCTTCGCGGTTGAAGCCCTCGCCGGCGCCGTCGAAGACGTAGTCGGTCGAGACGTGAACCAGGGGAATGCCCGCCGCCTTGGTCGCCGCGGCCAGCAGGGCCGGCCCCATGGTGTTCGCGGCGAACGCCTCGGCGATCTCGGTTTCGGCCTTGTCGACCGCGGTGTAGGCGGCGGGATTGATGACCGCTGACACCGAATTGGCCGCGAACCAGTCCCGCACGCTGTCGGCGCTTGTCACGTCCAGCTCCGAGCGAGTGGGTGCCAGCAGGGTCACCCCTGCCGGCCACTTCCGCAGAAGCAGTTCGGCGCCGACTTGGCCGGCGCCGCCCGTGACCAGGATCTTCACGGCCTCAGCCATGTCCGCGCCGCGCCGTTGCATCGCGCTCGGCCAGGATGTCGCCCCACCAGGAACGATTGCCGAGATACCAGGCGACGGTGCGCTCGATGCCTTGCTCGAAGGTCACCGACGGGGTCCAGCCCAGGTCGTTGCGGATCTTCGAGGCATCGATGGCGTAGCGCTGGTCGTGCCCAGGACGATCCTTAACGAAGGTGATCTGCTCGGCATAGGAGACGCCGTCCACGCGCGGCGACAAACGATCAAGCGTGCTGGTGATGGCGCGCACCACCTCGATGTTCTTGCGCTCGGAATTGCCGCCGATGTTGTACGTTTCCAGCGGCTGGCCCTTCTCGAACACCGCCTGCAGCGCGCTGGCGTGGTCTTCGACGAACAGCCAGTCGCGAACGTTGGTGCCATCGCCGTAGACCGGCAGGGCCTCGCCGGCCAAGGCCTTGATGATCACCAGGGGGATCAGCTTCTCGGGGAAGTGATACGGGCCGTAGTTGTTCGAGCAGTTGGTCACCAGCACCGGCAGGCCGTAGGTGTGGCCCCAGGCCCGGACCAGATGGTCGGACGACGCCTTCGAGGCCGAATAGGGCGAGCGCGGATCATAGGGCGTGGTCTCGGTGAAGTAGCCCTCGTCGCCGAGCGACCCGAACACCTCATCGGTCGAGATATGATGGAAGCGGAAGCCTTCGCGCGCCTCGCCGCTCAGCTCGTTATAATAGGCCAACGCCTGCTGCAGCATCGTGAAGGTGCCCACGACGTTGGTCTGGATGAACTCGCCGGGGCCATCGATCGAGCGATCGACGTGGCTCTCGGCGGCCAGGTGAGCGACCACCTGGGGACGGAAGTCCTTCAGCGCCGCCGCGACCGCGGCTGCGTCGCAGATGTCGGCCTGCACGAACTGGTAGCGTTCGCTGCTCGCGACCGGCTCCAGCGAGCTCAGCACGCCCGCATAGGTCAATTTGTCGTAGACCAGGACCTCGTGTTCGGTGCTCTCGATCAGCCGCCGGACCAACGCCGAGCCAATGAAGCCGGCCCCGCCGGTAATCAGAATACGCACGCACAAACCTCCATTCGGCGCCCGAAGGCTCAATATTCGTTCAGCTGCATCGGGACGCCGTCATACTCGAACGGGCTGTCGAACTCGGCGAGCGTCGGCAGGACCTGGTCCTTGGCCGACAGCACCGGCCCACTCGCGGGCAGCGGCCAGTCGATGGCGAGCGCCGGATCGTTCCAGACGATCCCCCCATCGCTCTGGGGCGCGTAGACATCAGAAACCTTGTAGGCGACCTCGGTATCGGGTTCGAGCGTCACGAAGGCATGTCCGAAACCAACCGGAACGAACAACTGGTCGCCGTTCTCGCGGGTCAACTTGGCCGAGACGTGCTGACCATAGGTCGGCGACCCTTTTCGCAGATCGATGGCGTAGTCGATGATGCTGCCGCGCACGCAGCGAACCAGCTTGGCCTGCGCATGAGGCGGACGCTGGAAGTGAATCCCGCGAATGGTCCCCGTGAAGGCGGAGAAGGACTGATTGTCTTGAACGAACTGGCAGTCGATGCCCATCGCGGCGAATTTCGGAGCGTTGTAGGTTTCGGAAAACCAGCCGCGGTCATCCTCAAACCGCCGCACCTTAATCAACGAAACACTCGCCGCCATGCTCTCCCACCTCATCTACGGCACCTGGTAAAGCCAGGGCTTCCGCCACGGCGACCGCATTGCAACATGAAAGAGACGCGGTCAAGCAAAGCATGGAGCCGAGCCTAACAATTTAGCGGCTGAGCGCCCCCGCTTCAGATCAGCTGACGGATCGCTTGAATTTTCCACTTATTATTCGACATCATTTCGTCGCAAACTCTGAAGAGCCGGGACATTGATTGTCTCGATATTCGGCCGCGCCTCGATCAACCGATTCAGGCGACAGGAGAAAGCTGGAACGCCGGATTCACCCTTTTGAACTTATTGCCGGAGACACCACTCAAAGCCGAACAGATGTTTCGCATCGAGGGCGGCGGCTGCGACACCGTGTCTCTCTAGATGAACGAAGTCTGAAAACGCGGTTAAGGGTCCGCCCACCTTTCGGAGTCTAGGCTAGGACCATCAGAACCAAGATCAGTCATCAAGGTTTAGGACCATGGCTTCGTTTACGCTCCGCCCCGCCGACCGTCAGGAATTCGATTCCTTGCTCGGCGGCATCGTCCAGCAGTTCCCCGACGCCCATGTCGAGGCCGCGCACAATGACACCTGGGCGTCGTATCGCCTGGACGTGTCGTGCGAGGACCCGTCGGCCGGCCCGCTGATCGCCTGGCTGCTCGACAGCCACGCCAGCTGCCCGCGTACGTAAGACCGCTTGGGGTCGGCCTACTGGCTGACCCAGACGATCCGCGCGACCCAGGCGACCTCGTCCCGCGACAGCAGGCGGGGCTCGCCCGAGCGGCCTAGGACGACCAATTCCAAGGTCCGGGCCGTCACGCGCCCCAACTCCCGCACCAGCACCTCGCCGGCGTTCGTCCGCGCCACCACGCGGTCGCCCTTGCGCGGCTCCTGGCTGGGCGAGACCAGCAGGCGGTCGCCGTCGCGATAGACGGGCGCGAGATCGCTTCCAGCCACTTCCAGGGCGAAGAGCCCGTCGCCTAAGTCGGGCGCAGCGACCTCGTCCCAACCAGCCCCGACCGGCATCCCCGCCTCGTCGAAGAACCCGGCCTGCCCTGCCTGGGCCAAGCCGATCAACGGCGCGCCACGCGAACCCGGCGTCCGCACCGGAGTACGTTCGGTCAGGGCCGCGAATTCCGAGAAATTGACCCCCGTCGCTTCCAAGAGCTTGGCCAGACTCTCGGTCGAGGGCCAGCGCGCGCGGCCGTCGGTGTCCGCCGAACCCCGCTTGGAGCGGTTGAAACTGGTGGGGTCCAGGCCCGCCATCCGGGCCATGGCCGAAGGCGTCATGTCGAAGCGCTCGGCCAGGGCGTCTATGGCCCGCCAGATTTCGCCGTGAGAGAGGGTCGCCATCGGCGCCTCCTGAGCGTCTAGCCTTCGCCGAGGAAATTACGCCTCACGCCCTAGGAAAGTAAACCTATCACAGGCCTTCGAGTTGACGCTTACGTAAGCGTTGACGTGCGCCCGAGATCGGGTTTAGGGTGATCAACGATAACAAAGCGGCCCGGCCGCAGTAGCCAGGCCCTCTTCATTGGGAGGTTTCCATCCATGGCCGACCTGCGACGCCCCGAGCGGACCTTCACGATCCGCCAGCTGTGCAATGAATTCAAGGCGACCCCGCGCGCCCTGCGCTTCTACGAAGACAAGGGCCTGCTGAATCCGGCCCGCGAGGGCCTGAACCGCGTCTATTCCCACAAGGACCGCGTACGTCTGCAGCTGATCCTGCGCGGCAAGCGCGTGGGCCTGTCGCTGACCGAAATCCGCGAACTGCTCGACCTCTATGACGAGAACGACGAGGGCGCGGCGCAGATGGCCCGCTCGCTGAAGAAGTTCCGCGAACGCGCCAACGCGCTGGAACAGCAGCGCGAGGACATCGACAACGCCCTGATCGAGCTGCGCGAGGCCTGCAACCGCCTCGAGCGCCGCCTGACCGAAATCCGTCCCGACCTGCTGCCTCGCGCCGCCGACTACGAGCAGGTGCTGCGCGCCCGTCTCGACGGTCACGGCGAAGCGATGTTGGGCAAGTAAGACACCCTTCGACGGCGCCATCTCCGTGCAAGACGCGCGTGGGATGGCGGCCGCACACCCGCTCCCTCTTCTCAAGCTCCCTCTTCTCGTTTCCTTGGCAGGACCGCTTCATGACCTACCAGCCGCCCGTTCGCGACCACGCCTTCATCCTGCGTGACGTGCTCAATATCGATCAGCACGGCGACCTGCCCGGCTTCTCCGACGCGCCGTTCGAGACCGTCGAACAGATCCTCGAGGCCGCCGCCCAGTTCACCGGCGAGGTCCTGGCCCCGCTGAACACGGTCGGCGACAAGAACGGTTGCAAGCTGGACCCGGTCACCAACGTCGTCACCACCCCGCCGGGCTTCAAGGACGCCTACAAGCAGCTGTGCGAAGGCGGCTGGACCGGCCTCGGCTCGGACCCGGCCTATGGCGGCCAGGGCCTGCCGCACGTCGTCAACCTGGCCTTCAGCGAGATGTCGAGCTCGGCCAACATGGCGTTCTCGATGTATCCGGGCCTGGCCCACGGCGCCTACTCCGCCATCCACACCGGCGGCAGCGACGCGCAGAAGCAGACCTACCTGCCCAAGATGGTCACCGGCGAGTGGACCGGCACCATGAACCTGACCGAGCCGCACTGCGGCACTGACCTGGGCCTCCTGCGCACCAAGGCGGTCCCGCAGGCCAACGGCAGCTACAAGATCACCGGCCAGAAGATCTGGATCAGCGCCGGCGAGCACGACATGTCGGACAACATCGTCCACCTGGTGCTGGCCCGCATCGAGGGCGCCCCGGCTGGCGTGAAGGGCATCTCGCTCTTCATCGTGCCGAAGTTCTTCCCGAAGGAAGACGGCTCGGTCGGCGAGCGTAACCAGGGCGTCAAGTGCGTCGGCCTGGAAGAGAAGATGGGCATCCACGGCAACGCCACCTGCGTCATGCAGTACGACGACGCCGAAGGCTATCTGATCGGCGAGGAGAACTCGGGCCTCAAGATCATGTTCGTCATGATGAACGAAGCCCGCCTCGGCGTCGGCATGCAGGGCGTGGCCCAGGGCGAAGCGGCCTATCAAGCCGCCGTCGCCTTCGCCAAGGACCGCCTGCAGGGCCGTTCGCTGACGGGCCCGAAGAACGCCGACGGCCCAGCCGACCCGATCATCGTCCACCCGGACGTCCGCCGCATGCTGCTGGAGAGCAAGGCCCTGATCGAAGGCGGTCGCGCCTTCCTGTTCTGGACCGCCCTGCACGGCGACCTGTCGCACGTCCACCCGGACGCGGCGGTGCGTGAAAAGTCCTCGGACTACATGGGCCTGATGACGCCGGTGCTGAAAGGCTACCTGACCGACAAGGGCTTCGAGGTCTGCTCGAACGCGGTGCAGGTGCACGGCGGCAGCGGCTTCACCGAGCACTTCCCGGTCAGCCAGTTCATGCGCGATTGCCGCATCGCTCTGATCTACGAAGGCACCAATGGCGTGCAGGCCCTGGACCTGGTCGGCCGCAAGCTGGCCGCCAAGGGTGGTCGCGCGGTCATGACCTTCTTCCAGGAAGTCGACCAGTTCATCGGCGAGAACGACGCCGACGCCGATCTGAAGCCCTTCATCGAGGCCCTGGCCGCCGTGAAGGCCCAACTGCAGGACGGCACCATGTGGCTGATGCAGAACGGCCTGCAGAACCCCGACAACGCCGGCGCGGCCTCGACCGACTACATGCACCTCTTCGGCCTGACCGGCCTGGCGTACATGTGGGCGCTGATGGCCAAGGCGGCCAACGCCAAGATCGCGGCCGGCTCGTCCGACCCGTTCTTCACGACCAAGCTGGTCACCGGCCGCTATTTCATCGAACGCATCTTGCCTGACGCCGGGGCACACCTGGCCAAGCTGAAGACGGGCTCGGCGACCCTGATGGCGCTGCCCGCGGAGGCCTTCTGATCATGAGCGTGCTCAACGTCGAAAAACCCGCCTTCATGGCCGAAGAGGACATCGCGATCTTCGAGGACGCGGTGGGCAAGTTCTTCGATGAGCACGCGCCTGAATCGACGGTCGCGAAATGGCGCAAGAACCACTGCGTCGATCGCGACATGTGGACCAAATCCGGAGAGGCCGGCCTGCTCGGCCTCTCCACGCCCGAACAATATGGCGGGGCCGGCGGCGACTATCGCCACGAGGTCGTGCTGATGGACATGCTGGGGCGCAAGGGCGTCGACGGCTTCGGCATCAGCCTGCACAACGCCATCGTCATGCCGTACATCTTCCACTACGGCACGGAAGAGCAGAAGCAGCGCTGGCTGCCGCGCCTGGCCACCGGCGAGCTGGTCGGCGCCATCGCCATGACCGAGCCGGGCGCCGGTTCCGACCTTCAAGGCGTCAAGACCACCGCCAAGCAGGTCGGCAACCAGTACGTCATCAACGGCTCCAAGACCTTCATCACCAACGGCCAGACCGCCAACCTGATCATCGTCGTCGCCAAGACCGACGTGACCGGCGGCGCGCGCGGCACCTCGCTGATGATCGTCGAGACCGATGGCGCCGAGGGCTTCGAGCGCGGCCGCAACCTCGACAAGCTGGGTCACGAGGCCCAGGACACCTCCGAGCTGTTCTTCAACGACGTGAAGGTGCCGACCGAGAACCTGCTGGGCTCCGACGAGGGCCAGGGCTTCTTCCAGCTGATGGGCCAGCTGCCGCAGGAGCGCCTGAACATCGCCGTGCAGGGCATGGCGACCATCGAGCGGGCGCTGGAGCTGACCATCGCCTACGTCAAGGACCGCAAGGCGTTCGGCAAGGCGATCATCGACTTCCAGAACACCCAGTTCGTGCTGGCCGAATGCAAGACCGAGGCGACCGTGGCCCGCGTCTTCACCAACCACTGCATCGAGCAGCACCTGGCCGGCAAGCTGGACGCCGCCACCGCCTCGATGGCCAAGTACTGGGTCAGCGACCTGGAGAACAAGATCGTCGACCGCTGCCTGCAGCTGTTCGGCGGCTATGGCTTCATGAACGAGTATCCGATCGCGCGCATGTACAAGGACAGCCGCATCCAGCGCATCTACGGCGGCACCAATGAGATCATGAAACTCCTGATCGCGAGGACGCTGTGATCCTGCCCATCATCCTGCTTCTGGCCGGCCCCGCCGCCGCGCCCGCTCCGGCCTCCGACGCCCGCTCGGCCGTGGTCTGCGTGCGCGCCGCCCCGGGCCCGCGCCCGCTGACCTTTTCCGGCGAACTGGTCGGCAAGCGCCCGCAACCGGGCGCCTTCAAGCTGCCACTCACACCGCCCGGCAAGGACGTCTGCAACACGCTGCTGCGCTCCAAGATCGCCACGTGGAAGCTGGAGGTCACGACCTCGGGCTTCACGGCCTGCGAACTGCCCGCGCCGGAGTTCGGCTCGCGCCTCTACTACCGCGCCAAGGCCGCCGCCAGCGGCCTGAAGTGCGAGCCCATCGGCAAGTACCCGATCGGCAACTGGAAACAATAACGCGCCGGATCAAACCGCCGCGCTTTCAACGACACGAACACCGCTTCGCAGGAAGGAGCCATCTCATGGCTGACGCTTACATCTTCGACGCCGTGCGCACGCCGCGCGGCAAGGGCAAGAAGGACGGGTCTCTGCACGAGATCACCGCCCTGTCGCTGGCCACCCAGGTCCTGGAAGCCATCCGCGACCGCAACAACCTCGACACCCGCCACGTCGACGACGTCGTGCTGGGCTGCGTCGCCCCCGTCGGCGAGCAGGGTTCGGACATCGCCCGCACCGCCGTCCTGACCGCCGACTACGCCGAGAGCGTCGCCGGCGTGCAGATCAACCGCTTCTGCGCCTCGGGCCTGGAAGCCGTGAACATGGCCGCGGCCAAGGTCGCCTCGGGCGAAGCCAACCTCGCCATCGGCGGCGGCGTCGAGAGCATGAGCCGCGTCCCCATGGGCAGCGACGGCGGCGCCTGGCCGACCGACCCGTCCTCGGCCTTCAAGACCTATTTCGCCCCGCAAGGCGTCTCGGCCGACCTGATCGCCTCGCTGTACGGCTTCAGCCGCGACGACGTCGACGCCTACGCCGTCGAGAGCCAGAAGCGCGCCGCCGCCTCGTGGGCCGACGGTCGCTTCAAGAAGTCGGTCGTCGGCGTGAAGGACCAGCTGGGCATCACCATCCTGGACCATGACGAGACCGTGCGCGGCTCGACCACCATGCAGACCCTGGCCTCGCTGAACGCCTCGTTCCAGGGCATGGGCGACATGGCCTTCGACGCCGTCGTCACCCAGCGCTACCCGCAGGTGGAGAAGGTCAACCACGTCCACCACGCCGGCAACAGCTCGGGCATCGTCGACGGCGCCGCCGGCGTCCTGATCGGCACCAAGGAAATGGGCGAGGCCCTCGGCCTGAAGGCCCGCGCCCGCATCAAGGGCGCCGCCTCGATCGGTTCGGAGCCCTCGATCATGCTGACCGGCCCGTCGCTGGTCACCGAGAAGCTGCTCAAGAAGCTGAAGATGGAGGTCTCCGACATCGACCTCTATGAGCTGAACGAAGCCTTCGCCGCCGTCGTCCTGCGCATGATGCAGGCGCTGAACATCCCGCACGACAAGATGAACGTGAACGGCGGCGCCATCGCCATGGGCCACCCGCTGGGCGCCACCGGCGCGATGATCCTGGGCACCATGGTCGACGAGCTGGAACGCTCGGACAAGGAAACCGCCCTGATTACCCTGTGCGTCGGCGCCGGCATGGGCACCGCCACCGTCATCGAACGCGTCTGATTTCAACCGATGCTCCCCCTCTGGGGGAGCTGTCGCGGAGCGACTGAGGGGGCCATCTCGGCATAGGCCGCGCTGCCCCCTCCGGTCCTCCGGACCACCTCCCCCAGAGGGGGAGGAGCTGGAGAACGAACATGGAAAACTTCAAGATCGAGGTCGATTCCGACGGCGTGGCCCTGGTCACCTTCGACGTGCCCGGCCGCTCGATGAACACTCTGACCGCTTCGGTCATCAAGGAAATCGGCGACGTCGTCGAGCGCATCAAGAGCGACGAGGCCATCAAGGGCGCCGTCATCACCTCGGGCAAGGCCAGCGGTTTCTGCGCCGGCGCGGACCTCGGTGAACTCGGCGGTTCGGGCGGCCTGGGCGGCGGCAAGCCGGGCGAAGAGGGCCTGAAGGCCGCCTTCGAAGCCGGCTTCGCGCTGAACAAGGCGTTCCGCGCCCTGGAAACCTGCGGCAAGCCGGTGGCCGCGGCCATCAACGGCTTGGCCATGGGCGGCGGTCTCGAGATCACGCTGGCCTGCCACTACCGCGTGGTCGCCGACAATCCGAAGATCCAGTTGGCCCTGCCGGAAGCCAAGGTCGGCCTGCTGCCGGGCGCCGGCGGCACCCAGCGTCTGCCGCGCCTGATGGGCGTGATGGCCGCCGCGCCGTACCTGCTGGAAGGCAAGTCGATGAAGCCGGCCGAGGCCCTGGCCAACAAGGTCGTGCACGAGGTCGTCCCGGCCGGGACCGAGGTCGAGGCCGCCAAGACCTGGGTCAAGACCAAGGGCGACCCGGTCGCCCTCTGGGACAAGAAGGAGTTCAAGCTCCCGGGCGGCGGTCCCTACACCCCGACCGGCAGCCAGGTCTTCATCATGGGCAACGCCATGCTGCGCAAGCAGACCTATGGCAACTACCCGGCCCAGCTGAACATCATGAAGGCGGTCTATGAGGGCATGCAGGTGCCGTTCGACGCCGCGCTGCGGATCGAGACCCGCTACTTCCTGAAGACGATGATGTCGCCGCAGGCCAAGGGCATGATCCGCACCCTGTTCCTGTCCCTGCAGGAGCTGGGCAAGGGTTCGGGCCGTCCGGCCAATGTCCCGCACTACGACGTCAAGAAGGTCGCCGTCCTGGGCGCCGGCATGATGGGCGCGGGCATCGCCTATGTCCAAGCCATGGCCGGCATCGAGACCGTGCTGATCGACCAAAGCCAAGAAGCCGCCGACAAGGGCAAGGGCTATGCCGAAGGCCTGGTCAAGAAGGCCGTCTCGCGCGGCAAGCTGACCCAGGAGAAGGGCGAAGCCATCCTGGCCCTGATCCACCCGACCGCCGACTACGGCAACGTCAAGGGTTCGGACCTGGTCGTCGAGGCCGTGTTCGAGAACCGCGAGGTCAAGGCCTCGGTGACCAAGCTGGCCGAGGCCGAACTGGCCGACACCGCCATCTTCGGCTCCAACACCTCGACCCTGCCGATCACCGGCCTGGCCAAGGCCAGCGTCCGTCCGGCCTCGTTCATCGGCATCCACTTCTTCTCGCCGGTCGACAAGATGGGTCTGGTCGAGATCATCATGGGCGAGCAGACCTCCCAAGAGGCCCTGGCCAAGTCGATCGACTACGTCCTTAAGATCAAGAAGACCCCGATCGTCGTCAACGACAGCCGCGGCTTCTACACGTCGCGCTGCTTCGGCACCTTCGTGCAGGAAGGCCTGGAGATGATGGCCGAGGGCATCGCGCCCGCCATCATCGACAATGTCGGCCGCGCCACGGGCATGCCGCGCGGTCCGCTGGAGATGAACGACGACGTCGCTCTGGACCTCTCCTACAAGATCGGCGAGCAGACCAAGAAGGACCTCGGCGACAAGTACGAGGAACGTCCGTTCGCCCCCGTCCTTGAGAAGATGGTCGTCGAGCTGGGCCGCCTGGGCCGCAAGAACGGCAAGGGCTTCTACGACTATCCGGAGAACGGCCAGAAGACCCTGTGGAAGGGTCTCGCTGACCTCGCCCCGGTGACGACCACGGACGCCGACGCGACGCTGATCCAGGAGATCCGCACGCGTCTGCTGTACCGCCAGGCCGTCGAAGCCGCCCGCTGCTTCGAGGAAGGCGTCATCGTCGACCCGCGCGAGGCCGATGTCGGCGCCATCCTAGGCTGGGGCTTCGCGCCCTGGACCGGCGGCCCGATCAGCCTGATCGACGGCGTGGGGGCCAAGGCCTTCGTCGAGACCTGCGATCGTCTGGCCCAGCAGTACGGCAAGCGCTTCGCGCCGCCGGCGCTGCTGCGCGAGATGGCCGAAAAGGGTGAGACCTTCTACGGCCGCTTCGGCGTCAAGGCGAAGGAAGCGGCGTAAGCTCCCTCTTCGATCGCTGATCAAAGAGAAGGCCCGGTGGAAACACCGGGCCTTTTTCTTGTCCGAAACGGCCCCGCTTGCACCTCAGGACGCGCGTACCGACCTCTTCGGAGTGACGGAGTAGCGATATGGCCATGGCGATCGCCGACGAGACGTGGCGACGCCCCAGAGCCAGGGACCTGGCCGTTCTGGCGCTGGCCGTGGCCGCCCACGCCCTGGTGATCCTCGCTCTGGTCTCCGGCGCGCACTGGATGCCGCAACTGGTCGAGCCGCCGGTCATCGAGGCCGAGCTGCTGGACGAGATCGCGCCGCGTACGGCCACGCCGGCGCCTGCTCCGATCGCCCCCGCGCGTCACAGCCCGGCGCCTCTCTCGCCGCCGCCCATGACCGTCCCGGCCGCACCCGTGGCCGCCAAGCCCTCGGGCCCTCCCGCCATCGTCGCCCCGCCGGGCTTCACCGCCCGCAAGCTGGCCGAGGAAAGCGACCAGACCCGCGAGAGCCTGCGCGGCTCCCTCGGATGCCGGCACGAGAAGGTCGTGGCCCTGAACCGCGACCAGAAGGCCGCCTGCGCAGAGGCCGACGGCCAGCGCTCGCGCACGGCCCCGATGTACGCCGCCATCGACCCGGACAAGAAGGCCGCCTTCGACGGCGACTGCGCCAAGGACGACGACTGGTGCCTCTACCGTGTCGGCAAGGGCCCCTATCCGGGCATCTTCGCGCTGGGCAAGAAGAAGAAGCGCAAGGGCTGGGACGACTAGGACTTGCCGCCTAGGACTTGGAAACGTCCATGCCGAGCGTCGGGCCGATGCCGTCGGGATGGTCGCCGAAATAGCTGCCGCCCCGATCACGGGCGACCTTCTCCAGCCGGCTGCGGAACTTGTCGTCGAGCTGGAGCGTCGGCGCGTCCTCCGGATCCTCGCCCTCGTCCAGAGGGATCGACGCGGCGATCACCTGCCGCAACCGCTCCCCAAACCGCGCATCGTCAGCAGAGCCCTCTTCCGGCGGCGAATCGAGGAAGCTCATGACTTCCTCGAGGGCGGTTTCGTTATCGACGCGATCGGACATGGCGGAACTCCTGTTTGGAGTCGAACGGCGCCTTGTCGCCGCAGGTTCCGTCACCGCTGTCTCGGAAACTCCAATCCACCTGATCAAGGCCAAGCTGGTTCGTACTACGGCAACCTTTGCGGCGTATTGTCGCAGTCATTCGCCCTCTAGGAGAACCCCGATGGAGCCCGTCGGCAAAAGAAAGTCGACTGTCACTTGGCTCGAGGCGGGACTTTTCGCGCTCATCGCGCTTCTTGTGGTGACGATGGCGGTCTCGGTGCTGCGATAGCCCAACCGCCAGCGATCCAACGACTTCAGGAATATAAGGAAAAGTGGTGCCGCTTAGGTGACTCGAACACCTGACCCCATCATTACGAATGATGTGCTCTACCAGCTGAGCTAAAGCGGCCCACGTCGCTTCGAACCAGGGTCCGACCGCGAGGAGCGCCTACTTAGCGGGACGCGAGCCACTTGCCAAGCGTCGTCTTGCACCAGAATTGCGACGCGGCGCTGGACCCCCTTCCGGAGGCTCGGAAATCGGCGGCGCGTCGAACACGCCGGGGTCGTCCGGGATGGGCATCAGGGCGCCGCCGGTCTCGGCCGCGCGGATGAACGGCGTCGAATCCACATAGTCGGCATAGGCCGAAGGCAGCTCGGGCAGGTCGTTCATCGTCCGCTCACGGCGTTCGTGACGCGGATGGATCAGCTGGCCGGTCTCGGCGTAGCTGGCGGCGAGGCGGGCCCAGTCCTCGCGCTGATAGGCGAAGGCGCGGCCTTCAGGGTCGAGGTCGGACCAGTCGGGCTCCTGCGGGGCCTCGACGCCGCGCGCGATCCAGGCGCGGGCCTCGTCGGCGTCGCTGTTGGCGGCGGCGACGCGAGCCATCAGGCCGGCGAATCGGGCCGTCGGGGCCTCGGCGTCCAGCAGGCGGGCGGCGGCGCGGGCGGCGATCGGGTCGCCGCCGATCAGGGCGCTCTCAACACGCAGGATACGGCTCTCGCGAGCCTCGGGCTTCATCGCGGCCAGGGCGGCCAGGCGCTGGGCGCGGGCCTTGGGGGTCTCGTTGGTCTTCAGGTCGCGATAGGCCAGCCACAGGGCCGGGTGCGGCTGCGCCTTCCAGGCGGCCTCGATCAGCTGGCCGGCCTTGGCGGCCTTGCCGTCGTCGGCCAGCAGGCGCGCGGCCATGACCACGCCGGGGGCGAAATCGGGCTTGAGCTTCACCGACTGGGTCGCGAAGTCGAGCGCGCGGCTGCGGGTCTTCGGCTCGGGGCTGTCCTCCAGGCTGGCGGCCGAGGCTGCCAGCAGCGCGGCGCGGCTGCGATCGGCCACTGCCGGCGAGACGATCTTGCGCTCCAGGGCGCCCTGGACCAGTTCCAGCGCCGCGGCCCAGTCGCCGACCTCCAGCCGGGCTTCCAGCAAAGCGCGCCAGGCCCAGGGAGCGGTGCGGGCCAGGCCATAGGCGGTCTCGGCGTGACGGATGGCGGCGGCGCGGTCGCCTTCCGCCAAGGCCGCCTGCATCAGGCCGCGCAAGCCCGCCAGGCGCATCTCGGGAAAGCCGAGCATGGCGTTGTAGGCGCTCTTGGCCGCGGTCATGTCGCCGGCGGCCTCGGCGGCCTGGGCGGCCAGCACACGGACCAGACCCGGCGCGTCCTCGGCCAGTTCGGAAGACTTCTGGGCCAGGCGGCGGGCTTCTGAGCCGTCGCCGGCCGCGACCGCGAGAAAGCCGCGCGACAGGGCCTCGATCGCCGACTTGCGCTTGGCCTCGGCGCGGGCGCGGGCCCGGCGGCGCGGCGCCTCGACGATCCAGATCACCCCGCGCCACAGCAGGGTGAACAACAGGGCCGAGAACAGGGTCAGCAGGGCGGCGGCGGCGGCCGTCATCTCGACCCGCCAGCCCATCCACTCCAGCGAGGCGCGGCCAGGCTCGCCGGTCAGGGCCAGGACCGTGACCGCGACGGCGGCGACCAGGAAGAGGGCGAAGGCGACGCGGGTCATGGATTCGTCCGGGTGACCCGGGACAGGCCGGTCAGGGCGTCGGCTCGGATGGCGGCGACGCGGCGATCGATCTCGATCCGGCGGTTGGCGGCGTTGGTCCAGGGGGCCAGCACGTCGCGCGCGGTGTCGGGGATGGCGTCCAGCGCCTGGACCGCGCCCTCGACATCGCCGTCATCCAGCAGCGCCTGGGCCCGGGCCAGCATGGCGTCGGGAGTCGAGCCAGTGGTCGAACCGACATGGCGGATCGAGACGATGCCGGAGAGGGCATAGCGAATTCGCGAGAAGAGATCGGCGTCGGGGCCCGGATTGCGCGCGGCGCTGGCGGCGCGGCCGGCCAGGGCGCCAAACTGGATGGAGAGACCGGCGCGGGTCGGCGCGCCCTGGGTCGAGAGACGCTCCAAGGCAGCCAGGTCGGGCGAGGACGGCAGGACGCGCTGCAGGCCCGCCAGCTCTTGGGAGAACGGACGCGAGGTCTCGGTCGCCTCGGCCAATGCCGAGACCGCCAGGGCGCTCGCGGCGGCGTCGGTCACGCCCTTCTGACTGGATTCCAGGGCGGTGATTCGGCCGTCCAGGCGATCCAGGTCGGCGGCGGGCGGGACGACGGCGGTCGTCCCGGTCTCGACCGGCAGGGCCGTCCCCGGGGCGACGCGGTCGGCAACAGAGTGCGGGCTAGGCGCGGCCGAGACTTCGCCGCCGGTCGGCGCGCCCTTGGGCTTGAACAGGGTCGGGCCGTAGTGGGCGACGCCAGCGCCCAGGGCGACGCACAGCACGCAGAGGATCAGCCAGATCCACACGCCAGGCCCCATCACGCGGCGGCGGGCGTACAGCGCCGGATCGCTGGGGGCGACGATTTCAGCGGGATCGGGAGCGGCGTTCATGAGGTCCATTCGTGCCCCACGCCGCGTTGCTTCGCAACGCCGTGCTTAGGCTTTGAGCAGGTCCAGCAGCGCGGATTCGTCCGGACGCGGCGCGAAGGTCACAGACCCGGGTTCGACGAGATCGCGCAAAGGCGCGGCGACGGCTTCGGACAGGCACAGGAACCGCAAGGCCGGCCCGGGTCGTTCCCGCAGGATCGCCGCCAGGACGCGCGCGGCGCGCGGAGAATGAAGAAGCGCCGTCACCGGACCATCCAGCCGCGCCAGGGTCTCGTCGGAGGGCGCGCGGTCAAGCGTCTCGTAGACCGCCACGCCCTTGGCCATCACCCCGCAGCCACGCAGCATGCCGACCAGATCGCCGGCCGGCTCCCTGGCCCCGGCCCACAGCACCGGCCCGGACGCGCCGGCGGCGATCAGGTCGCAGAGGTCCTCGACATCGCCGTCGGCGCTGGAGACCGAGGCGAAACCCTCGACATGCGCCGCCTTGGCCGTGGCCCGGCCGACCGCGAACACCGGCAGGCCGCGCTCGTCGGTGAGGCGCGCGAAGGCCTCCACGCCGTTGGCGCTGGTGAAGGCGAGCGCCGTGACATGGGAGAGATCGAAGTCGGCGTCCAGGGTCTCGACCGCCAGCAGCGGGTCGACGAGGACCTCGAACCCCAGGTCCCGCACGCGCTCGGCGGTGGCCAGGGCGCCGGGGCGGGCGCGGGTGATCCAGACCGGTCCGCCCGCAGCCATGCCGTTACTCCGGCAGCAGGATGGCGTCGCCGCCTTCGACGCGGACCTCGGCGCCGAGCTTCAAGCCCAGCTCGCGGGCCTCGGCGATGTCGTTCGCACCGGAGAGCGTGATCTCGCCATGGCGGCGGAAGCGCTGGGCGCCGTCCGGGGTCAGGGCCTCGACGATCATGGTGATGCGCGAACCGTCCAGCACCGCGCGGGCGCCGATGGCCGTGCGGCACGAGCCTTCCAGGGCGTAGAGCGCGCCGCGCTCGGCGGCCACGGCGATGGTCGTCTCGCGGCAGCTGACGGCCTGCAGCCACGGGGCGTGGGCGTCTTCCAGGCGGGTCTCGATGACCAGCGCGCCTTGACCGGGCGCCGGCGGGGCGGCGTCGGGATCGAGCCAGCTCCGGGTGATATGCCCGAGGCCCAGGCGGTTGAGGCCCGACTGGGCCAGCAGGATGGCGTCGGCCTCGCCGCGCTCCAGCTTGGCCAGGCGGGTGTCGACATTGCCGCGCAGCATGACGATCTCGAGGTCGGGCCGCACGTGCAGGGCCTGCGCCTGGCGACGCAAGCTGGCGGTGCCCAGGCGCGCGCCCTTGGGCAAGTCTTCCAGCCGCTCGGCGACATGGCTGATGAAGGCGTCGCGCGGGTCTTCGCGTTCCGGCGTCGCGGCCAGGATCAGGCCCGGCGGCAGCTCGGCCGGCATGTCCTTCAGCGAATGGACGGCGCAGTCGATGCGGCCGTCCAGCAGGGCTTCCTCGATCTCCTTGGTGAAGAGGCCCTTGCCGCCGATCTCCATCAGGCGGCGGTCCTGGATGCGGTCGCCGCTGGTGACGATCGGGATCAGCGGGGCGGCGGCCTCGATCTCTTCTTTCGAAGCGCCTTGCGGCACGCCCAGGGCGTGCGCGATCCGCGCCTGCATCAGCCCCGACTGGGCCAGGGAGAGCTTGGAGCCACGCGCGCCGATGCGGATGGGAGGTTGCCGGGACACGGTCGGAACGTTACCTGCGGAGACGAGATTTCATCTTCGCTGCTACAGGAGCGGCGGGAAGCCCGCAAGAAATGACCACCCCTAAGGATTCCGCCCTCACCATCCTCGGCCTGGAGACCAGCTGCGACGAGACCGCGGCCTCGGTCCTGCGCCGCGACGCGGACGGGACGGTCACGGTGCTGTCCTCGATCATCGGCACCCAGTTCGAGAAGCACGCCCCGTTCGGCGGCGTCGTGCCCGAGATCGCCGCCCGCGCCCACGTGGAAGCCATCGACGCCATCGCCGCCGAGGCCATGCGCGCCTCGGGCCTGTCGTTCGACGACCTGGACGGCGTCGCCGCCACGGCCGGTCCGGGCCTGGTCGGCGGGGTGATGGTCGGCCTGGCGTTCGGCAAGGCCGTGTCGCTGGCGCGCGGCGTGCCGCTGGTCGCCGTCAACCACCTGGAAGGCCACGCGGTCTCGGCCCGCCTGGGCGCCGACATCGCCTATCCGTTCCTGCTGCTGCTGGTCTCGGGCGGACACTGCCAGCTCTTGGAAGTTTCCGGCGTCGGGGCCTGCAAGCGCCTGGGCACCACCATCGACGACGCGGCCGGCGAGGCCTTCGACAAGATCGCCAAGAGCCTGGGCCTGCCCTATCCGGGCGGTCCGGCGCTGGAGAAGCTGGCCGTCGGCGGCGACGCGACCCGCTACGCCCTGCCCCGCGCCCTGCTGGGCCGCAAGGACTGCGACTTCTCGTTCTCGGGCCTGAAGACCGCCGCCGCGCGGATCGCCGAGACCCTGACGACCGACGACGAGCGCCGCGACCTAGCCGCCGCCGTCCAGTTCGCCATCGCCCGCCAGCTGTCCGAGCGGGTCGATCGGGCGATGAAGCTCTACAAGGAAAGCCACGGCGCCGAAGACCTGCGCTTTGTCGTCGCCGGCGGCGTGGCCGCCAATGGCGCGGTGCGCGCGGCCCTGCTGGCCGACTGCGAGAAGAACGGCTTCAGCTTCGCCGCTCCGCCGCTGGCCTATTGCACCGACAACGCCGCCATGATCGCCTTGGCCGGCGCCGAGCGGCTGGCCCTGGGCATTTCCGACGACCTCGACGCCGTCGCCCGTCCGCGCTGGCCGCTGGACGAGGCCGCGGCGCTGGCCAATCCCGCCAACGCCTACGGACGCAAGGGAGCCAAGGCATGACCTTCCACCACGTAGGCGTCATCGGCGCCGGCGCCTGGGGCACCGCCCTGGCCCAGGTCTGCGCTCGCGCGGGCCTGCAAGTGACGCTCCAGGCCCGCGAGCCCGAGGTGGTGGCGGCCGTCAACGAAAAGCACGAGAACGCCGTGTTCCTGCCCGGCATCGCGCTGGAGCCGGGGATCAAGGCGGTGACCGACCTGGCGGGTCTCGCCAACTGCGATCTGATCCTGGCCGTCGCGCCGGCCCAGCACCTGCGCGCGGCCCTGACCGCCTTCGCTCCGCACCACAAGGCCGGCGCGCCGATCGTGCTGTGCTCCAAGGGCGTCGAGCAAGGCTCGCTGAAGCTGATGACCGATGTGGCCGGCGAAGCCCTGCCCAGTGCGCCGATCGCGGTGCTGTCGGGGCCCAGCTTCGCCGGCGAGGTGGCCCGCAACCTTCCCGCCGCCGTCACCCTGGCCTGCGAGGACGAGGCCCTGGGCCGCGCCATCGCCGAGGCCATCGCCATCCCGACCTTCCGCCCCTACACCGCCAATGACCTGATCGGGGCCGAGGCCGGCGGGGCGGTCAAGAACGTCCTGGCCATCGCCTGCGGCATCGTCGAGGGCAAGGGCCTGGGCCGCAACGCCCACGCCACGGTGATCACCCGCGGCTTCGCCGAACTGACCCGCCTGGCCGTCACCTTAGGCGCCAAGCCCGAGACCGTCGCCGGCCTGTGCGGCCTGGGCGACCTGGTGCTCACCTGCTCCAGCCCGCAGTCGCGCAACATGAGCGTCGGCCTGGCCCTGGGCCAAGGCTTGACCCTGGAACAGGCCCTGGCCGGCAAGGTCTCGGTGGCCGAAGGCGTCGCCTCGGCGCCGGCCGTCCGCGCCCTGGCCCGCAAGGTTGGCGTCGAGGTGCCGATCTGCGAGGCCGTCGCCGCCATCCTGGCCGGCGAGGTCGCGGTCGACGCCGCCATCCAGGGCTTGCTTTCGCGCCCCCTGAAATCAGAAGCTTAAAACCAGCAAGGACCGCCGCATGGCCCTCTTCGTCGTCTACTGCAAGGACAAACCCGGCGCCCTCGAGCTGCGCGCGGCCACCCGCCCGACCCACCTGGACTATCTGAACGGCGCGGGCCTGGTGAAGGCCGCCGGCCCGCTGCTGGATGACGCCGGTTCGCCGATCGGCTCGATGCTGATCATCGAGGCCGAGGACCGCGCCGCCGCCCAGACCTTCGTCGACAACGACCCCTACACCCTGGCCGGCCTGTTCGAGAGCGTGGCCATCGACGGCTGGCGCGTGGGCGTCGGCTCGATCGGCTGACCGCTTGCCGCTGTTCGCCCTGCACTGCCTGGACAGACCCGGGACCGAAGACCTGCGCCAGGCCACGCGCCCGGCGCACCTGGCCTTCGTGCGCTCGCGGGCGGACTACCGGTTCGGGGCCTATCTGAAGGACGAAGCCGGCGTCATGCGCGGCTCGCTGATGGCGGTCGAGGTCGCCGACTTCGCCGCCGCGCGGGCGTTCTCTGCGGCCGATCCTTACGTCCAGGCCGGCCTCTTCGAACGGATCGAGATCCACGAGTGGCCGGTCGGGATCGACGCGGTCCCAGCGCCATGAACGTCGAGCTCGACAACCCCGCCCGGCCCGCCGCCGGCACGGTGCTGTGCGCCCTGGACGAGGTCTCCGACCCCGGCTCGAAGGGCTTCCGCTACCGCCATGACGACGCGATGTTCGCCGGCTTCGTGGTCCGCAAGGGTGACCTCGTCGTCGGCTATGTCGACAGCTGCCCGCACGCCGGCTGGCCGCTGGCGGGCTTCGCCGGCCGCTACCTGACCCGCGAGAACGACCTGATCCTGTGCTCGGGCCACGCGGCGCTGTTCAAGATCGAAGACGGGGCCTGCGTGGCCGGCCCCTGCCCCGGCGACAAGTTGTTCCCGTGGCCGGTCGAGGTCCGCGACGGCCAGATCATCGTCGCTTAAGACCTTTGTTCTACGGTCTCGCCAACGATTGCGAGGACCAGGGACCATGGCCGACGGCACGGACATGCACTTCGACGCCGAAGCGGTGACGCACCGCGCGGGCTTCGCCAAGCTGCGCTCGCTGACCAAGATCAATCCGCGCCTGGCCCCGAACCTGGCCAAGACCATGTTGGGCGGCCAGCGTGACGCCACCGTGGTCGACGCGTTCAACGCTCATGCGGAACAGGCCGGCTTCGAGTTCACCTCGACCTGGGCCAGCAACAACATCCCGTTCGTGGCCCCGCTGCTGCGCGACTTCGCGGCCAAGCGCCCGGCGGGCGAGACGATCCGCTACATGGAGATCGGGGCCTATGAGGGCCGGAACCTGGCCTTCATGGACTGGCTGCTGCCCAGCCGCCTGGCGGTCACGGTCATCGATCCCTGGTTCGACGAGGCCCTGAACCCGGAAGAGAAGTACCACGCCGTCGAGCCGCGCTTCGCGCGCAACATGGCCAAGTGCGGCTTCCGCAGCCTCGACACCCACAAGGGCTTCTCGACCTACGTCCTGCCCCAGATGCTGGAGCGGAACGAGCAGTTCGACCTGATCTATGTCGACGGCAGCCATACGGCCCTGGCCGTGCTGATCGACCTGTGCTTCTGCGCCAGCCTGCTCAGCGTCGGCGGCATGATGGTGCTGGACGACTACTGGCACGACATCAGCGAGATCGGCGGACCGGGCGTGAAGCAGGCCGTCGACCAGTTCCACGCCGCCTTCGGCCGCTATTTCGAGGTCGCCGCCGTCTATCGCCAGGTCGCCCTGGTCAAGACCAGCGAGATCCCGCGCTAGAGAGCGACGTTATGTCGCCGGCCCGACAAGGCCAAGGTTAAGGGCCGTTAGACACCTATCCCCGCATCCTGCCTCGCGAAATTGCGATGCGTCGCGGGGAGATACCGACATGGCGTCCTTGGGTCAGAAGGTCATGGGAGCCGCCGCCGGCGCGGCGCTTCTGTGCGCGGCCACCGCCGGTACGGGCCTGTGGGTGGCGATGAGCCTCGACTCCGCTCTCACCCGTTCGGAGACCTCCGCCAAGATCCTGCGCCTGCACATGCACGCCGACATGATGCACGACGCCCTGCGCGCCGACGTCATGGGCGGGATCATGTCCGCCGACCCGGCCCTGGGCGTCGACCTCAAGGCCGTGCGCGCCGACCTGGCCGAGCATACGCAAGCGTTCAAGACCGACATCGCCACCAGCAACGGCCTCGCCCAGGACCCGGCCGTGAAGGCCGCCCTCGCCGACGTCGAGGCCCCGCTGGCGACCTATATCGCCGCCGCTGGCGACATTGTCGGCCACGCCGACACCGACGCGGCCGGCGCGCGCGCCAAGCTGCCGGGCTTCGCCACCCAGTTCTCGGCCCTTGAGACCAAGATGGAGGAAGCCTCAACCAAGATCGAGGCCGCCGCCACCCGCGACGCCAAGGCCGCCAAGTCGATGAGCCTGCTAGGCCAGGTCGTCATGGGCGCCCTGCTGCTGGTCGCCGCCGCCTTCGCCGCCGTGCTGATGATCGCCGCCCAGAAGGGTCTGGTCGCGCCGCTGGTGCAGATCACCAGCGCCCTGCGCCGCCTGTCGGCCGGCGACCTGTCGGTCGTGCTGCCCAAGACCCGCAGCCAGGACGAGATCGGTCAGATGACCCAGGCCCTGCAGACCTTCCACGACACGGTCGAGGCCCGTCGCAAGGAACTGGAGGCCGCCGACGTCCGCGACGCCCTGGAGATCGAGCGCGCGCAGGCCGAACAGCGCCGTGACGAGGCCGAAGCCACCCAGGAGGCCGTGGTCGAGAGTCTGGCCGGCGCTCTGAAGTCGATGTCCGAGGGTGACCTTTCCAAGCGCCTCGACCGTCCATTCCCGGCCGGCTACGAGAAGCTGCGCATCGACTTCAACGTCGCGGTCGAGAAGCTGTCGGGCGTCATCGCCGCCTCGCTGGGCGCGGTGACCGCGATCCACGGCGGCACGGCCGAGATCACCGCCGCCGCCGACGACCTGTCGGGCCGCACCGAGCGCCAGGCCGCCAGCCTGGAAGAGGCCGTCGCCGCCCTCGACGAGATCACCAGCACCGTGCGCCTGACCGCCGAGGGCGCCAGCCGCGCCCGCAAGGTGGTCGAGCGCGCCCGCACCGCCGCCGACGCCTCGGGCTCGATCGTCACCCAGGCCGTCGAGGCCATGGGCGCCATCGAGAAGTCCTCGGCCCAGATCGGCCAGATCATCGGGGTGATCGACGAGATCGCGTTCCAGACCAACCTGCTGGCCCTGAACGCCGGCGTCGAAGCCGCGCGGGCAGGTGAAGCCGGTCGTGGTTTCGCGGTCGTGGCGCAAGAAGTGCGGGCGCTCGCTCAGCGCTCGGCCGACGCGGCCCGCGAGATCAAGACTCTGATCAGCGCCAGCACGGCCGAAGTCGGCCAGGGCGTGCAATATGTCGGCAAGGCCGGCGAGGCCCTGCGCGCCATCGCCGAGGAGGTCGATCAGATCGACGGCCTGGTCGGCGAAATGGCCGCCTCGACCCAGGAACAGGCTCGCGGCCTGGCCGAGGTCAACACGACCATGAACCAGATGGACCAGGTGACGCAGCGCAACGCGGCGATGGTGGAGGAGACGACGGCGGCTTCTCATGCCCTTGCCCAGGAAGCCACGCGTCTGGCCCAACGGATGGGCGAGCTGCGGATCGCGGGTGAGGCAGGGCAGCGTCGGGCGGCTTAGGGCCCGCCCTCGTCCTTCGACAAGCTCAGGATGAGGACTACTTCGGACGCCGCATTAGAAACCTCACCCTGAGCTTGTCGAAGGGCGAGGCTTCGGCCGCGCTCTAGCCGGCCGTCCAGTCCCCGGACTTCCCGCCGGTCTTCTCCAGCAGCCGCACGGCCTCGATGACCATGCCCTTCTCGGCGGCTTTCAGCATGTCGTAGATCGTCAGGCAGGCCACCGACACCGCGGTCAAAGCCTCCATCTCGACGCCGGTCGGACCCGTGGTCTTGACCCGCGCGGTCACCGACAGCCCGCCCTCGCCAGGCTCGACCTCGACGACCACTTTCGACAGCGCCAGCGGATGGCACAGGGGGATCAGGTCGGAGGTCTTCTTGGCCGCCATGACCCCGGCCAGTTCGGCCACGGCGCGGACGTCGCCCTTGCGGCCGGAACCCGACACCGCCAGGGCCAAGGTCTCGGCGCTCATCCGCACGAAGCCCGTGGCCACCGCCTCGCGCGCCGTCGCCGGCTTGTCGGAGACGTCGACCATCCGGGCCCGGCCCTGGTCGTCGATATGGGTAAGCTTGCTCACTGCTCGAGAAGCCTCGGCATCAGCTCGACCATGTTGCAGGGCTTGTGGCGGCTATCCAGCTGCGCGGAGATCACCTTGTCCCAGCCGTCGCGCACGGCGCCATTGCTGCCCGGCAGGCAGAACACGAAGACGCCGTCGATCAGGCCGGCCGTGGCCCGCGACTGCAGGGTCGAGAGGCCCACCGAGGCGTAGGACACCAGGTGGAAGATCACCGAGAAGCCGTCGATCTTCTTGTCGAACAGCGGCTCCAGCGCCTGGGGGGTGACGTCGCGGCCGGTCAGGCCCGTGCCGCCCGTGGTGACGATGGCGTCCACGGCCTTGTCGGCGATCCAGTCGCGGACCTGCTGGCGGATCTGCTCGACGTCGTCGCGGACCACCGCCCGGCCGCCCAGCTCGTGGCCAGCGGCCTTGACGCGGTCGACCAGGATCTGGCCCGAGGTGTCGCTTTCCTCGTCGCGGGTGTCGGAGATGGTCAGCACGGCCACGCGGACCGGCTTGAACGGAAGGTCCGGCTTGATCCCGCCGCCCGGCTTCAGCGCTTCGGTCATTCCCGTCTCCTTCAGTCCCAACGTTCGGCGTCGGTCCTATCGCGGTCCGTCGGCTCGATCCAGCGCGCGCCGTCCGGGCCGTGCTCCTTCTTCCAGAAGGGCGCGCGGCTCTTGAGGTAGTCCATCAGGAAGTCGCACGCCTCGAACGCCTCGCGGCGATGGCCGGCGGCCGTGGCGACGAAGACGATAGCCTCGCCCGGCGCGATCCGGCCCGTACGGTGGACGATGTGGACGTCGTGCAGCTTGAACCGATCGATCGCGACGGCCGCGATCTCACCGATCGCCGCATCGGTGAAGCCGGGATAGGCCTCCAGCTCCAAGGCCGCCGCCGCCCCCTGCTCGGCGCGGGCCAGGCCGACGAAGGTGGCCAACGCCCCGGTCTCCTGGCGACCGGCGCAGAAAGCGGTGACGAGCGCGCCAGGCTCGAACGGCTGGTCGGTCAGGGTGACGATCATCCGCCGCTCATCGGCGGCAGGAAGGCGACCTCGGTCGTAGCGGTGAGGGCTGCCTCGCCGCGCACGATGGTCTTGTCGATGGCGACCTGGACACCTGGGCCGGTCAGCGCGTCACCCAGGTCGGCCGACAGGATATCCTTCAAGGTCGCCAGATCGCCGGCCTCGACCACGCGGTCGCGCCAGCCGGCCTGGTCGGCCAGGCGTCCGAACAGCAGCACCCGCGCCATCGCCTAGCCGCCTGTCGTGGACATGTGGCGCGCCACGGCCGGCCGGGCGATCTGGAAGTCGTGACCCTGAGGCTTGGACCCGATCGCCGCGAAGATCGCCCCGCGCAGCTCGGCGTCGGTCGCCCCGCCGCGCATCACCGCCCGCAGGTCGCTAGCGTCGTCGCGGCCCAGGCACGTGTGCAGGGTGCCGGTGCAGGTCAGGCGCACCCGGTTGCAGGTGTCGCAGAAGTGGTTGCTGAGCGGCGTGATCAGCCCCAGCCGCCCGCCGGTCTCGGCTACCCGGACGTAGCGGGCCGGGCCGCCGGTGGCGTGGTGGATGTCCTCCAGCGTCCAGAACGACGACAGGTCGCGGCGGACGTCCTGGAGCGACAGATATTGGTCGGTGCGGTCCTGATCGACCTCGCCCATCGGCATGGTCTCGATCAGGGTCATGTCGCAGCCGCGCGCGTGGGCCCACTGGATCAGGTCGGGCAGCTCGGCGGCGTTGTCGGCCTTCAGCGCCACGGCGTTGATCTTGACCGCGATCCCCGCCGCCAGGGTCGCGTCGATCCCGGCGATCACCCGCTCCAGGTCGCCGCCCCGGGTCAGCTTGCGGAAGAGGTCGGGCTTGAGGGTATCGAGGGAGACATTGATCCGCCGCACGCCGTGACGGGCCAGGTCGGCGGCGAAGCGTTCCAGCTGCAGGCCGTTGGTGGTCAGGGTCAGCTCGTCCAGCGCTCCCGTCCGCAGATGGCGCGAGAGGCCGGCGACCAGGTCCATGAAGCCCTTGCGAACCAGCGGCTCGCCGCCCGTCAGCCGCAGCTTGCGCACGCCCAGGCCGACGAAGGTCGAGGCCAGGCGGTCCAGCTCCTCAAGCGTCAGCACCTCGGCCTTCGGCAGGAAGGTCATGTGCTCGGACATGCAGTAGACGCAGCGCAGGTCGCAGCGGTCGGTGACCGACACGCGCAGATAGGTGACGGCGCGGCCGAACCCATCGATCAACTGGGTGGGCGTATGAACCGCTTGCGTGGGACTGTCGTCATAGGGCGTCATGTCTGTCTGTAAGAATAGGCGCTGGAGCCCATGACGCAAAGCGATACCAACGGGTTAGACGCCATCGTGCTGGCGGCGGGCCGTGGCGTTCGCTTCGGCGGCGGGAAACTGCTCGCGATGCTGGATGGCGCGCCGCTGGTGGCCCACGGCCTGCGCACGGCCTTCCTGTCGCCGGCGCGGCGGGTGTTCGTGGCGGTCGCCGACCCCGCCGTGCGTGCCGCCGTCGAGGCGACGGCGGATCGACTGAAGGCCTCCGAAAAGCTGGTCGTGGTCCCGGTCGAGAACGCGGATGAGGGCATGGGCGCTTCGTTGCGAGCCGCCGCCTCGGCCCTGTCCGAGGACACGGCCGGCGTCTTCGTGTTCCTGGGCGACATGCCGGCCGTCGATCCCGCCACGCCCGCCCTGCTGGCTCGCGCCCTGGAGAGCCCGCACGACATCGTCGCGCCCCTGCATCTGGGTCGGCGCGGCCATCCGGTGCTGTTCGGCGCGACCTGGCTGCCGGCCCTGCGGGCGCTGTCCGGAGACGAAGGCGCCCGCGCCCTCCTGGAGAGCGCGGGCGCCCGGTTGGCGCGGATTCCCGTGCAAGATCCGGGGATCCACCTCGACGTGGATCGACCCGAGGACCTCGCCCGCGCCATCGAAGGCCGCTGAGGCCGGGCTCTCCCCCGAGGCCCGGCGGCGACCTTCGCCCGTTGGATCAGTTTAGCGGCGTATCCTCGCTGATGACGATGCGCTTGATCTCGGCGATCAGCCTCAGGGCGGCGGCGGAGTCGCCGCGCTCCTGCAGCGCCGCCAGCTTGGGCAGCAGCACCTGCAGCACCCGACGGTGATCGGCGTTGACCCCGATCAGGTTGCGCTTGAACTCGGCGGTGTCCTGCTCGTCTGCGATCGCGTCGAGGTCAGGATCGAAGTGCTCCCTCATCGGCCCGTCTCCGGGCCCGCACGGTCAGCACCGTGGCCACGATCAGCGTCAGCATCTGGAAGACCACGATGACGTTGTTGGACGCCTGGTAGGCGTACCGGACGATCGATCGGTCGAAATAGGCGATGACGCGCGCCGTCACGAGCAGGATCATCAGCGCCGCGAACACCAGCGACCAAAGCCGCCGCCAGCGCAGCGAGACCCAGATGAGGATCAACGCCGCGTTCGTGTCGACGATGGCCACGGGCGTATCCCAGCCCGATTGCCCCACGTGGCTCACGGCCGGGGTCAGCATCCAGCCGATGATGAACACCCCCGCCGACCAACGCAGCGGCGGATCGTTCTGCAACATGGCGACGCCGCAGATCACCAGCGAGATCAGATAGCCGATATAGGGCACCAGGATTTCGAACACGTACCGAGCTCGCCAAGACCGAAGGTCGATCCTGGCAGTAGGACGTATTATCGGTCGGCGCCAAGGGAAGGCATGCGGCGTTCATGCAAAGCGGGTCCTGTCGCGCGGCGAATGTCGCGCGTTGGGGTGGGCACTGATTGATCTGTTGAAGGCCTGGCGGCCTAGGGTCGAACGATGCCCCGGATCGCCAGCATGTATTCGTGGACGCCAATGGCGATGACCGCTAGGAGCACGGCGAACAACGCCGTCGTCCCCAGGAGCAATCCCAGCCACTGGACGGTGCTCAGCGCATGCCGCCAGCCTTGTCGGGGCATGTAGGGGGCGCCTTTCGGGGGCTCCAGGCCGTTGTTTTCACGCTCATCACCGTATCCGATCTCCCGCTCAGAAGGCGGCAGGTCTGGAAGCGCTGCCAGAGCGTCTGGCTGCTTACGGTAGTCATTGCCGGGGTCGCCGCCCTCCCAGGCCACGAAGGCCAGGGCCGCGTCACGGCGGCTCATGCCCGACAGCCGCCGACGGGCGCTGAGCACGTGCATCTCGACGGTCTTGGGCGACAGGTTCAGCGCGCGGGCGATCTCCTTGGACTGGAGATGACCCGCGATCAGCCGCAGGATCTCCCGCTCGCGCGGGGTCAGCTTTTCAAACGCGGTACTGACGCTCTGAACCATCGTCGCAAGATGGGCGGCCCAATTCTTCCCGTCTAGCGAGCGAAACGGGTAAAATTGAACGATCAGGCTTCAGAACGCACGAACGGCAGCCGGGTGGTGGCGGTCTTGTTCAGGGCGAACAGGGCGTTGGCCACGGCCGGACCGATCACCGGCGTACCGGGCTCGCCCACCCCGCTGGGTGGATTGCCCGATGGTACGATATTGGTCTCGACCACCGGCGCCTCGTTGATGCGCAGCACGCGATAGCGGTCGAAGTTGCTCTGATCGACCTGGCCGTCGGTCAAGGTGACCTCGCCGAACAGGGCGGCGGACAGGCCATAGCAGGTCCCGCCCTCCATCTGCGCCGCGATCTGGTCGGGCGAGATGGCGACGCCGCAGTCGATGGCGGTGACCACCCGGCCGACGCGCGGGACCCCGTTCTCGACCTTGACCTCGGCGACCTGGGCCACGACCGAGCCGAAGCTCTCATGCACCGCCACGCCGCGCGTCCAGCCGACCGTGGGGGCCGAGGCCTTCTCGAGCGCCAGGTTCAGGGCCGCCAGGTGCCGGTCGGCCCCGGCCTTGGTGTAGAGCGCCCGGCGGTACTCGATCGGGTCCTTGCCGGCCTTGGCGGCCAGCTGGTCGATCGTGTGCTCCATGACGAAGGCTGTGTGGGTCGCGCCGACCGAGCGCCACCACAGCACAGGCACGCCGACGTCCGGCAGGGCGACCTGGGCGTCGACGATCGGCGTGGCCTTCAGATAGGGCGAGCCCGCCGTGCCCTCGATCGCCGTCTGGTCAGGGCCTTTGCCGCCCATCGGCGAGCCCTTCATGATCGACTGGCTGACGATCCGGTGTCGCCAGGCGGCCGGATAGCCGTCCTTGTCCAGCTGCACCTTCACGGCGTGCACGGTCAGCGGCCGGAAATAGCCGGCCCGCATGTCGTCCTCGCGGGTCCAGACCAGCTTCACCGGCCGGCCCTTGCCGACCTTCTTGGCGATGTGGACGCACTCGGCGACATAGTCCGACTGGAAGTTGGCCCGCCGGCCGAACGAGCCGCCGGCGAACAGGGTCTCGATCTCGACCGAGCCGGGCAGGCAGCCGACGATCTTGGCGGCGGCCAGCTGGTCCAGGGTCTGGCCCTGCGAGCCGAAGGTCAGCTTGACCTTGCCGCCATCCACGGCCGCCACGCAATTCATCGGCTCCATGGTCGCGTGGGCCAGGTACGGGAACTCGTAGGTGGTCTCGAAGACGTCGGCGCCCTTTGCGACGTTCAGCGCCGTGGCGTCGCCGCGCTGGTCGAAGCCTTCCCACTTGGTCTCGGTGTTCTTGCCGCTGGCGACGTCGTGGAACAGCTGGGCGATGGCGGCCGAACCGCGCTTCTCGGCTTTGTCCTCGTCCCACTCGACCTTCAGCGCCTCGCGGCCCATGCGGGCGGCGTAGGTGCTCTGGGCCACCACCGCCACGCCGGTCGGGATATCATAGACGTCGATCACGCCGACGACCTTCTTGGCCTCGGCGGCGTCGAAGCTCTTCACCTTGGCGCCAAAGCGCGGGCCGTGGGCGACCACCGCGACCAGCATGTCGGGCAGGCGGACATCCTGGGTGTAACGAGCCGTGCCGTCGCTTTTGATCTGGGCGTCCTTGCGGCGCACCCGGTCCGTGCCGATCAGGGTGAAGGCCTTGGGGTCCTTCAGCTTGAGATCGGTCGGCGCGGGGACCTTCGCCGCATCGGCCAGCAGCTCGCCGAAGCCGGCGGTCTTGCCCGAGGTGTGAGTGACGACGCTGTCCTTGACCGTGATCTCGCCGACCGCGACGTTCCACTTGTTGGCGGCGGCCTGGACGAACATGGCCCGCGCGCCGGCTCCGGCCTTGCGCAGCTGGTCCCACGAATTGGAGATCGCCGACGAGCCGCCGGTCAGCTGCGCGCCCAGGGCGCCATTGGCGTAGAGCTTGGCGTTGGCCGGAGCCTGCTCGACCTGGACCTTGGTCCAGTCGGCGTCCAGCTCCTCGGCGACGATGGCGGCGAGACCGGCGTGATTGCCCTGGCCGAACTCGATGTGCTTGGAGATCACCGTCACCGCGCCGTCGGGCGCGATCTTGATGAAGGGTCCGAAGGCCCCGACCTCGACCTTGGAGCCGGCGCTCATGATGTCGGCCGGCGAGCAGCCGACCAGCAGGGTCCCGCCGACCAGGGCCGAGGCGACGACGACGTCGCGGCGCGTCGCCCCTTTGTTTTCCTGGGGCTTGAAGGGCGCGTTCATCGGCCGGCTCCACGGTTGGTCGCGCCCGAGGCCGCGACGATGGCGTCGTCGATGTCCGCGTGCTTCTCGCCGGTCGGCGGACCGAAGTCGGCCGCGTCCTTGATCGCCGCGCGGATGCGCTGATAGGCGCCGCAGCGGCAGATGTTCCCGGCCATGGCGTTGTCGATGTCTTCGTCGGACGGCTTGGGCTTCTGGGCCAGCAGCGCGCAGGCCGACATGATCTGGCCCGACTGGCAGTAGCCGCACTGCGGCACGTCATGCCTGACCCAGGCTTGCTGCACCGGATGCTGGCCGCCCAAGCCCTCGATCGTGGTGATCTTGGCCGCGCCGACCGCCTCGATCGGCGTCACGCACGAGCGGATCGGCTGGCCGTCCAGATGCACGGTGCAGGCCCCGCACTGGGCCATGCCGCAGCCGAACTTCGTGCCGGTCATGCCCAGCTCGTCGCGCAGAACCCACAGCAGCGGGGTCTCCGGCGCTGCCTGGATCGCGGTCGGCTTGCCATTGATGTCGAGCGTCACGGCCATGCGTCTTCGTCTCCCAACGATAAGGTCTCGCCGATATCGAAACCTAACACCGTTCAGTCCCCGTCTGGCCAGAGGAATCCGAACAACGGTTGGAACGTGCGACAATGTAAAAACGCTTCCGCAGATGCGAAGGCGGGCGGGCGCCGTCTTCGAAACCCGCTATGCTCGCGCTCGCCCCGAACGGAGGATCCCTGTTGCGCCGCGTTGTTGTTCCCCTCGCCGTGTTGGCCGTCGTCCTGGCGGGCTGCGCCACCGTGGCTCCGATGGACTCGACCGACGCGCCGATCCGCTACAGCTGCAAGGCCGGCAAGCGCTTCACCTCCGCCTACGCCCTGCACGGCAAGAAGGTGGTGGTCACCGCCGGTGGCGCGACCAAGACCCTGAAGCTCGCCCGTTCGGCGTCCGGCGCCCGCTATACGGCCGGCGACGCCGAGCTCTGGAGCAAGGGCGCGGACGCCATGCTCAAGGGCTTCCCCGGTGGTCCGTACACCGACTGCCGTTCGCAATAATCCGAGGTTCGCGTTGGACAGCTTCCCCGCCTATTTCCCCCTGGCCGGCCGCAAGGTGGTGATCGCCGGAACCGGCGACGCCGCCGACGCCAAGGCGCGCCTGTTCGAGGGCTCGCCAGCCACGATCATCCGGCTGGAAGGGCACGACGCCTATCTGCCCGGCTCCTATACCGGCGCGATCCTGGCCTTCGTCGCCAGCCAGGACGAGGTGTTCGTCCAGGCCGCCGCCGGCGCGGCGCGAGCGGCGCGGGTGCTGGTCAATGTCGTCGATCGGCCGGCGCTCTGCGACTTCAACACCCCGGCCGTGATCGATCGCGGCGAGGTGGTGGCGGCCGTCGGCACGGGCGGTTCGGCCCCGGTGCTGGCGACCATGCTCCGCAACGACATCGAGGCCCAGGTGCCCGAGGGCACCGGCCGGGTCGCGGCCCTGCTGCAGAAGTTTCAGGGCGAGGTGCGCGGCGCGCTGCCGGCCCTGCACGAGCGCCGGGCCTTCCTGCGCGACGCCGTGCTGGGCGAGGCCGCCCAAGCCGCCCGCGAGGGCGACATGGAGAAGGCCGGTCAGCTGTTCCGCGAGGCTCTGGCCAAGGGCACCGCGCGCAAGGGCCTGGTGCGTTTCATCGCCGGCAAGGGTCCCGCCGACCTCTTGACCCTGCGCGCCAGCCGGGCCCTGGGCGCGGCGGACGTGCTGGTGCTGGACGGCGACGCCGATCCGGAGATCGTCAAGATGGCCCGCCGCGACGTCGACCGGCTCGATCCCTCGAAAGCCGACGCCGAGCATCTGGTGCAGCTGGCCCGCGAAGGCCGGCAGATCGTCCGGCTGATCACCCATGCCGTCGATCCGGCCCTGGTGCATGCGCTGACCCAGGCCGGCGTCGCGGTCGAGGTGCTGCCGGCCGCGACCGCCTAGTCCAGCGGCCGGTCCTTGGTCTCCGGCAGCAGGAAGGCCGTGGTCAGCACGCTGATCAGGGTGAAGGCGATCGGGTACCAGAGGCCGGCATAGATGTTGCCGACCGCGGTGACGATGGCGAAGGCGAAGAACGGCACGAAGCCGCCGACCCAGCCGGTGCCGATGTGATAGGGCAGGGACAGGGCCGTGTAGCGCACCCGCGTCGGGAAGAGCTCGACCAGGCAGGCGGCCAGCGGACCGAACAGGGCCGTCGCGCCGAGCACGAACACGAACAGCACGCCCAGCATCAGCGGCTTGTTCATCCGCGCGGGATCGGCCTTGGTCGGATAACCGGCCTTGGCCAGGGCGGCCTTGATCTGTGTCTCGACGCCGGTCTTCGCCGCCTTGACCTCGGCCTTCGGCAGGCCCTTGGCGCTCTTGGAGACGATCTCGGCGCCGCCGATCTTCATCACCGCCGTCGAACCGGCCGGGGCCTTCTGGTTGACATAGGAGACGCCGGCATTGGCCAGGGCGCTCTTGATGATGTCGCACGAGGTGACGAAGGCGGTCTTGCCGACGGGGTCGAACTGCAGCGAGCAGTCCTTGGGGTCGGCCACGACGACGACGGGCGATTTGGCCGTCGCCTCGGCCAGGGCCGGGTTGGCGGCCTTTTCCAGCAGGTGGAAGCCCGGGAAGTAGAACAGCAGGGCCAGGGTCATGCCGCCCAGCATCACCGGCTTGCGGCCGATCCTGTCCGACAGCCAGCCGAAGACGACGTAGAACACCGCGCTGATCGCCGTGGCGGTCATCATGACGCCGTTGATGGTGGCGGCGTCCACCTTCAGGAACTTCTCCATGAAGGTCTGGGAATAGAAGAAGGTCGTGTACCAGACGCCGCCCTGGGCGCACATCATCGACAGGAAGGCCAGGATGACCAGCTTCATGTTCTTCCACTGGCCGAACGCCTCGGCGTAAGGCGCCTTGGAGGCCTGGCCCTCTTCCTTCATGGCGGCGAAGGTCGGGCTTTCCGACAGCTTCATCCGCATCCAGACCGAGATGCCCAGCAGGCCGATCGACACCGCGAACGGCACGCGCCAGCCCCAGGCGTCGAAGGCTTCCGTGCCGACCGTGGCGCGGGTGGCCATGATCACCAGCAACGCCCCGAACAGGCCGAAGGCGGCCGAGCTCTGCACCCACGAGGTCGACCAGCCGCGCTGGTTGGCCGGCGAGTGCTCGGCGACATAGATCGCCGCCCCGCCATACTCGCCGCCCAGGGCGAAGCCCTGCACGCAGCGCATCAGGATCAGCAGGATCGGCGAGATGATACCGGCCTGCTGGTAGGTCGGCAGGAAGGCGATGGCGAAGGTCGCGCCGCCCATCAGCAGCACCGTGGCCAGGAACGCGCCCTTGCGGCCGGCCTGGTCGCCGATCTTGCCGAACACCAGCGCGCCCAGCGGCCGGAAGGCGAAACCGACGCCGAACAAGGCCAGGGCGGCGATATAGCCGGCGGTGTCGTTGAGGCCGGCGAAGAAGGTCTTGGAGATGACCTGGGTCAGGCTGCCGAAGATGAAGAAGTCATACCATTCGAAAGCCGTGCCGGCCGACGAGGCCGCCACGACCGTGCGCATCGAGGCGCGTTCCTGACCGGCTGCGGCCATCCTTGTTCCCCCGTATTTTCGACCTGCTTAGCGTGGTTCAGGTCCCAAGGGGAGAGGGTCTGCGGAACGGGGTTAGGCGACGGCGCCTTCACGCTCGGTGCCCGCCTGCGACAGGCGGACGATCTCGGCGACCAGGGCGGCGGGGGAGATCGGCTTGGCGGCCACTCCGTCCATGCCGGCGGCGCGATAGGCCGCGCGCTGGTGGGCCATGACATTGGCGGTCAGGGCGATGATCGGCGCCCGGGCTTCCGGCCCCGGCAGGGCGCGGATGCGGCGGGAGGCTTCCAGCCCGTCCATGCCCGGCATCTGCACGTCCATCAGGATGAGGTCGAAGCCGCCATCGCGCGCGGCCTCGACGCCGGCCGCGCCGTCGTCGGCGACACTGACGTTGGCGCCCAGCTGCTCCAGGATCCGGCGGGCGACCAACTGGTTGGTCGGGTTGTCCTCGACCACGAGGATTTTCAGACCGTCCAGCAGAGCGTCGCGGGCCGGCTCGGCCACGCTGGGGGCCTGGGCCGGCGGCGCGGCGATGGTCAGGGTGAAGGTCGAGCCCTCGCCCGGGGTCGAGCGGAACGACACCTCGCCGCCCAGCATCTGGGCCAGCTTGCGGGTGATGGCCAGGCCAAGGCCCGAGCCGCCGAAGCGCCGGGTGGTGCTGGCGTCACCCTGCTGGAAGCGTTCGAACAGGCTGGTCTGGGCCTCCAGCGGCACGCCGATGCCGGTGTCGATCACGTCGAAGACCAGGCGCGGGCCGCACTCCCCATTGGCCGCGGAGCTGAACTTGCGGGCCCGGACGGTCACCGAGCCCTTCAGGGTGAACTTCACGGCGTTGCCGATCAGGTTGAACAGCGCCTGGCGCACGCGGGTCGGGTCGGTCTCGATCCAGCCCAGGTCGTCGGCCAGATCGAGCTCCAGCCGCAGCCCCTTGTGCGAGGCCTGGCCGGCCAGCAGGCGGGCCACGCCCCTAACGAGTTCGCGCGGATCGACCGGCTCGCGGTTCAGGTCCAGGCGCCCGGCCTCGATCCGGGAGATGTCGATGACGTCGTCCAGCAGGGTCGACAGCATCTGGCCAGCGGCCAAGGCCTCGCCCAGGAGGTCGGCGCTGTCGCCGGCGGGCAGCTCCCGCTTGAGCACGTGCATGACCCCGAGCACCCCGTTCATCGGCGTGCGAATCTCGTGGGACATGTTGGCCAAGAACTGGGCCTTGGCCTCGTTGGCGGCCTGGGCGGCGCGCTCGGCGGCCATCAGGGCCAGCTCGGCCTTCTTCTTCTCGTCGATGTCCAAGACAAGGCCGACCGCCTTGCGGGCGATGCCCTGGGCGTTGCGGCGAACGTCGTGGAAGATCCTGGCCCAGCGCGCCTCGCCCTGCGGCGAGATCAGGCGGACGTCGTATTCCTGGGCCCCGCCGAGGCCGGCCCGCCACCATTCGACGGCGCCTTCATAGACCCGGGCGCGGTCCTCGGGATGGACCATCGGCCAGATGGCCTGACGCACGTCGTCATAGCCGATGCGGCGGCCCATCATGCGGTGGAACTCGGGCGAGCCCCAGAAGGTCTCGGCCTCGTGGTCGATCTCGTAGACAGCGGCCCGCGCCGCCGCCAGGGCGACCTTCAGGCGGCGGGCGTTGATCCGCGCCTCGCGCCGCGCGGCCGTCAGGGCGGTGACGTCATCCATATAGGTGATGACGCCGACGATCTCGCCGGCGCCGTCCAGCCAGGGCCGGGCCTCCCAGCGGAAGGCGCGCTCCACGCCCTCGGCGTCGAACAGGCGATCCTCGCGGCGGGCGACGACCTCGCCCGACAGGGCCCGGGTGACGCCGGCCACGAAACGGCGGCGGCCGCCATTGGTCAGCTCGGACAGGGTCTTGCCGATGACCTGGGCCTCGGTCGACCGGAAGATTTCCAGGAAGCGCGGGCTGACCAGGCGCAGGCGCATGTCCAGGTCGTAGACGGCCACCGCGAACGGGGCGTCCTCGACCAGGCGGCGGGCCCGGCGCTCGCTCCAGATGGCCTTGTCCCGGCTGCGGGCGACGTCGGTGATGTTCTGGGTGATGCCCTTCAGGGCGAACAGGCGGCCGCGCCGCTCGCCGGCGCGATAGGTGCTGCGGAAGGTGTGCCAGCGGCCGTCGTCGCCGCGCAGCCTGAACTCGACCGATCCGCCCTCGCCGGTGCGGGTGGCGTGGCGGAAGGCCTCGTGCACGGTCTCGCGCTGGTCGTCGGGCAGGCGGGCCAGGAACTGGTCGGCCGTGGCCACGTCGGCCGGCGACAGGCCCAGCAGCGCCAGGACGTCCGGCGACCAGTCGATGCGCTCGCCTTCCGGCTCGTAGCTCCAGACGCCGATGCCGGCCTCCTCGGCCAGGATCTCTCGGGTGCGTCGGGCCGATTCCAGCTCGGCGCGGATCGCCACCTCGGCCGAGATGTCGTGCATCAGCCCGATCATTTCGCCGTTGGGACCCAGGCGCGAACGCCCCTGCACCCAGACGGTGCGGCCGTCCTTGCAGCGGATCTTCAGTTCGTTGACCACCGAGCCGGACTCGCGCATGCAGCGGCCGCTGTCGATCAGGGCGTCCTGGCTGTCGGGATGGCAGAACTTCAGGGTCGGCTGGCCGATCAGCTCCTCGGCGGTCCAGCCCGTCAAGGTGGTCCAGGCGCCGTTGACGCTGACGAAGCGGCCCTCGGGCGAGACCACGGTGAACAGGTCATTGGCGTTGTCGAAGAGCCAACGCGCGGCTTCCGCCTCGCCGAACGGCGAGAGCGCGCTGCTAGCCCCTGCGGTATCTCGCCCCTGTGACATCAAGTCTCCGCCAAGTTGGGCGGATGGTGGAACGCAACCGTAAACTTATGGTTCGCAAAGCCGACCGATGTTCCACGAACATGCTCATTAAGCACGTTATTTTCAGACCTCGGCCCATTGGCGCAGCAGGTTGTGATAGACGCCGGTCAGCGACAGGACGCCTTCGTCGTCGGCCTCGACCTTGCGGGCCAGACGCTGGATGGCGACGTCCATCTCCAGCAGCATCGTGCGCCTGGCGTCGTCGCGGATCAGGCTCTGGATCCAGAAGAAGCTGGCGGTGCGGCGGCCCCGGGTCACCGGCGTGACGTGGTGCAGGCTGGAGCTGGGATAGAGGATCATGTCCCCGGCCGACAGCTTGACGACGTGGTCGCCATAGAGGTCGTTCACGACAAGCTCACCGCCATCGTAGTTCTCCGGCTCCTCAAGGAAGAGCGTGGCCGACAGGTCGGTGCGCAGGCGTCGGCCGCTGACCGGGTCGCGGCGGATGGCGTTGTCGACATGGTCCTTGAAGCCCATGCCCTCGCCATAGCGGTTGAACATCGGCGGCAGAATGAACTCCGGCAGGGCGGCCGAGACGAACAGCGGGTTGGCCTCCAAGGCGCGGAGGATCGCGTCGCCGACGGTGCGCGCCGCGTCGCTGTCCTGCGGCAACTGCTCGTTGGTCTTGGCCCGCGCGGCCTGGAAGCCCGAGGTCAGGTTGCCATCGACCCATGGACCCGCGTCCAGGATCGCCCGGCACTCGGCGACCTGGGCCTTGGTCAGCACCTCGGGGATTTGCAGCATCATTTGGACCGCTCCTCGTCGTGGGTCCAGCCTAGCCGGCCCGCGCTGGTCTTCCTTTGATCCGGATCAGCCCCAAACGTAAAGCGCCCCGCCCGGCAAACCGGACGGGGCGCGGAACGTGAAGCCTGGTAGTCGGGGAGGACTAGTACTTCACGTTGAAGGTCAGGATCGCCTGGCGGCCCGGCGCCGGATCGGCGTGGTGCACGCCGTTGGTGCGGGCGATGTAGCGCTTGTCCGTCAGGTTCTGGACGTTCAGCTGCAGGTCGACCTTCTTGTTGATCGTGTACGAGGCGAAGGCGTCATAGCGGGTGTACGACGGCGCGTAGGCCTTGTTGGTCCCGCCGCCGGCGCCGCCTTGGTTGCCGCCGAAGCTGGTCGAGACGTAGTAGGCGCCGCCGCCCAGGGCGAACTGCCGGGTGATCTTGTACGTCGTGAACGTCGAGAAGGTGTGCTTGGGCGTGTTGGCCAGCGGGTCGCCCTGGTTGACGCTGGTATAGGCGCCCTTGACCAGTTCGCTGTCCATGTAGGTGTAGCCGCCGAACACCTGCCACTTCGGGGTGACGTTGCCCGAGAAGCCGAGCTCGAAGCCCTTCACCTCGACCTCGCCGACCTGGGCGTAGGTGTTGGCGTCGATCTGGATCTGGGCGTTCTTGCGGGTGGTCTTGAACAGCGCCGCCGACAGGGCCAGCGTGTCCTTGAAGACGTTGGCCTTGGCGCCCAGCTCGTAGCTGATGCTGTCTTCCGGCTCCAGCTGCACCGTGGCCAGGTTGCCCGTACCCGTGGTGGTGTTGCTGTTCTGGTCGCCGCCCGAGATGCCCGGAGGCGTCGAGGAGGTGCCGTATGAAGCGTAGATGCTGGAGCTGGCGGTCGGCTTGTAGACCAGGCCGACCTGGTAGTTGGTGAAGTCCCACGAGCCGCCACGCGCCACATAGGTCACGCCGGTGACGACGCCGTTGGCGCTGGTCACCGAGGTGTCGACACCGCCGCTCTCATAGCTGTCGTGGCGCAGACCCAGGTTCAGCATGACCTTGTCGCCGAACTTGATGGTGTCGAAGCCGTAGATGGCGGCCGTCTTGGTGACGTTGCGCGAGGCCGGGGTGCGGTTCAGCGTGCCGGTCCAGGTGTCGTACGGGTTGGGCTTGTAGACGAGCGTGCAGTCGCCGCCCCCGACGCTGGTCAGGGTCGCCGCCGCGATCGTGAAGCCGGTCGGGCAGGCCGAGGTCGTCGTGCCGTAGGGCAGGTAGGTGGCGTTCTGGTTTTCCTCGCGGCTCAGCTCGACGCCGATGTCGAAGCTGTGCTCGAGACCGCCGAACACCTTCTTGCCGTGCAGGTCGGTGACCGCGGCGACCGTCTCGGTCGGGTTCCAGCGCGTCTTGGTGCCGCGCTTCATCCACCACTGGCCCTGGACGAACTGGGCCGCGCCGCCGTCGCCGGGGTTGGTGACCACGTAGTCGTTCAGGCTCTTCGAATAGCGGACCACCTGACGGACATTGAGGTCCTCATCGATCTTGTGGTCGATGGCGAAGGTGACGATGTCGGACTTGGTCTTCTGGAAGTCCCGGCTCTTGATGCCGTAGAAGTTGCGGCGATCGACGGCCAGGATACCCGAGGCCGTGCGCGGCTCGGTCGTCTTGGTCAGCAGCGGGATGCCGTAGTCGGGCGTCTGGTTGGTGTCGAGGTGGTAGTAGGCCACCGTGATCTGGGTGTCGCCGTTCAGGCCGATGGCCAGCGAGGGCGCGACGCCCCAGCGGTCGAAATCGACGGCCTTGCGGCCCGGCGTGTTGCCCTGCGTGCCCAGCACGTTCAGGCGCACCGCGACGCTTTCGTTGATGGCGTAGTTCATGTCGGCGGTGGCGCGGACATAGGCGTCGGTGCCGACGCCGACCGAGCCGCGCGCGAAGTTGTCGGCCTTCGGGGTCTTGGACGACAGGTTGATGCTGCCGCCGCCCGAGCCACGGCCGCTATAGGCGCTGTCGGGGCCTTTGACGACCTCGACCTGCTCGAGATTGAAGATCTCGCGGGTCTGGCCGCCGCTGTCGCGGACGCCGTCGACGAAGATGTTGTTGGCCGAGCTGGAGCCGCGGATGAACGGCCGGTCGGCCAAAGGCTGACCACCCTCCCCGGCGCCGAAGGTGATGCCCGGCGACGTGCGCAGGATATCGGTCAGCGAGGTGGCGGCGGTCTGCTCGATGATCTTCGAGGTAATGACCGTCACCGACTTGGGGGTATCGACCAGCGGGGCGGTGAACTTGCTCGACGAGGGGTCGGCGACGCGGCGGGCGTCGATCTTGACGGTCGAGACTTCGTTCTTGTCGTCAGCAGCGGTCGGGGCGGCGGCGGCGGTCGCGATCGGCGCGGCGGCGTCGGCTTCGGTCGCGGCGGCGGCGTGCGCCAGGCCCAGGCCGGCGAGACCGGCGACGGCGGCGACGCCCAGGGCGCGACGAGGCCGGCTCACAACGCCGGCGGAGTTCGGATTACGCATGATCGTCCTTGATCCCCGAGGGCCCGGGGGGAAGGGCCCCTCTTGAAATTGCGAGGCGTTCTTATCGATCCTGCAAAGCTGTCGCAATGATAATCGTTCTCAATTGCGGCGGATGTGGCGAAAAGGTGACGCTTCGGGCGGCCTTGCGCCTGATCCTGGCCATGCGGAGGCGCCGTCTCGCGGCAAGGCCGTGAGAAGGGAAAGGGATGCGGAGCGCCGGACAGCGTCCGGAGGATGTGTAGTTTGGTACCGTTTCGACGAAGCCCGAGCGCTCCGCGCGATCGTTTTCCGGAAGCGTGACGTCCCGACGCTGTTCGCGCCTGTCCGCCCTTGAAGCCTCCGACGGGCGGGCCAGGCTGCGAAGCCTGGTCCCGGGTGTCCGGGTTTCCCCGAACCTGTCGTCTCCTCGGCCCGACATCCCACGTCGTTTCTGTGTTCCAGGGCCGACCG